>CAZFJU010000025.1:27207-29033 GCA_964518995.1 uncultured Gammaproteobacteria bacterium
CTACTCGAGATCGAGCGCCTCCCGAAGCTCCGCCGCGGTCATCCCGCGAACATACACGTTCGTGCCGGCGTCGAATCGTCGGGCGGCGCTGAGCGGGCCGACCACGACCGGATCGAAGCCGGCGTCGCGCACCAGGCGCTCGGCCGTCGCGACGGCCGCAGGGTCATCGCCGGCAATCGGCACGCCGATGCGCTCGCCGTCGCGGTGCGCCTCGTCTCGAACCATCACGAAGCTCATGGCGTTGAACGCGCGGACCAGGCGCACGCCGGGCAGATACTCCGCCGAGGCGACCCCGGTGCCTCGCTCCAGCGCTTCCCGCGCCATCGGGCCGTCCCGGTCCTCGCGCGGATTCGCCAAATCGATGACGACCTTGCCTTCCAGCAGCGCGCCGAGCGTTTCCCCGACCTCCGGCAGCGCGCCGTAGGGCACGGCGATGAATACGACCTCGCCGAACTCCGCGGCGTCGGCCGGCGTGCCGGCGCGCGCATTGCCGTCGGCCTGCGCGACGAGATCCGCGAGGCTTTCGGGGTTACGCGACGAGAACAACACTTCGTGGCCCGCTTCGGCGAGCCGCAGGCCGACGGCCCCGCCCATGCGGCCGGCGCCGATGAAGCCGATACGAAGCGGATCATCCGCCTGCACCTGTGCCGTGCCCGGACTAGGCAATACGAGGAGCATGACCGCGGCTGCCAGGGATGCGATCAGCTGACCCGTTGCTCTGCGTAGTGTTTTTGTTTTGCTCATGACCTCTGCCTCGTCCGACGCCGACCTCGTGCGCTGTCAGATGATAAGCCCGCTTCCGGGTCGCCGTCAGGCGGGAAGAGATTGAGGATTCCAGTCGCCGCGCCCGGTGGTGCCACTTTGATGGCGTAAGCGTTATCTTGATGGGGGGTCCACGGCACTTCAGGAATTCATAATGAGCACTACGAAATACACCGCCGACCATGAATGGCTGCGTCTCGATGGCGACACCGTCACGATTGGCATCACGGCCTACGCCCAAGAGCAACTCGGCGATATCGTCTTCGTGCAGCTTCCCGCGGTCGGCGGCCGCCTCGCGCAGGGAGAAGAGGCCGTCGTCATCGAATCGGTAAAGGCGGCGGCAGACATCAAAATGCCGATCGCCGGCGAGATCGTCGCCGTCAACGAGACGCTGCAAGATGCGCCCGAGACGGTGAACGGCGATCCGATGGGCGAGGGCTGGTTTCTGCAGGTCAAGCCGGATCGCGCCGAGGATCTCGACGAATTGCTCGATCAGGCGGCCTACGATCAGCTCACGGCCGAATCGTGACGGGTGAACTGGAGAGGGGATGACGTGAACGATATCAGGGAAGACGGTCGCGGGATGCGCGAAACCGCCGAGCATTCGCCGTTCGTCGACCGGCACATCGGCCCGAATGAGGCGCAGATCAGTGAGATGCTCGCCGCGCTCGAGATCGACAGCCTCGAAGCGTTGGTCGATAAGGCGCTGCCGGCGGACATTCGCACGCGCACGCCGCTCGCGCTGCAGCCCGGGCTGGACGAAGCAGCGGTGGTGGCCGAACTGCGTCAGATCGCCGGCGCCAACGAGGTGTTCAAGTCTTTCATCGGGCTCGGGTACTACGGCACCCACATGCCTCCCGTCATTCAGCGCAACGTGCTGGAGAACCCGGCGTGGTACACGGCCTACACGCCGTATCAGCCCGAGATCTCGCAAGGGCGGCTCGAAGTGCTGTTCCTCTACCAGACGGTGGTCAGCGATCTGACAGGCTTGGCTGTCGCGAACTCCTCGTTGCTCGACGAGGCGACCGCCGCCGCCGAGGCGATGACGCTGGTCCGGCGGGCCG
>CAZFJU010000026.1:0-11641 GCA_964518995.1 uncultured Gammaproteobacteria bacterium
GGCTCGTGCCTGATCGTTTCCAAGTCCTCGGGTTCGCTCAGCTCTTCGAGATTCGTCGTGCTCCAGAGATCCGGCGCGTCCAGCTCGATCGGACTTTGGACTTTGTGCGCAGCATCGGAGTCGGGGTCGTAGATCGATTCGAGCTCGAACAGCGTAGGCAAGCGCCAATCGTCGTAGCCGTCTATCGAAAGCTCGCGGCAATAGGTGGAGGCGGTCATCCAGTTCGTGTCCCGCCCGTTAGTTGCGGTGAGCCACATGAGATCGCCGATGACGACCGTATTCCCGAATTCGGATTCTGGCGATTGGGCAGCGGCCGAGAACCCTGCCGCTGCGACCGCCAGCAATGCGAATCTCACGCTACGCCGGCGGCTTGCCAGCCTCTTCCGCTGCATCGAGAAGTCAGAGCGCATAGTTGAATCCCAGCGTATAGCGCCGACCGATCTGGTCGAAGTTGCTGTTGGTATGTGTGCTTCCCGTCCACCCGCTAAGCGTATTCACCGCAAGCGGCGGGTCTTTGTCCAAGAGGTTCTCGATGTTCGCGAACAAACTGATGTCTCCGAAGCGCGGCGTAAAGTCGTAGCCAAGCCGAAGATTCAGATAATTCGCCGAGGCGACGCGGTTATGGTCGACATCGATGCCTTCGACGCGGATGTTGCTGATCGTGGCATCGCCGATGTAGCGAGAGCTCAGTGTTGCGTCGAACGCGCGGCCGTTGTGGTAGCTGAGCATCGCTGTCGCGGTAAGCTTCGGGTACGTACCGAAGCCCGCGCGTTCCACCTTGGTGCCGAGCGGCGTCGAGATCGAGTTCTCGTCCAAGTAGCTGCCGAGCACTCGAAAGGTCAGCGAATGCGTATTCCCCACCTGGAACGCGTACCGCGCCTCGACGTCCCAACCGCTTGCGGTGGCCTCGTCGAGGTTGATGTAGATATCGTCTACTCGAAGGATCTCATTCGTGACCGGATCGCGTTGGACTAGATTACAGAACGACCCTTCCGTAAAGCATTGGTCGATGATGTTGTTCAACCCGACTTGCGCAATCGCGTCGCGGATATCCACGGTGTAGTAGTCGAGCGATAGGCTGAAATCTTCGACCCGCGCCGGCTGGTACACAATGCCGAACGTGAGCGTGTCGGATAGCTCCGGCTCCACTTCCGGGTTACCTCCCGCGATAGTGCCGTCTCGCGGCGGTACACCGGTTTCGCCCGTCCAAGGGTTATCTACGCCGCCGCTCGACCTGAGCCAAATGAAGCGCTCGCCGAGATTGGCCGCACGCGTATCGCGGGACCGGGTGGCGCGCAGCCGCACCTGGTCGTTGAGTTGCCAGTCCAGCCCGCCTTTCCACGCCAAGACGCCGCCGCTTCCAGAGTAATCCGCGTATCGAGCGGCCACGTTCAGCTCGAGATGCGACACGGCTGCGCGATTGCTCAGCAGCGGCAAGTTGATCTCGGAAAATACTTCGCTGACGCTGTAGCCGCCGTTGGCGGTCAGCATCTCATTGGCGAGATAGAGCTCCGAGTCGCCGACGAGATTGGGAGGCAGCCCGCGATAGCCCTGCTCGAAGTCCGGCGCGATCGCGCTTGGCATACCAGGCGGCTCGTCGACATAGGCGTCGAGGGTGTCTTCGCGGTACGACGCGCCGAATGCGGCGGAGATCGGGCCGGCGCCCCAACCGCCGTGCAGGTCGCCGAACGCGGCGACTTCGGCGAAGTGCTGCGCGACCTCGATCGTGCCGACCCGCCAATCCATGATGTAGTCTTCGGCTGCCGCGCTGACATTGCCTTCGCCAAAGAAGTTCGCCGGAACACAGCCGTCATCGGGAAACGTCAGCGTCGATCGGCAGACGATATTGCCGGACGCATCGCGCACGGCATCGATGGCTCTGTACACACGATCTTGTCGTGTCGTATAGGACGTATTCTTTCGCTCGTTTTCACCGTACTGATAGTAGCTGGTCAGTTGCCAGCCATTGCGAAACTCGTGATCGGCGCCGACGGTAAGCGAGTACACGTCGTTCTGCGATCCGCGCTCTTGCCGCAGCTCGTTCAAGGTGGATCGTCTGCCCATCTGAAACGACTCGACGCCCGCTTCTTCCATCGCGAGGCGCACGACGTCTGGAAGAAAGGCGTTGTCTCGGAAGATCGTCGCGTTCCCGAACGGAGCATGCAGCGCCGTCTGCGACGTCTGGTAGTCGCCCCGGCTGTCCGCGATGATGCCCTGTGCGAATACTGTTGTCGCGTCGGTCACGTCGAAGCTGACATGCGCGAAGGCGTTGCGTCGCTCGATCTCCGGCATGATCTCCATATGACGGCGAATATTCACGCCGTCTCCGCCGGATTGACTGTTGGTGCCGACGATCTCTCCGGCTCTGAATGGGACCACGGAGCCGTCGGGTGTGAACTGATGACCGGCCATCGGACCGGTGAGGATCAAGCCGCCGTACGTATACTGAGTGGTGGAGACGTTCGGCACGGTGATCAGCGTCGGGCCATTAGGGTCGGGGTTCTGGATCAACGCCCAATCCTGGAACCAGTCGCGCTTGTCCCATCCGACGAGCGAATCCGAGCTGAAATACTCCAGCGAACCGACGAAGTGGCCTCGACTTCCTATTTCGCTGCCATACGTAAAGGACAGCTTCTGGTTTTCGGCATCGCCGTGGCGGCTGACGCCGCCCTGCGCGAGTGCGGAGACGCCGGAAAATCGCGTATCGAGAATGAAGTTCGTTACGCCGGTCACGGCATCGGATCCATATGCGGCCGACGCACCGCCAGTCACGACCTCCATGCGCTGGATCAGCGCCTCCGGGAAGAGGTTGATGTCGTTGGATCCGGCATTCGACGTGGGGACCACTCGGCGCCCATCCAGCAAGACCAGTGTTCGGTTGGCGCCCATGCCGCGCATATTTACGAAGCTTTGGCCGTCAGCGCCCGCCGCGTACCGCCCGGTGGACTGCGGGTCCGGCATGATGTTGTTCGAGAATTGAGGCAGCTGGTTCACGGCATCCATCAACAGGCCGGGCCCGAGGGTGCTCATTTCGGCCGAATCGAGCGTCGTGACCGGCACCGGAGTCACCATGCCGGATCGGCCGATGCGGCTGCCTGTGACCATGACTTCCTCTAGGGCTTGCTGCTCTTGAGCGAGCGTCTTGCCGGAACCGCCAAAGGTGCCTCCAGCGACGACGGCCGCTATGGCCGCGGCCAGCGGGCGCGATCGAAACCTACTACGCATCATTGCTTATCTCCCCGGGCGAGCCGAAGACTGCCATTGCGGCCGTTCCCGTAGTGTTCAAGTGCCTGGAGGGGCGAGCGAGCTTCATTCGTCCTCGCTATCCTCTTGGACGTCGCGGACGCAGATCGCTTGGCCATCCGGCTGATGTCTGGCGCTGTAGTAGCGTATTCCCGTGTCGAACATGAGCCCCCACGCGTACTGCCACGGCTCATCCAGGAGCGCGTCCATCTCCGGCGCTTCGAGATCCTCGAGGCTGGTTCTGCTCCACGCGCAACAGGAGCTCAGTGCGAAGGGCTCGCGAATCTTATAGGTCGCGCTTGAGCTCGGATCGCGTAGAGACTCGAGCTCGAGCAACGTCGGCAAACGCCAGTTGGTATGCCCGCCCCAATCTTGCCCGCGACAATAGCGCGAGGCGGTTCTCCAGATCGTATTCTCCTCGTTGATGGCGGTCGACCACATCAAATTGCCGATCACCACCGTAGGGGGCTCGGCCTCGGCATCCTGAGCGACCACAGCGGTCGGGCCGCAGGCGATTAGAAGTAACAACGCTAATCCGCTTACGCGGGAACCGAAGGCACGATGCATTAGATCTCCTGAATGACTTTGTCTGATGATGACTAAACCGGCGCCGCTGACTCCATGTCTATGCGGACAGACACCCCTGTGGGCGCGCAGCAGGAGCGCGACTCACTCGGTCTCTTCGAATACGAGTGGCGGTTGATCGCTATTCGCGGGCTCCGGCAAATCCGTGCTCGGATGGTACACATACCAATAATCGCCTAGCTCGAAGTAGCGTGGGCCGTTTACGCATAGATGCGGACGCCACATTATGTTTTCGGTATGTCTCTGGTATCGCTGAACTGTCGTCCAGGGTTCCTTCAGCGCATCGTCATGAGTTGTTATTCGATTCTCGAGCATGTCGTCGTCGATGAGACGAAGTGACTCGTGAACAACGGTCTGGTTGTTCTCATGTAAGAGCAGCCCGGTTGCGTCGAGGGCTCGTGGTCCGCTGAATCCGCGCGTCTCTATCGTAAGGAGGTCGTACGCCCCGTCGTTGTCGCTGTCTTCCCACTCTCCGATGGAATAGCCATTGAACGAAGCGGGTATGTAGTCAGGGAAGTCACGGCCGTCCGTATAGATTCGGCGCAGCTGGCTGTCCCATTCCGCGTAGATGTAGGTGATGCCAGGCTTGATGATGATCTCCAACGCAGTGCCCATCAGCATTACGCGCGGCATTCCGGGCGGCAGGCACTTCGCGGTCGGATCTCCCGCAGGGATGCCGGCCTCGAGCAGCATGCGGTGGTTCTCCCAAACCGCGGCATACTCGTCGGCAAGTAACGGCGGCGTCGCGACCGATTCCGGCGGCGGAGCGTCGCCACTCGTCCACTGGCCGCTCCAATCCGGAAAACGCTCGGTGCTCGCCGGGGCTCCTTGCGCGAAAGCTCCGACTGCGGAGCCCAATCCAAAAAACGCTGCGAGTACTGCCGCGCCGTGCGACGTAAGCTTGTCTGTTTTGCCGATCATGATGCCGCCGTTATTTTTCGTGCCTGCAGCGGGCGCAGGTCAACGCCGATGTACGCCCATCGCCTACTGTGCCCCTCGCTACGGTGCTCATCGCCGACTGCGCTCATTGCTGGTGAGCATCCGGCACCAGACCGGGCTGACCCTGCCTGGTCGGCTCCAGAACACCTTCGCGGTTATTGACGAAGTACCACTCGTCATCTATTCGGATGTGCCTATTGTTTTCGACGCAAACATACTCGACCCACTGGATGTCTTCAGTGAGCCGGCTATAGCGTCGGTTCACGGTCCAAGGGCCGGTCAAGGCATCGTCGATCGTTGTGATCTTGTTCTCGAGGGTCGAGTCATCGACCAGGCGAATTTCTTCGAGTACCACCGTGCTATTGTTTTCGTGCAGCGGCACGCTGCTCGAATCGAATGATCGTTCGCCTTCGATCGCCCGAGTTTCGATGAGAAGGGCGTCGAGCACGCCGTCTCTGTCCTCGTCTCGCCATTCTCCAATGGAGTAGCCATTGAAATTGGGGACGATCTCCAACTCGTCGGACCAACTCCGGCCGTCCGTATATATTCGCCGGAATTGGCTATCCCATTCGCCATAGATGTAGGTCACGGCGGGCGTCACGATGATCTCCATCGGAAAACTCATCGTCATCAGCCTCGGCATACCGGGAGGCAGGCATAGCGAGGGCGGATCGCCGGCCGGCCCGCCGCCTTCCGCCTTGATCGCCTGGTAGCGTTCCCATATCGCCTGATACTCCGGGGTCAGCGGCGGAAGGCCCGCTTCCGCGTAACCCTCGGGCGGATAACTCAGTGCCCCGATGCGGTTCCACTGACCGCTCCAATCCGGATGAACGGGCGTGCTCTCCGGTTGGGCGCGGGCAATACTATTCAGACTCAGCAGGATGGCGACCGACAGCGCAGTCTTCATGACCCCGCCCGGTAGCCCGAGTATCCGACTCAAGATGCAGCCTCCATATCTTCACCCTCAGCAGGTATGTGAATGACGGATGATTGAACGCTTTCGCCGGACTAAAGCTTCTTCAAAAATTCGGCGACTACTGGCCGGCTGAAGCTGGCCGGCCCGCTCGCGGATCCACGGGGCTGCCATCCTCGGCCCATCGAACGTTGCGATAACTTCCGCCCGGGGCGCCGCTGTGTAACGGGTTTACGGTCACGGTGAGCTCGTCGCCAGGTTGGAGCGTATTAGGTGTCCAGCCCGCGCGGGTGAGCCCGTTGACATTCGGACCCTCCAAGTCCCACACGACGGATTGGCCGGCAGAGTCCTCGACCGCCAGGATGATAAACACATGAGGGTTTTCGAACTGCCACTCGACAACGGTACCGGTGAGTTCGATCGGGTTGTTCGAATCGAACATCGTGGTCGAATGATGACCGTGCACGTGTGTCATACCGAACACTGCGCCGAGCACTAAGCCGCCTCGAAGAAGCGAGCGCATTCTGCTTTCCATTCCGTCTCACCAGGAGAGTGGTTGGTAACCGGCGCTGGAGAAGCGCCCCATGAAATAGATCCTATTTCGTTCGCCTCGGAAAGCAAGCCAGGCTCCAGAATTCTGACGATAGTCAGGTCCCCCCACAGGCGGCGCCGTATGTCGGCGGATGCAGCAGAATCTTGTCTCGGAAGCCGTCCGTCGCTGTGTTGCAATCCGTTTTGCACAGTGATAATGCTCGGAGGCACGCTTGTCGACGGCCGACGCGGAGATCAATATGGAGGCGCGAATAGCGAAGCTCGAATCCGATGTGGCGCATATCCGAACGGACATGGCCGAGGTCAAAATCGATATTCGCAGAATGGACGCCAAGATCGACCACCTAGGCAGCACGTTTTCGGCGGAGATCGACGACGTCAACCGTACGCTCACGACGAAGATCGACGACGTCAACCGTACGCTCACGACGAAGATCGACGACGTCAACCGAACGCTCACGGCGAAGATCGACGACGTTAACCGTACGCTCACGACGAAGATCGACGACGTCAACCGAACCCTCACGACGAAGATCGACGACGTCAAGGACACTGTGACTCAGCTTCGGGTCGAGATCGCCTCCACGAAAGTTTGGGCGCTCCTGCTCTATATCGTGCTCGCAGGTGGTTTATTCGGGACCATGGCGCGAGGGTTCGGCTGGGTTTGACGATCCCTACCGCACTACACGCTGAGACATGCGAACGTTACGAGATTGCCATGGCCTTCGATAAGCGCTACTACGACCGGTTCTACGGCGCGCGTCGTAAGTGGGAGCAGGAAACGGCGGTGTTGGGGGACTTCGTTTGCTCCTATCTACGCTACATGAGGCTTCCGGTGCGCAGAGTGCTGGATATCGGCTGCGGACTGGGCCTGTTACAAGAGGTCGTCGCAAGGCATTTTCCGCGGGCTGGCTATCATGGGGTCGAGGTGAGTCGCTATTTGTGCGACCGCTACGGTTGGACCTTCGGGTCGGTCATCGACTTCCAATCGCGCACACCTTTCGATCTGGTCTTCTGCAAGGACGTGCTCCAGTACCTGAATGCCCGAGACGCTGCGGCGGCGCTCGATAACCTCGCGGACCTGTGTCGGGGCGCGCTCTACGTCTCCGTTCTCACCGTGGAAGACTGGGAAGGCAATTGCGACTTCAGCCGGACCGACGCTGACGTCTACAAGCGCAAAGCGAGCTGGTACCGGCGGCGGCTTCGGGAGCACTTCATTAATCTCGGCGGCGGAGTCTTTGTTCGTCGCGACGCTCCTGTCGTCGCCTGGGAACTCGAGGCGCTGCGCTGAGCTTCGTTCTCGCCGAACACGAAGGTATGCGGTATGTCGCGTCGAGGACGGCTCTCCGCAAGCCGCACAGCGACATCGAAGTCAGTTTCTATAGCGGAACCCGACCGTGTAGGTGCGGCCGATATCGTTGTAAATGCCTAAGTGCCCGTCGATATCGCCCGGCGTGCGATCGAACACGTTCGTTATCGCACCGTATAGCGAGATCGCTTGCGTGGCGCGATCGAAATCGTAGTTGACTCGCAGGTTGGAAAGGGCGTGCGAGTCGATCTTGTTCTGATCGATATCGATCCCTTCGACCCAGCTCAGGCTTCTTTTCACGGAGCTTGCCCACCGTGTCGTCCACGAGACGGAGATGGGCCCGACATTGTAGTTTGCGCTGAGGTTTACGTTCCATTCCTGGAACGATCCGGCGCCGACACGTTCCACTGTCGGAGAGTCGAACGGTGTGATCGACGACTCGAAAAGGCGGCTTCCAAGTGCTCGAACCGAGATGCTCTCGTTTCCTCCGAATAAACTCACCATGCGTCGATAGCTAAGCTCTACATCCATTCCGCGCGTCCGCGCTTCCCCTACGTTGATCGTGGTGTTGTCGACTGCTTCGATCATTCCATTCGGCGCGTAAGTGATTTGGTCGCAGAAGATGTTTTCTTCGTAGCAGTAGTCGACGATGTTCTGCGCTCCGATCGACGATATTGCAGACGCGATCTTGATATCGTAGTAGTCCGCCGACATCGCAAGCCCTGAAAGCCACGAGGGTTGATAGACGAGACCGTAGGTCAGCGTATCCGCTTCCTCGGGATTGACGGCGGGATTGCCGCCGATGATTTGTCGCACGATATAGGTCGGCTCCTCTGGATGCCACGGATCGTCCATGAACGCTCGTAGAATCGTCGTGTCGAAAAGCTCGGAGAGGTTGCCAGCGCGGATATCGCGAGAGCGAGTCAGCCGGAAGCGGACGTCGTCGGTAATCTGCCAATCTAGCCCGCCTTTCCAAGCCCTTACGCCGCCGCTCGCTTCATAATCGGTGTACCGTGCCGCGAAGCTCGAGTCGAGCCGCTGCACTAGCGGCCGGCCGCTGACGAGAGGTATGACGATTTCTCCGAAGACTTCTGAGACGTTAACCGAGCCTTCGAAGCTCGCGGCTCCCACGCGATCGATGACCGGGGCCGAACCCTCATACACGCCGGGCAGCCCCCGATACAGCAGATTGCCGTTTGCGTCGAAGGCTGTTACCGGGCCATCACCAATGTTTTGCGGAATAGGGCTGTCGATCGCATCGCCGGACAATTGCTCGATCGCGTCTTCTCTCCAGTTCGCGCCGACAGCCAAGAATATCGGGCCGGCCCAGCCTTCCAGAAGGCGCCCCTCCACCATGAACTCGGTGGATTGCTGAGTGATGTTCGCATCCGTCCACATGCTGTCGTGGAGCCACGCCAGGCCTTCCGCGGATACGTTTCCGATACCGAAGATGTTAATCGGGACGCAGCCGTCGTCGGGTTGAACCAGCGTGGATGAGCAAACGATCTCGTTTGTCGTGGGATGACGCACTGTATCGATACCGCGGAACATTCGATCGACACGGAAACCGTAGATGTCGACGTCCCGGTTGCTCTCGCCATACTGATAGTAGAACGTCCAATTCCAGCCGTTCGCGAAACTGCCGTCTAGCGCACCCGTCAACGAAACGACATCGGTCGTGAGCGGCGCGCGCGCGTTGTGCAGCGGGTCTCGCGGCGACACGCGCTTGTCGAGTCGGAACGATGCGATGCCTTCCTCGAGCATTTTGGCGCGGATATCGTCCGGCAGAAACGGGTTCTCGGCGTAAATCGTAATCGGCCAGGTGCCGCTCAGGACGTAGCCGACCTTCTGGTTATCGACATGGCTATAACCCGCTATGGCTTGCAAAGAGCCGGTAACTCGATCCGTAAGCTTGTAATCGATGTTGGCGTAGAAGCTGTACCGCTTGAGCTCCGCCCGTCGCATGCTTTCGCGGTCGAATTGATCGCCGCTGCCGCCCACGTGAGTGCCCTGGATGATGCCATGCGGATTAGCCGCGCTCACGTTCGCCAAGCCGGCCCTCGCGGAAGCGTCGAGCACATGGCCATCGAGGAAGGGTTCTGCCGAGCCGTCGGCGATAAAGTGCGTACCCGCCAGAGGCCCCATGCGGATGATTCCGCCGAAAGTCTCGTTGCGGGTGACCGTGTTCTCGTAGCGAACACGCTGGGGCCTTGCTGCAGTGCCGAAATTCAGGTCGCCCCAGCTTTTGTACCAATTACGTCCATCGTAGTCGGTAATTTCTGCACTGCGATAGGCGTCGAGCCCGAGGGTCACGTGCGTCCGCTCCCCGACTGGGAGTCCGGCCGCTACAGAGGCTCGGTAGTTCTCGGCGTCGCTGATATCGCTGATGCCGCCTTGCAGATGCGCGTCGAACCCTGTGAACTGCGTATTGAGAATGAAGTTGGTCACGCCGGTTACCGCATCCGATCCGTACGCGGCGGAGGCGCCCCCTGTAACGACTTCCGTACGCTGAATTAGGCCCTGTGGAAACAAGCTGATGTCCACGGTGCTGTTCCGGTTCGACGGGACGATTCGCCGGCCATTGACCAGGACCAGCGTACGGTTGCCGCCGACCCCACGAAGGTTCAGGCTGCTTTGTCCTCCAGCGCCGAGATAGCCTCCGCCAAAGAAATTGGATGTGTCGTCAATGGTCGCGTTGCCCATGAACTGCGGGAGCAAGTCCAACTGATCCATCAGCGTGCCGGGTGAATAGGCTTCCAGTTCGTCTTGCGTTACGGCCGTGACCGGCGTCGGCGTGTTCATCCCGCTTCGTTGGATGCGCGAGCCGGTAACCATGACTTCCTCGAGGGCCGTAGAGCCTCCCGTTACCGGAGCCTGTGCGAACGTTGGGATAGCGGTCATCGCTAGCGCCGAGCCCATCAGTGCGCCACCGAGTGCAGGGAGCGACGGCGACCTCAACCGAGACGGGATCGTCACTGCCAGCGACGTGCTGCCATTACGGTTCGTCTTCCGGTTCGTCGTCGCGCGCGTCGCTGTGCCGAATGCACGCGAGCTCCGGAAAGTGCTCGTGAAGCTGCGCATCGTCCCCCTCCCAAAACACCTAGTTGTTTATCCGTGCCGAATGAGAAGCTGCAGCGCCGAGAGGCGCCGGAGTCACGCGATGGCGCTGTGTCGAGGTGTATGCCGCGCCGAGTTGGAGGTCGGCATCCGTGCTATTACAACAAATACTACCGCTGTAACAGCGACGTCTCAACAATGGGTGCGGTAAGCAGTGCCTAACCCCGCCCACTGCGGCAGACGCCGTCGCCGCGGCACCGTGGTCGCTACCAGCCGCCCCCAATGCGCATGCCGAAGACCGCGCTCTCGTCCGGACGTTGGAACGGATACGCGTAGAAAAATTCGAGCGGTAACATGCCGAGCACCAGCGTACGCGCAGCGAGCCCCGCACTGAACACCGGCACACGTTCAAGCGTGTTACGACGGAAGCTCCAGTCGACCGATTGGCCGGTGCTCCACGCCGCGCCGGCATCGATGAAGAACGCGAGCTCCGTGGGCGCGGCCGGCACGTTGAACACACCGTAGTCCTCGTTGCCCAGCAACGCGAGGCGCAACTCGAAGCTGGCGACGGCGATGCGGCTGCCGATGAGCCGCTCGGCCTCCGGGCAGCCCGTGATGTTTACGCCGAAGCTGCATTCGGACAAATCGAGCGAATCGAGATCGTAGCCACGGATGAGCGAGCTGCTGCCGATATCGAACAGCGGCAGGCGCGGGTCCTCGGCTCCGGAGCCGTGGCGGCCGAGGTGCAGCAGCCGGAACGCGAACGTCAACGGCGTCCGCATGAAGTAGCGGCGATAGTCGACGCGCGCAGTTTGAAAATCGATGTCGCCGGTCGTCCACTGGTTCTCGATGCGCAGCCGCATACCGCGAGCGGGCGATACGAAGCCGAACGTCGATGTATCGCGCACGAATGCAAGAGACGCTTGCGGCAGATCGAGCGCCTCCGGCGACGGAAGGTCGAGCGTCTCGTAGTAGGCGCGAGCCGAAGTGGGGTAGACGATTCGCTCGAGCTTGCGTTTGAAGTCGATGTTCGCAACACCCAC
>CAZFJU010000026.1:11741-28743 GCA_964518995.1 uncultured Gammaproteobacteria bacterium
GAAACGTCGCGACGATCTGGTGCCGGTTCAGAAGATCGGTAAAGTACGCGCTGATCGCGCCGCCGAGACCTGTGCCGCGTCCGGTCAAGCTGACCACGCCCGCCGCCGCTGGTGCAACGGCCGTCAAACCTACGCGCGGACTGTAGTCGCGCGTCGGTCGGCGTATCCCGCGGGGCGGCAGGCCTGTGTCGGGATCGGCGAGGTAGCGCTCGACGAGGCCGGGGCTCGCGTCGACCGGCGGCAACATGGCGGCGGTGAAATCCTGGCGGCGCTCCGCCTGCTCCCCTCTGGGGTCGCGGAGCCGGTAGACGTCGAAGCCGCCGTCGTCGAGCACGGAGAATGCGAGCGTGCCGTCGGCCGCTACGCTGAGGACCGGCGATGTAGACGTGATCCCCGAGACGCCCGTCTCGACGTGCGTGATGCGCTCGATCGTGTGCTCGGCGAAGTCGTAGCGGAACACATCTGGCACGCCATCGGGCTCGGCAACGAAATAGAGCGAGCCGCCATCAGGGGAGAAGTGCGGGTCGATGTGCTTGCCGCGCTCGAACAGCGCGAGCACGTCGATCTGGCCGGTTTCGTGGTCGAAGATAGCGATCTGCAGGTCGCCGAACGCGAGCCGGTCGATGTCTGTGCCGGGGGCGCCGCGCTCCGTCACGAATGCGATGCGCCTTCCATCCGGCGACACAGCTGGCTGGATGGCCGTGTAGGGGTCGTCCGTCAGCCGCACGACGTCGCCGGAGGCCAGATCGGCGCGATAAAGGTCGCTTGCGCCGTCGACGATCGCCGAAAAGACCATGGAGCGCCCGTCCGGCGACCACGCGGGATGGCGCATGTCGTCGATGTCCGGCAGATCGAGCCGCTGCTCGACTCGCCGGCGGTCGAGGTCGTAGATCGCGATGGCGCGTTGCCCGCGGGCGAAGACGCCGAACGCAAAGCGGCGCCCGTCCGGCGACCACGTGGCGCGCGCATCGACGAAGCTCAGGTTCTGCACGTGCGGATCGGCCTCGGCGCGCACGAGCCGGTCGAGCACCTCGCCCGTTTCCGCATCGGCGAGATAGAGCTCGAGCTCGAGCGCTCGCGTCGACATGAACGCGATGCGCCGTCCGTCCGGACTGAGCGACGGTGCGAGGTTGATCGACGCTCCGGTTGTTTCCGCGGTCAGCAGCGGCACGGCGATATCCGCCGGTGCAGAGCGGATGTCGAGCACGGGCGTCGCCGCTTCGGCGAGCGCGGCGTGCAACGTTGCGAGAAAAGGCGCGATCTCGACGCCGAGCACACTACGGAAAGCCTCCGCCGGGCCGGTCTCGCTCGCGCGGCGGTAGAGGCGCGCGACCGTCTCGTCGTCCCAGCGGCCGGCGATATACGCCCAGATCGCTTGGCCGTACTGATACGGCGACGGTTGCCGCTGTATCAGTCGGCCGGTCTCTGGCAGCCGTGAGTGCAGCACAGCGTCGCGCATCCACATTGCGGTCGTCGGATCGGCTCGGCCTTGGGTCAGGTACTCGGCCAGCCCTTCAACAATCCAGAGCGGCAACTGTGCAAGCTGACTGCCCTGCTGCTGCGCCGCGAGATCGAACTGGAAGACGTGCACGAGCTCGTGACCGATGACGTGATCGTTGTCCGCATTGATGCCGGTCAGCGGAAGCACGACCCGGTCGAGGGCGGATTCGGTGAACCCGCCCGTACCCTCGCCAATCAAGCCGGTCGTCACGACGGTCTGCTGAAAATCCGCATGGTTGCGATAGATGATCAGCGGTTTCTTGCCGTCGAGCTCGTGGTCGAAAAACGCGGCGAGCCGCACATGCCAGCGCTCGGCGAGGTCCGCAACGTACGCGGCGTGGTCGGCCTCCGGCGGGTAGTAGTGAATCAGGTAGTGCTCCGTCTCGAGCACCTCGAACTCGAAGCGTTCCCACAGCACCTTGTTGCGGCCGAAGTATTGCGCCTCGCTCGGCGTGGACGCGAGAAGCGCGATCAGGCCCCCGGTCAGCGCGGCGCGCATCGGCCCTCGGAGTGCAGCGCTGAAAAAGGAACGGATCCGTCGCATCTCGTCGCTCCCGGCTTTCGACGCAAACTGATCGACGCGCCGGTAGTCCTCACCCGCCGATCCGCGCTTGCAAGCCACTTCGGCCCGCCTCGCGCGGGCATACCGCGGCAAGCAAGGTCCGTGCCCCGGGCTCGCTCCACCGTTTCGGCGACACGGCCGCTCGGATCCGCCCTCCGCGTCGGCGCGCGATAGTGACGACGATCAGGCCGTAAATACGCTCTCGTGAGCAGTGATGATTTCGCGTCGCAACGCCTCGACCGCGCGCGGTTCACCACGCTCGTGCCGCGTAAGAGGGATCGCCATGTCCTCCAGGACGCGGGCAGGGCGGGGTGAGAAAATGATCAGCCGATCCGCGAGCATGATCGCTTCGCGCAGATCATGGGTGACGAACAGCACAGTCGTCGGCCGCTGTTCCCAAAGCTTCAGCAGGAGGCCCCGCAGGTGCTGGCCCGTCGCCTCGTCGAGCGACACGAACGGCTCGTCCATCAGCAGAATTACGGGCGAGATCGCATAAGCTCGCGCGAGCGCGACGCGGCGCTGCATCCCCAACGAGAGCCGCGTGGGGTAATAATGGCGCGACTCCCACATGCCGACATCGTGCAGCAGCGCCTCGGCGGCTCCGCTGTCGCGCTCCTGCTGGGGGATGACCAGCTGCACGTTCTCCAGCACGGTCTTCCACGGTAGCAGGCGCGGGCTTTGGAAGACGTAACCGATGCGCGGTAGATCTTCATGTGATTTCGGCAAGCTGACCTTGCCGTCGTAGTCCGCATCCAGGCCGGCGATGATGTTGAGCGTCGTGGACTTGCCGCAGCCAGAGGGGCCGGTGAGACAAACGAATTGCCCCTCGGGCACGTCGAAGGCCAGCTCGTTCAGCACCAGGCGCGATTCGGCATGACCGACCGCAGGGAAGCGCTTCTCGTTAATGTGGACCGAGAGCACCGAGCTCATTGGCGGTTTGCGAGCGTCATCAACGCCGCCACGCGGTGAGCCGCTTCTCTAGCGGCTGGAAGAGGGCAAGCTCGATGAATTGCACGACAAGCACGAAGGCGAGCGTATAGGCGAATATGCTCGCCACATCGAACAGCTGGAAGAAGAGATGCAGCTTGAAACCGATGCCGCTGCTGCGGCCAAGCAGCTCGACCACCAGCACGATCTTCCAGATCAACGCGAGACCTGAGCGCGCGGCGGCAAAGAAATACGGCGTGAGCTGCGGCATGACGATATGGCGCAGCACCTCCGCACGTTCGAGGCGAAAGCTCTGTGCCATCTCGAAATAGTCGGCCTCCAGCGCTCGCGCGCCTTCGCGCAGCGTCACCGCGACAGTCGGAATCTTGTTGACGGCGACCGCGATCACGACGGCCGCTTCGTTGAGCCCGAACCAGACATAGCACAGGATGATGACCACCAGCGCCGGGATGTTCAGGAACACGATCAGCCAGCCGTCGAGTAGCCGATTAGTGAGCGGTGACCGGCCCATCGCAATGCCGATCACGGTGCCGATCATCATCGCGACCGCAAACGAGACCGCGACACGGGCCAGCGTCACGCCGGTCTGGGACAGCAGATCCCCATGGGCGAGTGCGGCCCAAAGCACCGACGCGACCTGCACCGGTCCGGGCAGCACCCGGCTCGCGGCGATGAGCGCGGCGATATACCAGGCGGCGACGAAAGCCGCCATGGAGATGGCGGTCCACCTCCATCCGGCGACGTCGAGGCCTTTAGCGGAGCTCTGCATCCGTGCGCAGAGGAGTTAAATATCGCATCCGTCGGGACTCTGCGCCGAGCGACTCAGTAGTTGATGGGCGCCCAGAAGGTGCCGGGCTCGAGCTGGGCACTAGGCCCGACCAGCTCCTCACCGCCAAGCTCGGCGAGGATAGCAAACAGCGCCGCCGCGTCGGCGCGTTCAGGCTCGCCCCAACGCTCGGGAATGCCGGATCGGTAGCCGTCACGTAGATGCACGAACACGCGTTCGCTCTGCGGCTGCATGAGCGGGCGTAGACGCTCCCACGCGGCATCGTCCTCGGCGAGCAGGGCCTTGGCGTCGCGGGAAGCCTGGAACAGAGCAAGCAGGGCGTCCCGGTTCTCTTCTGCCCACGACTCGCGAACCACGAAGCCGAGCAACGGAACGTTCGACGCCAGCCCGAGACGCCGCCCCGCTTCGGTGACGCTCAAGATTGGCTGCATGCCGTCGGCCTCGAGCTCCGCGACGAACTGCCAATAGGTCACCACGCCATCGAGACGCCCGAGCCGAAGCTGCTCGTTCAACAGAGGGGGAGCACCGAAGGATACGCGGACACGAGCTTCGAGGTCGAGCCCATGCTCCTTCTCGGCAAGGGCCCGCATCATCAGCCAACTCTTGTCGAGGGGACCGCCGGCGACGCCGATCCGCTTGCCGGCCAGGTCCGCGAGGGTCGTGATATCGGAGTGGGCCGCGACGACCAGCGAGCCGACGGCATTGGAGAACGGCAGGAACGTGTAGTCCTCGCCCTGCGCCCGCTCGCGGGATACCCAGATCCAGTCGATGACGGCGGCATCGACCTGGCCGGAGCGCAGCGCAAGCGTCGTCGCATCCCGGCCGGCCAGCTCCAGCGGCTGCAGATCCACGCCGCGAGCGGCATCGAAGCCGTAATGCCGGATGGTGTCGAGCTCCCAGTTGACCGTGCCGAACGCGAGCACGGCGACCTTGATCGGGGTCTCCTCGGCATAGGCCGAGGACATCGCCGCCGCGGCGGTCAACACCAGCAAGGGCCACAGCCGCATGACACGCTGTTTCATTGTCTTACTCGTCCCTGCGTTTGGGATGCCCGCGGCTCCCAGGCTTTGCCGAATATCTGGCATAGTGCTGTCAGCGATTGCCAAGCGCCTCGCTACGATTCCTAAGCCCGACAGGCTGCTAGTTTGGCACAGGGCAGCCGGCCACGTTCATTGGGCACAGGCGTCATCGTCTTGGAGGAGAAAGAGAATGGCCTCGACACGCCGCCGGACACGCGGGTCCTTCCTCTGGGCCGTCTCGGTCGCTATCGCCGCCAGTGTGGTAGGCACGAGCGCCGCAGCCAACGATTATCCGACCGAAGCGCGAGTCGACTATGTGCTCGCGTGCATGGCGTCCAACGGGCAGGACTATCTGACCATGCAGCGCTGCTCATGCAGCATCGACACCATTGCTGAGCTGATTCCGTACAAGGAATACGAGCAGATCGAGACGATCATCCGGATGCGCGAGCGGCAAGGCGAGCTCGGCGTGGTGTTTCGCTCGTCGCCGGTTCTCGAGGACAAAGTGCAAGCCTTCAGGGACGCTCAGATCGAAGCCGATTTGCGGTGCTTTTGATGTCGATCCGGGCCGCGGCGGCTCTGCTCGGCGCGCTGCTCGCGCCGGCACATGCTGCGGCCGGCCCGGATGACGTGGCGGCGGGCGAGCGCCTGTTCCGCAGCCAGTGCTCGGGCTGCCACTCGGTCGAGCCGGGCGAGATCCGCGCCGGCCCGACGCTGCACGAGGTGCTCGGCCGGCCTGCAGGCACCGTCGAAGGTTTCGCCTATTCGGCCGCGATGACCGCTGTGGGCATCGAGTGGACGCCGGAAGCGTTGGATCGGTTTCTGGCCGATCCGGCGGGGACGGTTCCTGGCACCTATATGGTGTTCTGGGGGCTTGAAGCGGCGCAACGCCGGCAGGTCATTGCCTATCTGCGCGAGGTCAGCCGCTAGCTCGCCTCGGGTTATCCCCCCGGTGCGGCGCGGCGCGCCATCATGCCGCGCGACGGGTTGTAGCCCAAAATGGCGAGAGCCAGCAGCACGACGGTCGTGCCGAGCACGATCGCCGCAGCCTCGGGATTCAGCTGCTCGTATAGCGCGAAGCGGATCATCTCCACCGCATGGGTGAACGGGTTGTAGCTCGCGAGATTCGCAATCAGCGGGCTCGACTCGCGAATGCGCCAGATCGGGTACAGGGCCGAGGAGACGAAGAACATTGGGAAGATGACGAAGTTCATGACCCCCGCAAAGTTTTCCAGCTGTCGGATCAGCGAGGACAGCAACAGCCCGAGCGAGCCGAGCATGAGCCCGGTAAGAATCAGCGCGGGCAGGGCGAGCAGGTAGCCCCAGGCCGGCATATCGATGCCGTACAGCCACGCGATCAGCAGGAAGGCGTAGACCTGAACGATCGAGACCAGCGTGCCGGCCAACAGCTTGGCCACCAGCAGAAACCAGCGCGGCAGCGGGCTGATCAACAGCACGCGCATGCTCCCCATCTCGCGGTCATAGACCATCGAGAGCGAGCTCTGCATGCCGTTGAAGAGCTGGATCATGCCGATGAGCCCAGGGACGATGTAGACCTCGTAAAGGATATAGGTCTGGTAGGGCGGCGTGATCGCGACTCCGAGCGCCATGCGGAAGCCGGCGGCGAATACGACGAGCCAGACCAGCGGCCGCACCAGCGCGGCGACGAACCGGCCGCGCTGATGAACGAAGCGCAGCAGCTCGCGCCAGATCGTGCCGGCGAGGCAGCGCAGATAAGCCGCAGCGCTCACGCCTGCGCGCCCTCTGTCAGCGCTTCGAACGCGGCGCCTATCGTGGCGGTTTCCGCTTGCGCGTTGACCTCCGCGACGCTGCCGCGCGCGCGGACACGCCCGCGGTGCAGGACGACCACCGTATCGGTCTCATGCACCTCGTCGATGAGATGGGTGGCCCATAGCACCGCGACGCCTTCTTCCGCGCTGAGCCTGTGCACGTGCTCGACGATGCTCCTGCGCGTCGCAATGTCGAGCCCGACTGTGGGCTCGTCGAGCAGCAGCAGTCGCGGATGATGAACGAGCGCGCGCGCGATCTCCACGCGCCGGCGCTGCCCGCCCGATAGATGCCGGATTTTGTCGTGCATGCGCGCCGTCATGTCGAGCCGGCCGAGCTGCTCCTCGATGCGCGTGCGCGCGAGGCGCCGGGGTAGGCCGTGCAGGGCCGCGTGGTAGCCGAGATTCTGGCGTGCGCTGAGATCGAGATCGAGCGTGGGCTGCTGAAACACGACGCCGAGGCGCGCAAGCGCCGGGCTCGGCTGGCGCCGTACGTCGTAACCGTCGATACGGATCGAGCCGACCCGGCGATCGTAGAGCCGGGTCACCAGCGAAAACAAGGTGGTCTTGCCAGCGCCGTTCGGCCCGAGCAAAACGACGAACTCGCCGCGCGCTATGGTGAGCTCCACGTCCGTAAGAATCGGCGTACCGCTATAGCTGAAGCTCAAACCTGCGATCTCGAGCGCGGGCGGGCTGGCGGCCTCCTGATCACGCGGGAGATCGGAACTCTTGACCGTGCTCACTCGACGACGATCACTCCCCAGGGAAAGCGCCCGACGGGTATCGACACCGTCGCACGCAATCTGTTGACGTCGATGACGGTCACGTCCCCGCTGACGCCGTTGGTCGTAAAGAGACGCGATTCGTTACCGTCGAGCGCAAGATGCCATACCCGGTGGCCGACGAGGATGTAGTCAAGCACTGCGTAGCTGTTCCGGTCGACCACGGCCACGCGGTTGCTCGGGCCGAGTGCGACGAACGCGTAGCGGCCATCGGAGGTCATCGCGATTCCTACGGGCTGCACCGTTTCGCGCGTCACGCCGCGGACGTCGAACCGAATGGTCTCCTTGCGCTCGAACGACTCCATGTCGATGACCGTCACCGTCCCGCCGATCTCGGCCGATACCCAGACCTCGGAGCCGTCCGGGGTGAATTCCGCATGGCGCGGACGCGCATCCACGAGGACGTTGTGCTCGATCTCGAAGCTTTCGGTGTCGATGAAATGCGCCATATTCGAGGTTTCGGTCGTGCTCACCAGCCAGCTGCCGTCGGGGCTGACGGCGATGCCTTCCGGCTCGACGCCGACCGGGATCTCGAGCATACGAGTACGCGCTTCGTAGTCGACGACCGTGATGATGCTGTCGTCCTCGTTCGAGACGTAAATAAACGGGCGGTTCGGATCGACCCGGATCACCTCGGGCTCCGGCCCCGGGGAGAGGCGCTGCACGCTTTCGTGGCTGCGGACATCGATCACCTCGATCAGATCGTCATCGCCGAGCGCGACGAACAAATGCTCGCCGTCATGGCTGAGCGCCATGGCGCGCGGCCGCCTGCCGACGCTGATGGTGTCGATCACCTCGAGGCTCGCACCATCGATCACCGATAGTGTGTTGTCCTGTTCGTTCGACACGAAGATTTTCTCGGCGTACGCGGGCAGGGTTGCAAGAACTGCCGCTGATGCGATCGCCACCAAAGCCTTGTTCATCGGGCTGATCACCTCGATTCGATCATGAGCTGCGATACCGCGTGGTCCCGCGGGCGGGCCTCATTCCAGCACGCAGCCGCTCTCGAGCTCGTCGTAGCCGAGCGAATCGAGCGGCGTGCGCGGGTGAATATACCCCTCCTGCGGCGACACCGAGGCGACCATACGCGGTCCGGTGACGAGAATCGGCTGGCGGAGCTGGCGATTCCAGGTGCGGAAGGTCAGCGGGTGACCGAGATAAGCACCGAGCTCGAAGTCCTCGCTGAGCAGATAGTTGACGATATCCTGCGGCGCAGAGCCGCTCCGAGTCGCCGCTTCACCGACCGCGCGCACCGCCACCCATGCGGCGAAGTCGAGCGGCGTCATAGGCCGCTCCGCCTGGCTCTCGAAACGGCGATGAAGCTGCACCGCTCCCCACGACTCATGGGCGCGGTGCCACGCCGTCGCGATCAGCCCCTGGGTGCCAGCCACCGGCCGCGGCCGCCAAGTTTGGTAGGGCACATATTCGCCGAAGTAGTCGGTTTCATCGACCACCAGCAGGATGTCGTGGTCCGGGAGGTTCTGGAGCAGCACGGGGACTTCCCGCTGAATCGCGTGGAACCCGCCCTCGGCGCGGCGAGCCAGCGGCGTGTGCGGCCATTGCAGCTCGCCGACGATGTTGCCGCCGAATCGCTGGGCGGAGCGCCGCACTGCCTCGGCGCGGCGTGCGTCCTGCTCCGTGTTGCCAACCAGCAGCGCCCAGCGGTTCCATCTCTTGTAGGTCAGGAACTGCGCGAGCGCATCGGCCTGCATTGCCCTGCTCGGAACGGTGTGGAAGAGATTTGCGCGGCATTCCTCATGGCGCAGCACATCGTCGGCCGCGCGAGCGTTGAAGATCGTAACGCCGCCTTGCGCCCGCGGCGACGCCAGCACCTGTCGGAGCTGCTCGATCGGCAGGCCGCTGACAATCCACTGCGCGCCGTTCTCGACGAGCTCGTCGAACGCGGCCGCGGCATCCCCATCGCGGTCGACGATCACCTCGCTCAGCACGTACTCCTGGCCGAGGAAGCGGCCGGTGCCGTTGTTGTCGACGATCGCGAGCCGGGCGCCCTGCACGCCGTCGTCCTCGAGAACCGGATCGACAAGCGACAGCGGCTCGTGATCGCCACGCTCGAGCCCGATGTAGCCGATCTTCAGCTCATCGCCGGCCGCCGTCGAGGCGCACAGGACGAAGCCTAATAACCAAGTTCCGAAGGTCGCGCGCCATCGGCGTCTATAGTGATTGAAGTCTCTTGCCGAAGTCATCCTACGTCCCTGAGGCGGCCAGCCGCCTCGCTTCGAGGTCCGAGCGTGCTGGCCGTCGCCACGTCACAACGCGGCTTCGATCACGCGCACCAGCCGGCTCAACCGTTCCTCGAGCCGATAAGGCTGCTCGCACAGCAGCTGCATCGATGCCTGCCGTTCCTCGAAGACTCGTCGCTCCCAGAAAATCTCCTGCTCGAGCTCGGCGACGCGCGGCGCATCAACCTGCCCACCGGCGCGCGCGGCCTCGAGCTCATCGACCCGTGTGCCGATCCGCTCGAGCAGCTGGACCTGACCACGAGAATAACTTCGAATGGCCTCGATGGTACGCGTGCGCTCGCGGCCGATCAGCTCGAACAGCCCGGCGAACAGCAATGTGAGCCGGCTTTGTCGGTCGCCTTCCGCGGCCCGGGTAAACTCGGCGACTCGCTCGACGGCGTCCTCGACGGGCGTAGCGCGGGCGCTGGCGAAGCGCGCAACTCTGGCAATTTCGTCATCGCTCCACCAGCTCGCCTCGAGCTGGTCGATCGGTGGGCCGCTCCAGATGGCGCCGGCCGAAAGATTCGGAATCAGCCTCTGCACGCAGGGCCAGTCCGGCGGGCCTACAGCCGCACGCTGCGCGTCGGCGGCCGGCGGCAAGCCGATCAGCGCCATCGCCATGGCGACGACGACAGCGGTTGCGGGCCGCATCGCCCATCTCATTCCGCGCCGCCGGTAGGATCGGACTGGAGCAGCTCGCCGCGGACGTTGATCAACGGAACGCCGTATTCGATCAATAGACGGTCGATCTCCGCCTGTCGACGGTCTATGAACTCGTTGATCCAGTCTCTCCATTGCGGCTCGTTGCGGCGGATCCCCATGGTGATACGGTAGTCGATCGGCGGAGTCGACGCGTTGCGCGCGTCCAGCGGCACCACCTTGAGCGGGGGATCGAAGGTTGCCGCATAGAAGCCCGCAATCGGCCCCCACAGCACGGCGGCCTCCGTGGCGCCGGCGGCGACGTCGTTGATCGCCTCCCGGGCAGAGCTTCTGACGCGGGTGTCCACCTGCAGCGCATAGGTCGTGACCCGCGCGCCTGCTTGACGCAGCGGCACGACCGGCGGCGTGTCGGATATCGCTCCGACGCGCATCCCGCGGAACACTTGATCCGTGAGCTGGGTCGGCGCGAGCGTGGAATCGGCCGGTAGTACGACGGAATACACCGAGCGGTAGTAGGGCTTGCTGTTCTGCACGAGCTCATAGCCCGCGGCGACGCCGATGATGACATCGCAGACCCGGAGCTCGAGCGTATTGCGCACGAAGCCTACGATCTGCGGCGACCACACGTAGGTCAGCGGCAAGCCGAGATCCGCCGCCATCATTTCGGCGATGCGGTTTTCGAACCCTTCGCCCGCGCGGTTGGAGAACGGCAAGTTATTGCCGTCGGAGCATACTCGGAGGCTGCTGCGCTCCGCGATCTCAGGAACATCAGCTTCCGCCGCGGGCACAGCGAGCAGCAACACGGCGAGCGTCATGCTGAACATCGTTACAGCACGTTCATGCCACCACCGCCACCACATTGTCGACCGTCCTGTGCTGATGGAATCAGCCTCCCTGCTGGTCGTCTTCACTCTGCGGCGGGTCTTCAGCCGGTCGCGCCTCTTCGCCTTGCGGCTCTGCCGTTGTCGGCTCACCCTCGCCTTGCGGCTCGTCCGCCGTCGCCGACTCGCCCTCGCGTTGCGGCTCGTCTGTAATCTGGTCCGGCTCGATCAGCCGCGGCCGCCCTCGGCCGAGCCCCCCTTCGGACCTCGCGCCCAGATAGTTCCAAATATCCCGGACATGAGTCATGACCCGCATGTCGTTCGCAAACGAGGGCATCACTTGCCCGGGCAGGATGTCGCGCCCCTGAATGATGCTGAACGCAAAGTCCTCGAACGTGCGCCGTTCCGAGGCCCGGACCAGGCTCGGTGCGAACGCGGATCCAAGGCCATCCGGCCCGTGGCATGGCATGCAGGACCCGGTATAGACGGTGTAGCCGCGCAGCGTGCTCTCGTCCACGCGGCCGTCGATGATCGTATAGTCGAACTTGCCGCTTGGCTCGTCGCCGTTTGCCTCCTGGCCGAAGGCCGGCGCCACCACTGCAGCAATGGCCGTCATACCCAGCGCGCCGCAAAAGACTGCGACAGCACGTCTCCTGGCCATGCCTTCCAACTCCTCGTGTCGCAAAAACGGGTGATCGCGACTCCGGAGCACATCCGTGCGTCCTGAGAGGCGAGCGTGCAGGGCGGCCCGTAACGGGACCGCCCTGCACCGCGTGGCTCAGCGCTCCGGAAGCGCGAAAAGGGTCAACACGCCGCCGAGATTGGTGTAGTCGGACAGCCTGAGGAACGCCCCGACGGCGCCCAAGCCTTCCTCCGGATCGGTCAGCCCGGCCGCGAGACCGATACCGGCCCAGCCGCCGACACCGGAGAGGATGCCGATGTACTGCCGCCCCTCATGCTCGAAGGTGTTGACGTTGCCGATGATTCCCGAGGGCGTCTTGAACCGCCACAGCTCCTCGCCGGTCTCGATGTCCAGTGCCTTGATATAGCCCTCGAGCGTGCCGTAGAAGACCAGGCCACCGGCGGTGGTCAACGCGCCGCTCCACACCGCGAACGGCTCCTCGATCTCCCACACAGTCTCCGCGTTCACCGGATCCCACGCGATGAAGCTGCCCATTCCGCCATGACCGCCGGCCTCTTCCGGAGTCGGCATCATGGTCAGGGTGGCGCCGACATAGGGCTGGCCCGCCGTATATTCGACCTCGTAAGGCTCGTAGTTCATGCATATGCGGTTGATGCCTGCGTAGATCAGCCCGGTATCGGGCGAGTACGAGGAGGGTTGCATGTTCTTCGCGCCCATCGCGGTCGGGCAGATTTCCTCAGTGTTGACGCCGATGCCCTGCGTGAACGTGCTGTACTCCGGCACGACCTCGGGCCGTCCCGTCTCCAGGTCGTAGTGCGACGCCCAATTCGTCTCCGGCGCAAATTTCTCGATGGAGATCGGGGTGCCGTTCTCGCGATCGATCAGAAATGCGAAGCCGGTGCGGTCGACAATGTGAAGCGCGCGGCGCTGCTCGCCGTCGATCTCAACATCGATCAGCACGTTTTCGTTGATGCCGTCATAGTCCCATTCGTCGAACGGAACCTTCTGGAAGATCCAGGCTGCCTCGCCGGTGTCCGGATTGCGCGCGAACACCGAGATCGACCATTTGTTATCCGCCGGCTCGCCATCGACTGTGCGTTGCGCGGGGTTCCAAGTGCCCGGGTTGCCGGTGCCGTAATAGATCAGGTGCAGATCGGGGTCGTAGGTCACCCAGCCCCAGGGGGCGCCGCCGCCGGTTTCCCATTCGCCTTCCGGCCATGTTGTCACGCCGAGATCGGCCTCGCCGATCGGCTCACCCATGACCAGGGTGGTGTCCGGATCGATGAGCACCTCGTCGTCGGGCCCGGTGGACCAGCCGTGTTAGACCAGCTCGCCGCTCTCGACGTTGTAGGCCGATAGGTGCCCGCGGACGCCGAATTCACCGCCGGAGATGCCGATGAATACCTTGTCGTTCACCACCAACGGAGACATCGTCGCCGATTCGCCACGGGTATGGTCGCCGGCCTCGGCGCTCCACAGCAGCTCACCGGTCTCCGCGTCGAGCGCAATGAGCGTGGCATCCGCTTGGGCGAGAAACAGCCGGCCATCGGCATACGCAAGGCCGCGGTTCACCGTATCGCAGCACATGACCGGGATCACGCGCGTATCCTGATCCGGCTCGTACACCCAGAGGATGCGGCCGTCCTCGTTCATATCGAGCGCGAACACCTTGTTCGGAAACGGGGTATGAATATAAAGCCGGCCGTCGCCGACGTAGAGGGGGCCGCCTTCATGCCCACGCAGAACGCCGGTCGAGAACTGCCAGGCGACCTGCAGATCTCCGACATTATCGCGGTCGATGGCATCCAGGGTGCTGTAACGATGGCCGTGATAGTTGCCGAGGGCAGTCGCCCATAGCTCCGGGCGCTGCTGAAGCTCGAGCTGGTTCTCGTTGGCAGAGGCAGTTCCTGTAAAAAGGAGTGCTGCCGCTGCGGCGGTTAGTGTGAGGGACCTCATGTCGTCATTCCTCCCCTGTAGGTACAGGCATATCGGTGCATGCGCACGGGCCGTATCCGGCCCTTGGCGAGGAGGGCGCCGTGCGAGCGTTGGCTGACGTTCAAAAAGCCCATCGTCCGCGACGCGCTCGAAAAAGCGGGGCACTCCTTTGGGCACCTCCGATTGTTACGCAAATTCGCCCGGGCCGCCAAGGTTAAATATAGGGCAACCCGCAGAGTGTCTGATTGACGCGCCAAGCGTCCATCCAACTCAGTCTCGAAAATGGGATTGGCATTTGCTTTGCACGATCCGGCCGCGCGGAACCGATATCCGCAGCGGATAACTCCGCGCACGAGCCCTGGTTCTATTCACCGCTCGTCATCTGGAGATTCGCCATGACACCTCAACAGCAGAAGAACAGGTGTGTGTGCGCAACGGAAGGTGCATTCGCGGCCGCCCTTGCTGCCCTCTGCTGCAGCGCGCCGGCGGCCGGTTTCGAAGTCGCGGCCGGAGACTGGACGCTCTCCGTCAGCGGAAATGTCAATGTCCACTACATTCACGCCAGCTGCGAGGACGAAACGACCCCGGCGATTGCCGGCGGTCTGGCCTGCCGCGGCAGCGCCGGCGAAGAGCGCAGCTCCTCGATCAGCAATGGCTTGTTGCCCGCCGCGTTGGCCATAGGCGGCTCGACGACCCAGAACGGCTTCGATCTCGGGGTGACCTTCGGCTTCTTCCCGGGGATCAGCACCAACGACGGCAGCCCGAATCTGCAGCAAGGGGCCGAGTTGCTGAACACCGCGCTCGGGACGACCGGGCTGGACGTCCGTCAGGTCTTCATGACGTTCGGAAACGAGCGCATGGGAACGTTCAAGCTCGGCCGGGATATCGGGCTGTTCGGCGCCGATGCGATCCTGAACGACATGACGCTGCCCGGAGTAGGCGGTATCAATTCGAATAACGCGGCGCCGGCCAACACCGCACTAGGCTCTATCGGGCTCGGCTACATCTATGCGGACTGGATTGGGCAGATCAACTACACGACTCCGGTCTTCGGCGGCTTCCAGCTCACCGTAGGCCTGTTCGACCCGCTCGAGCCGATCATGCAGGGTGCGCCGACTCCGGAGACCCGCCCCGGCTTCCATGGCAAGGTCGCCTATACGCGGGAGCCATTCTACTTTTCGGCCGCGTTCATTCAGCAGGAGCATACAGGGCTTACGCCCGACGCGGATTTCGATAGCCTGGGATTCGACGTGGGCGGCAAGGTGACCTTCGGCGCGGGCGAATTCGCGCTGTGGTATTACACCGGTGAGGGCATGGGGACGACGGCCTTATACCTGCTCGCGGACGCCGGCGCCGGGGCGGAGCGCGACTCGGATGGGTTCCTCGCTCAACTCACTTGGACGCTCGGCGACACGAAGCTCGGCGTGAACTACGGCCGGAGCGATCTCGATCTCGCCGACGGCGAACCCGTGTCGGGACTCGTGGAGCGGAACGAAAAATACACGCTCGGCGCCTATCACTCGCTGACACCTAATCTCACGCTGCTGGCGGAGTTCAACCGAGTGCGATCGTCCGCGCACACAGGCATCGAGAACGACAGCCGGAACTTCAATATTGGCGCGTTCTTGTCGTTCTGAGCAGCGGCGCTCTCGCGGCCGGTCATGGGCTTGCCGTCACGGCTCACAGGACAGCAACCGCATGCAGAGATAGCGCGCACCCGGGATAAATTCGAACGGTAGACAAGCGGATCCGGGTGCGCGCGTTCACGCGCGGGCGTTCCGTGTCGGCAAAGGACGGGACGCATCGCAAGCCGTCGCGGCGCATCGTGATGCGGCCCGATTGACGTCGGCGGTCAACCCGATGCTAACCTGACGGCGACGCGCTGAGGAGGAGCCGTTGCCGATGGTTGTAGAGCGGCCGCAAATGGTTGCCGAAAGCGAGCCGCCCGCGCGCCGGAATCGCCGCGGCGAGCTAGCCGTGTTCATGGTTCTGGCCGTCGTCATCTGGCCGTTCATCGCCGTGGCCGTGGTCGGAGGGTACGGCTTTGTAGTTTGGATGTGGCAAATCATCTTCGGCCCGCCTGGGCCGCCTCGTTGAGGCGGCGAGCGACGATGGACCGAACTCGCCGCCAGCTCATCTTCGGAACGGGAGAGCCGCCCATCCACATCAAGGCCTCGTGTTTGCCGTATGCGGGTGTCGAGTGCCGCGTATGCGGCGATGTCTGCCCGGAAGCTGCGATTCGCTTCAGGCCGCAGCTCGGCCAGCCGGCTCGGCCGGAAGTCGACTTGGCGGCCTGCACCGGATGCGGGGAGTGCATCGACCGTTGCCCGTTGTCCGCTATCGAGGCCGGGCCGGGCATCGCCGAGCGTAGCGCCGGTGCGGAGGGCGTATGACGGTGCCGGAAGGTCGTCTAATTCATATTTCCAGCGCCGTGGTGACCTGCCGGCACGATGCGCTCGATCGCGTTCGTCAGGCGATAGGCGGCATCGATCTCGCGGAGGTCATGCACGCGGAGGCCGGCAAGCTCGTCGTGGTCATCGAAGGGGCCACCCGCCGCGTCATCGCAGACTGCCTCGCGAGGATCAGCCTGCTCGAAGGGGTGATGGCCGCGGCGCTGGTATACGAGCAAGCCGAGCCCGCCGACAGCCTGGGGAAAGAAGCATGAGCCTGACTCGTCGCGATGTGATTAAGGCGCAAGCCGCCGCGGCGGCCGCGGCGGCGGCCGGCATTACCCTTCCTGCCGCGGCGCAGCCGGTACGCGGCGGCGCGGCGGCGCTCGAGATCAAATGGTCGAAGGCGCCGTGCCGTTTCTGCGGTACCGGCTGCGGCGTCATGGTCGGCGTGCGAGACGGCCACGTGGTCGCCACGCACGGCGATATGCAGGCCGAGGTCAATCGCGGTCTCAACTGCATCAAGGGCTATTTCCTGTCGAAGATCATGTACGGCTCAGACCGGCTGACGCAGCCGCTCTTGCGTAAGCGCAACGGCGCCTATGCAAAGGACGGGGATTTCGAGCCCGTCAGCTGGGACGAAGCGTTCGACGTCATGGCGGCGCAACTGAAGCGCGTGCTCCGCGAGAAGGGGCCGGAAGCCGTCGCGATGTTCGGCTCGGGCCAGTGGACGATCTGGGAGGGCTATGCGGCGTCCAAGCTGATGCGCGCGGGGTTTCGGTCGAACAACCTCGATCCGAACGCGCGCCACTGCATGGCGTCCGCGGCTTTCGCGTTCATGCGCACTTTCGGCATCGACGAGCCGATGGGCTGCTACGACGATTTCGAGCACGCCGACGCGTTCGTGCTGTGGGGCGCGAACATGGCG
>CAZFJU010000027.1:0-28409 GCA_964518995.1 uncultured Gammaproteobacteria bacterium
CCGAGATGCTGGCCGGCAATGGGATCGCCGGAGAGCACGGAATAATCCAGAAAGCTGCCGCCACGCAGCATACAGACGACCCCGACTCCGGCGAACAGCAACGCTCCAGCCGCCGTCATGCCCGTCAGTACAGGCTGCGGCACGACGTGCAGCGCGGCTTGCTGGCCTTCCGCCAACGCGTACAGAATCAGCCCGGCGCTGATCAGCGCCCCGGCCTGAAAGCCGCCGCCCGGCCCGAAATCACCGTGGAACTGGATATACAGGCCGAACAAGACCAGAAAGGGCGTCAGCAGACGGCCGACCAGACGCGGCACGAGATGGTGACGCACCCCCTGGACGTCTGCGCTCGATACGTTGGAGCGCCGCCCGGCATCCGCGCCATTCGCGAGGATGAACAGCACGCCGATGCCGGCAGTGAAAATCACGAAGATCTCGCCGAACGTATCGTAGCCGCGAAAGCTCGCCAGAATCGCGGTAACTACGTTCGAAGTATCGATCAAACGAGGCGTCTCGGCGATGTACCAGGGGGCGACGTGCTGATGCACGGGCGCCGCAGGATCTCCGAGCCGTGGGTTGCCAAACGTGGCGTAGAGAATCGGCAGCGTCGTCGCGGCGATGACCACGACGGCGAGTCGACGGCTGCGTTTCGCGCGCCGTTCGGTATCGCCGAGCATCGCCAACGCGCCGAGCAACAGCACCGTCGCAATTCCTGCTCCGACGGCGGCTTCCGTCAAAGCGACGTCCGCCGCATCGAGGATGAAAAAGATCGTTGCGATCTGCAAGCTAAAGATGCCCATCAGCATGACTGCGACGAAGAGATTCTCGGTACGGACGATGCCGATGGTCGTGATCAGCAGTAAGGTGAGCAGAAACACGCCGAACAGAGTGATCACGACGCATCTCCTTTCTTATCAACCCGCCGCTCTGGAACGATGCCTGCGAGGCGCGCGGCATTGGCGAGCGCATAGGCCGCCGTGGGTGTAGTGATCAGCAGAAAGACCAAGATCGCCGCGAGCTTGATCGTCGCCATCGACCAGCCGGCCTGCAGAATGATGCCGAGCAAAACCAGGATGGTGCCGAGGGTATCGGTGACACTCGCAGCGTGAATACGCGTGTACAGATCCGGCATTCGCAGCGCGCCGACGCCGCCGACGAACACGAACGCGCCGCCGCTGAGCAGCAGCGCCCAGCTGAAGACGTCGACAATCCGGCTCAAGATCATGGTTCCTCCTCGCGATCGCCCTGGCGAAGCGCATGATCCTGTACGAATTTCAGCACCGCGAGGACGGAGATGAAATTGATCAGCGCATAGGCCAGAGCCAGGTCGAGAAGGTCGCGCCGACCATAGAGGAACGCGACGACGGAGAGCAGCAGAACAGTCTTCGTGCCGAACATATTGGCCGCCAGCACGCGGTCGTAAACCGTCGACTCGAGCAGGGCACGCGCAAGCGCAAGCGCCATGGTGACGAGAATGGCAGCCGCTACGGCGTAGTACATGGCTTCAGGCTCCACTCAAGCTGCGGACACGGCGAACCATCTCGCCGCCACGCAGGAGATCGGCGGTAGCGCGTGTCAAGCAGTGCACCTCGATCATCCCGCGCTGGATGTCGGTGGCGATGGAGCCCGGCGTCAGCCCGATCGAATTGGCAAGGATGACCTGGCCCACGGCCGGCAGCTCGCTCGCATCGATCGTAATGACCGTCGGCTCGATCGGCATTTCCCGCGAGAGCACGATGCGCGCCACAGCGATGTTGCACCTCACGATCTCCTTCGTCAGCCAGAGCAGGTATCCCGGCAGCCGCGGAATGAGGTGCAGTGCGTACAGCTCGACATCGAAGAACCCGCTGCGCCGGGCAAGCCACATCACGAGAACGCACGACACGGCGCCGAGAAACAGCAGCAACGGCGTATAGACTCCGGACCAAGCGAGCCAAGCGGCGACGAACAAAGTGCCGGCAGTCAACACGCGCATGGTGTGAGCTCTTCGTCGAAAACGAGATCGGATCGCATCCCTGCGGCGGCGAGCATTACACAACCAGGTAATTGATCAAATAGTAGATTAGCCAGCAAACCGCGAGCATGCCGACCGCAAGCATCGCAGTGGTGCCCGTGCTCACGGTTCTCGAGAGCATGCCTTCGGGGCGGAGCAGGTGACGCGGCAACTGCTCGGCATAATACGCGGGCTGATCGAAAATCCGGCGGGCGTTGGCGGCGGTCGTGCTTGCGGCCTGCAGAACGCGCAAGCCGAGCCCACGGTAAAGCCAGTCTGCATCCAGATTGGTGGAACGCAGCTCCGGCGGGTAGATGCCGGTGAGCTTGAGCCACGCGAACGCGAGCGCCGAGAACAGCAGCAGCTGTATCTGCACGATGACGTGCGGATACGTGTACGGCAGATAGTCGGTCTGCCACGGCAGCAGGCCGTAGAGCAGCGCAGGCCAGCAGCCGATTCCGATGCAGAACACGGCGGCGATCGCCATCGCTGCGAGCATGCTGCGCGGCGCTTCGGCAACCCGTATTCCCGAGTCATGGGCAAAAAACGCGAAGAACGGGATCTTGATGCCTGCATGGTGGAAAACGCCGGCCGAGGCGAACAACAATGCGAGCCAGCCCCAGGTATGCCCCTGCTCGATCACGGCCGCCATGATCATCGACTTCGACACGAAGCCGCTAAACAATGGAAACGCGGAGATCGAAGCGGCCCCGACGATACAGAAGGCCGTGGTCCACGGCATCGATTTGAACAGGCCGCCGAGATCGCTGCCGAGCACGTGGCCGACGCGATGCAGCACGGCGCCCATGGTCATGAACAGCAAGCCCTTGAAAAAGACCTCGTTAAACGCGTGGGCGACCGCACCGTTCAACGCGAGCTCGGTCCCGACCCCTACGCCGACGACCATGAAGCCGATCTGGTTGATCATACTGTAGCCGAGCACGCGCCGCAGGTCGTTCTCGATGACCGCGTAGAAAATCGGGAACGTGGCCATCACCACGCCGACACCGATCAACAGCTCCGTCCCGGGATAGCCGCGCGCGAGAGAATAGACGGCGACTTTGGTGGTAAACATGCTCAGAAAGACGGTTCCGCCCGGCGTCGATTGCGGATAGGCGTCGGTAATCCAGCTGTGCACGAACGGGAAACCGCATTTGATGCCGAACGCGAGCAGAATGAGCCAGCCGGCGATGCTCTGCGTGCCGATGAAGTCGAACGCGATCTGCCCAGTCGTTTGATAGTGGATCAGTGCACCAGCGAGCAGCAAGAGGCCGGACAGCAGGTGCAAAAAGAGATACCGAAAGCCGGCGTCGGCGGAGTCTTCCGTGCGGCTCGCCCATACGAGAAACGCCGAGGAGAGGGCCATCCCCTCCCAGTAGAAGAATAGAGTGATCAGATCCCCGGCGAAGACGGCGCCGAGCGCGCTCCCAGCGTAAACGAGCGCCGAGATATGTTGCAGCGTGTCACGGACCGCCAGCGAATAGATGATGCCGACCAGCGCGCCGAGGTGAAACAGCAGGCCGAACAGTAGGCTCAATCGGTCGACGCGCAGCTGCACGAGCTCGAAGGAAAGGATGCTCCAGGTCCAGCCACTGCCGACTTCGAGCGTGGCGAGATTGACCAAGCCGATCAGCGGCGTCGCGAGCAGCACGAGTTGCTGCAGCCGAGGGGCACCGCGCAACACGGCCATCAGCAGCGCGCCGGCCAGGAACACGAACGCCGGCGGCACGGCAGGCGCGCTCGTCCAGGCGAGATGGAAAGGGAAAGCTTCGGTTACCACCACTTGCCGCTTTGATAGTAGTCCTCACCTCGCATTACGAGGCGGCGCAGCACGAGGCCGAGCAGCACCAGAATGACGCAGGCGACAAATCCGAAGACCGCGTACGACGCAAAAAAATCGAGCGCAGGCACACGCTCCACCGCATGCCCATCTTCCGAAAACGGGAACAGCCATTCGACGAGGAGGGCCGCGAGCGCTGCGATATGGAGCGCCGCCAGTGCGATGCGCGCCGGCATGCCGATGGCGTGGGACGCGCCCACTGCGCCGGCATCTACGGCGGATGGCTTGGAAATCGATTCGGCGTTAATGAGCGGAACCCTCGAGAAAGCGGAGAATGGGTTGCGCTGTGAAAAACAGCAGCACGCACGCCGCCGCCGTGATCGTCAGCGCGATCAACGAAGGCAGCGGCCCCTCGCGGCCAAGCCGAGGCGGCGGCTCGGGCTCGGTGCCTGGCGACGCGGGCGCATAGAACGCGCGGACGGCGGGCGGCAGCAGGTAACCTGCAGCGAGTAGCGAGCCTATCAAGACGACCAGCATCATCACCGGCTTGCCCGCGTCGAGCGCCCCTTGGGCGAGGTACCACTTGCTCCAGAAGCCGCCCGTCAGCGGCAGGCCGACCACGCATAGGCTCGCAATCATCCAGGCCGTTGCGGTAATGGGCATGGCTCGGCCTACGCCGCGCAGTTCCTCGATTGTGGTCTTGTGCAACGAGACCAGGAACATCCCGGCGCAAAAGAACAGCGTGATCTTCGCGAACGCGTGGACGACGATGTGCATACCGCCCGCGAGGATCGACAAATGATTCGCAAGCGCCGCAGCCAGCACGATGTAGGCGAGCTGGCTGATCGTCGAGTACGCCAGGCGCAGCTTGACGTTATTCTCGCGGAGCGCGAAGACGGCGGCCACGAGGAGGGTGGCTGCTGCGACATACTGGATGACGTCCGCAGCCGCATGCATGCTCAGCGAGACCAAGCCGAAGATGTAGACCGTGACCTTCAGGATGGCAAACACGCCGAGCTTGACGACCGCAACAGCATGCAGGAGCGCCGACACCGGCGTGGGCGCGACCATCGCCGCCGGCAGCCAACGGTGGAACGGCATCAGCGCCGCCTTGCCTGTGCCGAAGACGAATAGCGCGAAGATCAGCGCCAACAAACCGGGCGATAGGCCCGGGACCAGTTCGCCGCCTTGCTGGAACACACCGCCTTCGACAAACGCCAGCGATCCGGTCAAGGTGTACGTCCACGCCATCGCCATCAGCAGGAAAACGACCGACGTGCCGAGCAGAATCGTAAGGTAGGTACGTCCGGCGGCGCGGTCCCGCTCTTCACGCCCATGTGTGACGAGCGGATACGTGGCCAGCGTCAGCGCCTCGTAGAAGAAATACAGTGTCAGCAGATTGCCAGCGAATGCGCCCCCGATCGTGGCGGCTATCGCCAACATAAAAAAAAGATAAAAACGCGGTAGATGAGTTTCACCGTGTGCCCGCAGATTGCCGATCGCGTACAGCACGGTGATGAACCAGAGGAACGCCACCACAAGCGCGAATGCGACCCCCAACGGCTCCGCCTGAAACGAAAACACGATGCCCGGCAGGAACTCGAAGACTTCGAGCTCCGGACGAGCCCCGTTCATCACGGCCGGCAACAGCGCCGCGACGCAGCTGAAGAGCACGCCGGCGACGACCAACGACATCGCCTCGCACAGGTGCGGCTTGTCGCGCACCAGCAGCAGACCGCCTGCGCCAACCAGCGGCACGAGCAGCAGAGCCGCCAGCAGCCATGGCAGGTTCACGACGCCCGCCCTTTGACCGCCGCACGGGCGCGGCCGATGCGGCCCGGAACTGCGATCCCGGGGCAGAGCAGCGGCAACGAATGGCGCAAGCGAGGACTACCGGGTACGAAAGGCGCTAGCCGGACGGCACCTGCCGCTGGCCGCGGCCGAGCGCCGCCGAGCGACGTCGGACCGGCCGGCGACGCGTGCTTGCAACCTCGCATCAAGTTCCGCACGGCATGCCGCGACAGCGTAATTTCTCGAATTCGATCGGTCCGAATTTGGCATCAACGATGGAAGGTATGGCGGCAGCGTACCGCAACAAATTCGAGCTCGGACCGAACTGGCTCATTGCACTCCTCGAGATGGCTTCAAGACGCGGGGCGCGCCGGCGGCATTGCGCCGGCGGCAACATCGATGGATGTTTCCGCAGTAGTTTCTGTAGCACACCCGGACGGAATTCTGCAACGATTTCGAGCGTCGGAATCCCGCAGTGCGGCACGAATTATCGCGCCAGAGCCGATGTTTTCCGCAACGCGCGGGAAGTTAGCGGCGCCAACTACGAGGCCGTGCAAGGCCGATCGATTCTGCGGTCGTGCGCAGCGCTCTTGATGGCAATATGCTCACGAGACGGCGAGCAAAAAGCGAGTGTGGTGGTCATCTGGGCGCCGGAGGGGGAAAGGATCCACCCTCCGGCGCTTGGCCGCTTTACGCGGCCATCGGCTCAGTAACTGAAACGCACCCCGACTGCATAGGCCCGGCCCATGTCGGAGTAGAGACTGCCGCCGACGACCGGGGGCGGAGCCCTGTCGAACAGATTGGTGATGTTCGCATAGACCTCGTACGTATCCGCGGCGTAGGATGCGCGCAGATTCGTATACGCACGAGCCGGCACATGGTTCGCGTCCCCGGCCGCATCGTAATCACGCCCCGGCATCCACAAGGCGTTACGGATGCCCGACGAAATGTAACGCTGCGTCCACGTGCCGCTGAACGGCCCGCGATTGTAAGTGAGGCTGACCAAACCGTTCCATTCCGGTGCGATCGAGTTCTGGCCGGCGCGATCGATCTTCGGCGAGCCTGGGTTCGTGATCGACGCTTCCTCGATATAGCTCACCAGGCCGCGGATCCGCAAGCCGATCGGCAGCTGTTGAGTGACTTCGAGATCCACGCCGGTCGTCCGCGCCTCCGCAATATTCAGGTAGGTGTTGTGAATCGTCGTGACCGGTGTTCCGGGCCCGTCGCGCCGGATGATCAGATCGCAGAGCGGCGAGACGTTACCGAGCTGCGTCGCCTCCCAGCAGCCGTCCATGATGAGTTGGTTGCCGAGAAGATCGATAGCATCGGTAATTTCGATGTCGTAATAGTCGACGGACATATTGAAACCTTGCAGCAGCGAAGGCTGCCAGACGATTCCGAACGTCAGCGTGTCCGCCTTCTCCGGATCGATGGTGGCATTCGCTCCCTCCTGCGAAACGATCGTCACGGACGGCTCGCCGGGCAGGAAACGATCGAATACCGAACCGCCGCGCCCGGTCGTCGCCAGACGCTCCGACAAGGTGCCGGCGCGGACGTCCCGCGAGCGGGTCAGGCGGAGCCGAACGGAATCGGTGACGCGCCAATCGAGCCCGGCCTTCCATGCCCAGATACCGCCGCTGCCCTCGTAGTCGGCGTAGCGCACCGATGCATTCAGATCCAACGGCTCGGCGAGCGGCAAGATGGTCTCCTGAAAGACCTCCCAGACATCGAAGCTGCCGCGCACGACCGGTATGCCGCCGTATGAGAAGCAGTTGGCGGCGTCGAAATAAGACGCCGGGATGCTGCCGTTCCGATACCCTACCGTCTCGGGGATGGGCACGGGGCAATCGACGGCCGGTATATTCGGGCGCCGCGGAAACTGGTCGAGCTTGTCGTTCCGGTAGGACGCGCCGAAAGCCATCGCGATCGGCCCAGCCCATCCATCGAGCGGCGCGCCGGAAACCGTAGCTTCGACGACATCTTGCCGTAGATACTGCATCTGGCTCTGCTCATCGACCACCGAAGCCCAAGCCGCGTCCGACGCATTGCCGATGCCGAACGGGTTGAATGGGATACAGCCGTCGTTCGGATTGGTCAGCGTGGACATGCAGACGATTTCGCCGCTCGTGGGGTGAAACACTGAATCGATCGCGCGGAAGTACAAGTCGGTTCGCATGTTGTTGCGATGATTCAGGTCCTGACGGTTCTGGCCCCACTGGTAGTAAACGTTGTAGCTCCAGCCGTCGCCGAATTCGCCGTTCAGACCGGTCGTGAACGACGTGGTGGTGTTCGTCGTGATCGTGCGAGCCGGTATACCCTCGCTGCGAGTGTGCGTTTTCGCGAACGTGAACGACTCGAGCCCTTCGTCGATCATGCGTTGTCGGATCGACGTCGGCAGAAAGGCGTTATCGGCGTAGATCTGGATCGTGCCGGGGTACCCCTGGTTGAAGTGATGCGTTTCCTTGTCGTACTCGACTTTGCTCTGCCCCCACAAGCCCTGCACGTACCACTCGAGGTTAGCGCCAAGATCGTGCTTGTAATGCAGGAACGCCGTGTCGCGAGTCTGCTCCGGCATCAGCGTGGAGTGATGAATATCGCCGCTGCCGCCGACCTGAGCCTGGCCGGTATTATTGACGAGCTCTCCAGGGAAGAATCGCGTGGGCTGGCCATCCGCCATGAACTGGATGTTATTCATCGGCCCGCCCTTGATGATGCCGCCGAAGGTAGCAAGCGTCGAGCGGACGTTCGGGACGATGACCCGATGCTGCTGACCGGGCGGTTGCCCGGGCAGCACGATCGTGCCCCAGTTCTCCTCGATCCAATGGCGCGATCCCGAGCCGTGATCGCCGTGGCCGGCGCGCACCTCTTCGGCGCCATAGTGCTCGAACGCCGCGACCAGATGACCGCGGCTGCCGATCGCGGTGCCTCCGGTCAGCGAGGCCAGCACGGTCTGACCGTCGCCGCGATCGCTGATGCCGCCCTGGACGCGAGCATCAACGCCGTCGAAGTCGGTATCGAGGATAAAATTCACCACACCGCTGACGGCGTCCGAGCCGTATGCCGCCGAGGCGCCTCCGGTCACCACTTCGGTACGGTTCAGCAATGCCTGCGGAAAGATGCTGATGTCGGTCGTGCCGCGCCGCGTGGACGGCACGATTCGACGACCATCGAGCAGCACCAAAGTACGTACCGAGCCGATTCCGCGGAGATTCAACAGGCTTTGGCCGGCGGAGCCGGTCCAGCCGGCGGTCGATTCAGGTGTGTCGTTGGCAAGAAACTGCGGCAGCTGCGTCATCGCGTCCATTAGCGTGCCGGGGGCGAGATTGATCAGTTCTTCCGCACTCACCGCTGTGACGGGCGTCGGAGTCGTCATACCGCTGCGCTGAATTCGCGAGCCGGTGACCTGCACTTCCTCCAGCGGGCCCACGCTCGGCACTTGCTGCGCATGCGCGCCGCAGCTGAGGCCTGCTGCCAGTAGAACGGCGTATGTGTCGTAGCCTACGCGGCGCGTCGCATTAGTGCGACACGCACGCCGGTGTCGGTTTGCCCTGGGCATCTCGTTCCTCCCTGTTTCGAGTGCCAACGAAACTACGTGGCGAAAAAAGCGAGCTGCAAGCATAGCCACGTAACGTCCCCAACAGAAGCGGGGCGCATGCGTAGCTTTCCTGCATAACTTTTCCTGTAGAAACCGGAGCGGACAAGCGTGTCCAAGTCAATAGCTTATGCTTGGTCGTAGGTATCCAAATCAATACCGGAACGACCCGGCGCCAGGATGTTATTAGGATCGAGCGCACGCTTGATGGCGTGCTCGACATCCCGCTTGACCGGACCGTAGCTTTGCGCGACCCGAGCCTGGAAGCGGGTGGCCACACGGTAAACTGCATAGCCTTCCTTCTCGAATTCATCGAGTAGCGCATTGAAACAGGCATCGGCGCGTTGCACTTCTTCCACGTCGTTACGGTCGAACAGCACATCGATCAGATGATGCATGTCGCGCGGCCCGACGATGAACTCCGCGACATAGTCCAGCCCATGCTCGTGCAGGATACGCTTCGCCAGTTGCGCCTGCTTCTCGCATTCGCTGCCGCGCGCCTCGCTGACCGGCGCGAACCACATCGAGCCGCCGCCGCCGCGCCAGTTATACAGGCCGAACTCTTGCAAATTCGGCACGCCGGACATCATTTCGGCCCGGTACTTGAAAGGCTGGGTGTAACCGGCCTCTTCCTGCGTGATGATGCGGCCCTTGCCAAGCTGTGCGAAGGCGTCGGTGACGATTTTCCAATCCACATCGACCTGTTCCTGCGTACCGTACAGCGCGGCATACAAGTTCCATGCGCCCATGCCGGTGTCTTGCTGGATACGTTCGAGAATATCGTCGGGGGTATGGCCGGGCTCGGTGATGTAGTCCGAACGGCGCACATTGCCGCTGCCCGCTTCCCACAGGATATTCGCAATGACGACCGAGTTGGGTATCGTGCCCGAGATTCGCAGCGGACGCAGGATATCGACGATCTCGACGATGTCCTCCTCGTCGTCGAAAATCACCTCGAATGGCTTGATCACCGGCGGCTTCGGCATGAGCCAGAAGCCGAGCTTCGTCGTGATGCCATAGTTGGCTTGTGTAAACATCCCGTCCAGCGTGGGGCCGTAGCCCCACTTGAAGATTTGCCAGGTGTTGTTGCCCTCGACCCCGCCCATGCCGGTCCGATAGACATCGCCGTTAGCGAGCACCACTTCCATGCCGCATTGCATCATGAAGTGCTCACCGTAAGGGGTGTAACCGACGCCTCGATCCATGGTATTGCCCACCGGCCCGGCGATTGCTGAGGGGGCTGGGAATGACAGCATCAACGGCAGCTCGTTCTCGACGATGTGATCATACAGCTGCTGGTAAGTCACACCCGGCTCGACCAGCGCATAGCACATCTCCGGGTCGACATTGAGGATCCGGTTCATCTTCTTCAGGTCCAGAATGACCTGGCCGCGGCGCACCGGTGCCGCAGAGCCGTAGCCAAAGTTGCGCCCGGTGGAGATCGTCCAGATCGGAATCTTGTGCTCGTTGCAGATCCGCACCACGCCCTGTACCTGCTCGACGGTGGTGGCTGTGAGCCCGGCAGACGGCGCATGGGCGGCATTCTCGACCGACATCATGATCTTGTTGTAAGGCAGCAGCTGCTCGGGGTTGACGAGCACGTTCTCGTCACCCAGCAGCTCGCGAAACTTTTCGATCGCGTTATCGAATTCCTCTTGCACCACCCCTGCGGGCAAGAGCGCATTCTCTCCGTTAGGCATGACCAGACTCCCTCAAGTCTCGATCGAAAAAGACACGAAGCTGCCGTTCAGCACCACATTGCTCGGCGCGTCGGGCGCCGTCATCGCAGGTGCCGTGTCGAGCGACGCCAGTAGATAGCCGAGCCTGGACGCCCACTCGGCGGACGCTTTACCGCCGCGAGACGGCGCATTCCATTGCCGACCTCGAGCCGCGCTGCCCTGGCGCTCCTCGGTCATCTGGAAACCAGCCGGGCAAGCTTCGAGGTGCTCGCGGAGCCGGCGCGAACAGCCGTCCGCATTAGCCGTATCGAGTAGGCGATGGCGAGTAGGCCCGGCATTGACCGAATGTTGCCCGAGCCACTGCACTCGCGCACCCGCACCGCGTGCCAGGTCGACGATCAGCGTGGCCGAGGCATTGTCCAATAGGCCGATGACACGCATTGAAGGGCCGCCGCGCAGCTGCCGGTCGAAATCCAGCATGAAGCTTAACTCGCGGCCCACTTCGTGCGCCTGCAGCCGCAGTCCGCCGCCCGCCGCAGCGCCCTGCAGGAAGACCGCTCCAGCCGCACCCTCGTTTACGAGCGCGAGCAGCGGCTCGCTGACTCCGGAAGCGAATGGGACGGTGCTCATCTCGGCAAACGCCGGCATCGAACGGCCCATCGTCAAACCGGCGAAGCTGCCGAGGGCCATTCCCTTGATGACGAAACGACGATCGACTGTCATGGCGGGCTCCTCATGGCTGTTCCGCTGGCGCTGGCAAGGTCCCCAAGTACTCCGCGACGAGCGCAAGCGCCTCGTCGTCCACGAAGGACGCCGGGAAAGCCGGCATCGCGTTGAGACCGCTGCGTACAATGGCTTGGACGTAGATCGCGGGCAGCTCGCGGCCCGCGAGCACGGTGCCCACCCCCACCTCGGGGCTATGGCAGTGACCGCAGATTTTCTCGTATACCTCCTCGCCGCTTTCCCACTCGGCTGCCGCGGCGGGCGCCTGCCCCTGGACCTGGACCTGCTCTTGTGTCGGCTCCTCCGCTTGCGTGGGCTGTTGCGCTTGCGTCGGCTCTGGGGCTTGCGTCGGCTCTGGCGCTCGCGTCGCGTCTTGCGCGTGCGTCGACGTCACCAGCAGCGAAAAGGGCAGGGCGAACGCGATGATTCGCCACCGTTTTGCCGCCTCGCTGCTCCGAGGAATTGGCATTTCAGTCTCCGGTAAATGAACTTACGCGCACGATGCGCTTCCACGCAGCCGCGGCGCTTCGCACTGCCGCCATAACGCGCGGCTACGACGTGCAGCGGCAAGTCTCATGCCAACGCGCGAGTCAACCGACCTTCAAGACCGGCTTCACCGCTATGCCGTTCGCGGAATCTTCGAACGCCAGGCTGATCTGCTTGAAGCCGTAGAATTTGACTAGCTTGTCGAACGGAAACTTGCCGGCCTTGTAAAACTCGACCAGCTTGGGAATGAATACTCTCGGCACCGAGTCCCCTTCGATAACGCCGATCATGCTCTTACCTTCGGCCATCAAATCGTTTTGCACGTCGAGCGTCATCTCCGGGGTCACCCCGACTATGGCCGCCTGACCGAGCGGACGAAGGGCATGTAGGCATTGGCGCACGACCGGCGGCGCGCCGGTGCTTTCGACGGCGTATTGAGTACCGCCGCCGGATGCCTTCCTGATTTCTTCCACGACGTCAACGTGCTCGCCATTCAAAACGTGAGTTGCCCCGAGCTCCTTGGCGAGCTCGAGGCGACTATCGTGAAGATCGATGGCGAAGATCTGCTGGCAGCTTGCAATCTTCGCCGCCATGATCGCGCTCAAGCCCACGGCGCCGCAGCCATAAACAGCGATGGAGGTGCCGAATCTGGGTTGCAAGCGGTTGAGCACGGTCCCGGCCCCCGTCTGAATGCCGCAGCCGAGCGGCCCCAGCAGCGTCAGATCAACGTCCTTATCGACTTTCACGACGTTACGCTCGTGGGCCACTGCATACGTGCCGAAGGAGGACTGACCGAAGAACGTACCTAGCTCGGTATCGCCTTGGTGCAAGCGGAAGGTGTTGTCTTCCATTCGCCCGCCGAAGTTGAGCTCATTGAAACGTGCGCAGCCGGTCGGGCGCCCGGTGAGGCAGTTCTCGCACTGACCGCAGTGTGCGAAGGACATCACGACATGGTCCCCAACGGCGAGGCTCGTGACGTTATCGCCGATCTGCTCGACGATGCCCGAGCCTTCGTGTCCCAGTACGATGGGATAGGGCGTGATACCGAGGTCGCGTGCCACTGCGTCGGTATGGCAAACCCCCGTGGCGACCACTTTGATCAATACCTCATTGGACTTGGGCGCCGAGAGCGTCACGTCCTCGAATGCAAAGTCTTCGTTCTGAGCGTGCGTGACTGCGGCTCGAATCTTCATGGCGGTGACTCCCTATTTCGGTGAAAAACGAGCTCGACGTCTTCGAGACGCATAGCTCAGTCGATCGCCGCTGAGGTGCGCCATTTCATGTTAACCGACGCGACATGGCCTCGCACGCTGGTGAAGCGCTTGCACTCAATCCGACGCACATCAGCGGCTCAACGTACGACCCATTGGAAAGACGCGGGTACGTTAGCCTAAACATGAGCTTCGAACAGATACGCATCAATGTCGTTCGCAACCTTTCGAGCAATACGACCGACGCCGATCAATGTGGCGGATGCCGCCCCTGCCCAATTCCCGTAGCCGAGCAGCCATAGTCCAGGACACTCTGACGCACGGGGTCCGTCGAGCGGAATGCGGCCCGCCGCGTCCTCGAGATTCAGCGGGCTCAGATGGTCAAGAGCGGGTCGGAAGCCTGTGCACCAGATCACGGCATCGATGGCTTCCGCGCGACCGTCCGGCCAAGTGACCTGATGAGCACCCATTTCGACGAACGGACGCACCGACTCAAGCGCACCGCGGTCCCGTGCTTTGCGTACGGAGGGCACCATGACGATATCGCCGAACCCGCCGGGTAATGTGTCCACGTCGCGCCCCTCTTGGCAAGCGCGCAAGCCGGCAGTGGCTCGCTCGAAAAGAACGCGGCCATCGACATCGTCTGGGAGAAAGCGCGGCGGCTCGACCGTCACCCATCGGGCTTCGGTCACCTCGGAGAGCTCCGCTAGAATCTGTGCGCCGGAGTTGCCGCCGCCAACGACCATCGTCCGAAGTCCAACGAACGGCAGCGGACGGCGGTAATGAGCGGAGTGGAGCTGTACGCCGGCGAACCGTTCGCGGCCGCGGTAATCGGGCAAGTACGGATGGCTCCATGTGCCGGTCGCACTTACTACAACGGATGCACGGCGCAAGCCGCGATCCGTCTCGACACAAAATCCGCTTCCTTCACGATAGACGGCCGATACATTTACCGGTCTTTCGATCGGTAACCGATAACGCGCCTCATAGCGTTCGAGATAGTCGAGAAGCTCGTCCCGGGTCGGATAGACGTCCGTGCCGCCGGGATGGAGCCAACCCGGCAGCGAGCTCCATGACGCGGGCGAGAATAACGTCCCGACGTCGCCGCTATTGTCCGTAATCGAACAGATCCCGGTACTGGCTCGGCTGTGAACGAAGGTACTGATTGGGAGCGCGTACTTTACCGCCGAGATGGGCTGCGGCATGCCATGGCCAGCGCGGGTCGAATAAGATGCCGCGGGCGAGGGCGATGAGATCCGCATCGCCAGTACCGATAATCGCCTCCGCCTGCTCGTAGCCCGTGATCATTCCGACGGCGATGACCGGCATGCCAGTCGCAGACTTCACGGCGCGGGCGAGCGGCACCTGATAGCTTGGCCCCACAGGTATCTTTTGCGCCGGGGAGAGTCCGCCGCTCGAGATGTGAATCGCTGCGCAGCCGCTCGCCTCGAGTGCGCGCGCGAAGGCAATCGTATCTTCGATGCGCCAGCCTCCTTCGACCCAATCCGTACCCGAGACCCGTACGGTGACCGGCCGCTCGGCTGGGAAGACAGCGCGAACCGCGGCGAATACCTCGAGCGGGAAGCGCATACGGTTCTCCAAGCCTCCGCCGTACTGGTCATCGCGCTGGTTCGAAAGCGGCGACAGGAATTCGTGCAGCAGATAGCCGTGCGCGGCGTGGATCTGCACCGCTTCGATACCGAGGCGGGCCGCGCGGTGTGCAGCGTCGACGAATCCCGATCGGACCCGATCGAGCCCTGCTTCGTCGAGCGCCGCCGGCACATGCTCGCCCGGCTGGAAGGGCACGGCGCTGGGCGCAACGGTCTGCCAACCATGCGCGTCGTTCGGCGGAATCTGCCGGCCGCATTTCCAGGGCAGGTCGGTCGAGGCCTTGCGGCCCGCGTGGGCGAGTTGGATGGCGATCGGCATGTCGGACCAGCGGCGCACGCTTGCCAGCGTGCGAGCGAGCGCTTCCTCGGTCTCATCCGAATAAAAACCCACGTCGCCGTACGTGATGCGGCCCTCGGGCACCACGGCGGTCGCCTCGATGGTCAGGAGCGCGGCGCCCGACAACGCGAGATGACCGAGGTGGATCAGGTGCCAGTCCGTCATACAGCCATCGACGGCCGAGTACTGACACATCGGCGCGATGACGATGCGGTTGGCGAGCTTCAGATGGCCCACGTTGAGCGGACTGAACAAGCGAGGCGTCATGCGGGCGCTCCGGGTTCGGCAAGCACGGGTAGCGGCACTGGCAAGTAGTCAACTTACTCGAGCGGCTCACAGACGAACTCGCCACCGCGGAACGGATCCCCTTGCCAGCCGCAAACGCGCTGATAGCCCGACTCGAATTCGCCCGCCCATTCGTACGCGTCGTCGAAGTCTTCGACGGGCGCGGCGGGCGAAAAGCTTCGAGCCTCGTTCACGTTACCGCTTCCGTCGTATCGAGCCACGGCGGGATACGGATAAACCGGGCGGCTGCGCACTACGCTGTCGTTCTGCTCGGTCCACGCCACCACGCCCTCTGGCGCCGTGTCCTGCTCGACCCAGTTCATGATCGGCGTAAGAAAATCGAACTGATCGAAGTCGCCGCCGAAGCAGTGATAGAACCCGGGAATCATGTAGAGGCGAACGAACTCGTCTCGAACCGAGGGGCTACCGGCGGCTTCGCCGATCGCATCCCAATACGCGATCGTGCCGTGCGGGGGGATGGCTTGGTCGGCCCAGCCGTGCCACATGACCAGTTTGCCGCCGCGTTCGCGGAAACGGCTGAGGTCGGGATCGGTCGAGTCGTAGATCGTGCCGAGGCCGTCTCGGAGCTCCGCGAGTTTTGCGGCATCGATCTGCCACTCTTTCATGTTCGAGTCGACCTCGACATCCCGGTCGAGATATCGCCGATAGGAGGCATAGCCCTCAGCGATAGCGCGCCGGCCCGCCGGCGCAGTGATACCCCCGGCCCACACCTGCTCGGAGCCGACCGGCATGGAACCCGGGTAAAGCGCCTGACCGTCGGGCCCGGTCGGTTCCGCGTAGATCCTGCGAGCCGCCTCGACCTGTTCGGCAGTCAGGCAATTTGATTGTTCGGCGCCCGAGCACTCGACAACGGCCGGATCGAAATTACAGGCACGAGGGTCTGCGATAAGGCCGTCCTCGAGACCATCGTGGGCATCACAGGCCCCCATCGCCGCTCGCTGCAGCACCGGTATCTTCTCCGGAGTAATGATGTAGCTGGCGTCTAAGCGAGTGTTCGAGCCGATGACCCACGGCTGAAAAATGCCGTTGAGCGACGACCAGATGTTAGCGGGCGCGCCGGCGATGATGCCGTCGAAGTCATCCGGGTAGCGTTGCGCCTCCATCAACCCTTCGCGGCCGCCGTCCGAGCAGCCGGTAAAGTACGAAAAGCGGGCCTCCTGGCCGTAGAACACCGAGATGATCTTCTTCGACGCGACGGCCACCTCGTGCACCGCGCGGTAGCCGAGATCCACCTGCGCCTGCGGATTGTCGACGGCCCACATGCCATCGTCGAACGGCGCGGTATGTCCGCCATCGGTGGAGGAGCGCACGAACGCGCCGTTCGCGGCGGGCGCGCATCCCGCGGCGCTGTCGATGTCGTCCGGGCTCGCGAGCGTGCCGCAGTAGCCACCGCAGCCGTTCTGCAGATAGCGCTGATTCCAGCCTTCCGTCGGTAGATGCACGGCGAAGCGAATCTGCGGCGCAATGTAGCCTTCGACGCGACAATAGGGCAGTTTGTCTGGCTCTGTCACCCGGCGCGCGGAGGTCAGCCGCGTCATGTCCGCAAGGGTGAACACGGCATCGGCCTCGAGCAGAGCTTCGCACTCCATGACGGCGGCAAGCTCGTCGAGCTCGAGCATCGGCTCGGCCATGGAGGGCCGTTCGAGCGTCTGCGCCGCAACGGGTGGAGCCGCGGCCAGGCCGACGACCATGGCGTGCCCAGCAAGAGGTACGCAGAGCATGCGGCGGAGCGTAGAGGCTTTTCGTGACCGGGTACTCATCGTCGCGCTCATGCCGCTCCTCCCTATTCAAGAACCTTACGTGCGCGTTTTCGGCGGACTCGAGTGTAGACCAGCTTTACGATCTCAGGCTAATCAGCGCCGCAGGGGGTGCACGGACGGGGACGGTCGGTACTCCTACGATGATAGACGGGCCCTCGACGCCCCGATATTCTTCGAGAGCGAAAACCTGCATGGCCCATCATTGCCGTCTGCGGAAGAATCAAGATGTCGGCCAAGTCGGTCCTCCCATCCAATCGGATTTTGATCGGCCTTGCAGTGCTCGCTCTACTGGCGGTGGGAGCCATTTGGCTGCGTGAATGGCGAGGAGCGGCCTTACCCGGTTACCGCATCGAGCCGCGTCCGCTCGTGCAGACGATCGTTGCGGCCGGACGGGTGATCGGCGTGTCGCGCGTGCAAGTCGGCAGCGAGATCACCGGCGTAGTGATCGAGCGCCGCGTGGAGGAGGGCGTCGAGGTCGCGGCCGGCGACGTTCTCGTGGTGCTGCGTGCCGACGAGCTCGCCGCGCGCGTCCGCGAGGCCGAAGCGGCCCTTGCACAGCTCGAGCGTTCCCTGCGCCCTCGGTCCGAGGTCACTCTGCGAGAGTCGGAGGCGCGGCTCGCGCAGGCACGCCGGGAGACGGAGCGAAGGCGTGACCTCTTCGAGCGCGATCTGCTCGCGCGGGAATCGATCGAGCAAGCCGCGGAAGTCGAGACCCTCGCACACGCTGCGGTCGAGCGTGCGCGCCTCGAGGCCGAGGCTTTTGCGGCCGGCGGCTCGGAGGAAACGCTGCTCCGCGAGCGCCTGGCCGCCGCCCAGGCGGCGCTCGACAAGACCGTCATACGATCGGAGGTCGCAGGCATAGTGCTCGCGCGCAATGCCGAGCCCGGCGACCTCGTGCAGCCGGGGCGCGTGCTGTTCGAGATCGAACGCCGAGGCGCTACCGAGATCCTGGTGCCGTTCGATGAGAAGAACCTCGCCGTGCTCGAGGTCGGGCAACAAGCGACGGCGGTCGCGGATGCGTTTCCGTCGCAGCCGTTCGGCGCCGAGATTGCGTTCATTTCGCCGCGCATCGATCCGCAACGCGGCAGCGTCGATGTCCGACTGCGGGTCTCGCCGGTTCCCGATTTCATTCGTCAGGACATGACGGTGTCCGTGAACGTCGAAACCGGCCGCCGAGAGCGCGCGCTCGTCGTCCCCAACGACGCGCTGCTGGACGTCACCGGCGATCGCGCGCACGTGCTCGCGATCCGAGAAGGGCGCGTCCAGCGCAACCCGGTCACGCTCGGCTTGCGCGGGCTCGCGTTAACGGAAGTCACTGATGGAATCGAGGCGGGCGAGCGCGTGCTTGGTGCTGGCGCAGCGATCCCGGACGGCGAACGCGTCAGGGTTGTCGAGCAGCCGCTGCCGATCTCCGCCACACGCAGAGCGGCGGGCGAAGACGCACTGCACGCGACGCAGTAAGCGGTCTGAGCGCGGAGCGACTGATCGTGTGGATCGAGTGGACGATCGCCCTGCGGCTACTGCGTGAGGGCCGCATTCAAAGCACGCTGATTCTCATCGGCATTGCGGTGGGTGTCGCCGTGATCGTATTTATTGCGGCGCTGATAGGCGGTCTGCAGAGCAATACGATCGAGCGCACGCTCGGCTCGCAGGCGCACGTGCGGATCGAGCCGCCGCGCGAATCCAACCTCGTCGTCGCCGCCGCGGCGGACGCCGCGCAGCTCGTGCTCGAGGATCCGCGTGCACAGCGCTTGCGCTCGATCAACAATTGGCAGCAAGTGCAAGCGATGCTCGACGCGCTGCCCGGCATCGAGGCGGTATCGCCGATCGCGTCAGGGCCTGGGTTCGCTCGCCGCGGCGAGGCCCGCGAATCGGTCGCGCTCGTCGGGATCGACATGGGCCGCTTCGTGCGGATCGTGCCGGTCGACGAGAACGTGGTCGCTGGGGAGTTTCGGATCGGAGCGGGTGACGTCGTGATCGGCAGTGTGCTCGCCGAGAACCTCGGCGTACGGGCGGGCGATAAGCTGCGTGTCGACGCCGGCCAGGAAGGCGACGCGGTTGTCAACGTGGCGGGCGTATTCGAGCTTGGCGTGCGCGAGCTCGACGAGCGGCAGATCTACCTCGACCTCGTGCAAGCGCAGGCGCTTCTCGATCTGCCGGGCGGCGTCACGGTCATCGAGCTGACGGTGCCAGATATCTTCGCGGCCGATGCCGTCGCACAGCGTATTACGCGGCTCATGAATGTACGGGCGGAAAGCTGGATGCAAACCAATTCGGAGCTGCTCAACGCGCTCAGCGCACAAAGCCTTTCGACGACGATGATCAGCTTCTTCGTCGCCGTCTCCGTTGCGTTCGGCATTGCGAGCGTCCTCTCGGTAACGGTCGTGCAGCATACTCGTGAGATCGGTATTCTGCGCGCGATGGGCGCGACACGGGCGAAAATGTTGCGCGTCTTTTTGATCCAAGGAGCGGTGTTCGGGCTCGCGGGCTCGGCGATTGGCAGTGTTTTCGGCTACACGCTGATTCGGGCGTTCGAGGCGTTCGGGCCGCGCCTCTTCGACGTGCCGGTCGAACCTCGGCTGATACTCGCGGCCGTGGCGCTCGCGACGGTGACCGGCGTGCTCTCTGCCGCGCTCCCCGCGCGGCGGGCCGCGGGCCTCGACCCGGTCACGGCGATCCGCAGTGCCTGAGCGCGTGCGTGAGAACGTCCTGAAGCTCGTTGATGTGCGTAAATCGTACAACGTGGGCAAGCCCACCGAGACGCAGGTGCTGCACGGCATCGACCTGGAGCTCGAGGCCGGCGATTTCGCCGCGCTGATTGGGCCATCCGGCTCCGGCAAGAGCACGCTCCTGAACCTGATCGGGCTGCTCGACGTGCCCACCGCGGGCGAGCTTTACCTGTTGCGGCGGGCCACTCGCGAGCTGGCCGATGCGGCGCGTACCGCGCTTCGATCACGCGCGATCGGCTTCGTCTTTCAGTTCCATCACCTGATTCCGGCGTTCACGGCCCTCGAGAACGTGCTGATGCCGTGGATGGTCACGCAGGGCCGGCCGAGCGCTGAGCAGCTCGAGTGGGGCAAAAGCTTGCTCGACGCAGTCGGTCTTGGGGACTTTATCGGCAAGAAGCCGGGCGAGCTCTCGGGAGGGCAACAGCAGCGGGTCGCAGTCGCGCGAGCGCTCGTCAGCCGCCCCGCGCTGCTGCTCGCTGATGAGCCGACGGGCAATCTCGATACGCGCTCGGCCGCAGGCGTGTTCGATCTGCTGCGTCGCTTCAACGAGGAATTCCACTGCGCAGTGCTGCTGGTGACGCACGACGTCGGCCTAGCGGCAAAGTGCGACCGGACGATCGAGCTCGTCGATGGATGCATCGTGGACGAATCAGGTCAATCCAAGGTCGACACTTAGTGCCGGGTTCATGGCCTCGCTTGTCGATCTAGGACGCTCAGGCGAGCGCGGCGAGGTACTCGTCCTTCAGCCGCACATAGTGAGCAGCGCTATAGTGCAGGCCCTCTATCTCCGCGTCTGTCAGTTTGCGCGCGAAGCGGCCGGGGTTACCCAGCCACAGCTCGCCTTCGCCGACGGTCTTGCCGGGCGCGATCAACGTGCCGGCGCCAACGAAGCCGTGTTTCTTTACCACCGCGCCGTCCATCACAATGGCGCCCATGCCGATCAGGCATGCGTCTTCGATCCGGCAGGCATGAATGATCGCGCGATGGCCGATCGTGACGTCCGCGCCGATCACTGTCGCGAAGCCGCCGAGCTTCGCATGCGGACCGTCGTGGCTGACGTGGACAATCGTGCCGTCTTGAATGTTCGTGCGCGCGCCGATGCGGACGAAGTTGACGTCGCCGCGAATGACCGTGAACGGCCACACCGAAACGTCGTCGCCGAGCACCACATCGCCGCCGACCGAGGCCAGCGGATCGACATACACGCGCTCGCCGAGATTGGGCCACTTATCCTTAAAGGAACGAAGGACGGAAGAAGTCATCTGCTGATTGTAACGCGCGCGCGTGCCGTGCTGCTTACACAGCCGCCCATGGATCGCCAAGGTTGCCGAGTGGCGGAGTTCGTGTGCTGCGGCTCGCGTGGGCAGGCCGCGGGTGAACACCTTATCGGCGCTGTGCGGCCTCAAGATGCCGCCGTACCTCCAGGTACTCCACATAGGCGTCATGCAGTTCCGGGTGCTGGAACAGCAGTTTTTCCATGTTGGCGTTGTAGGCGTCGCGACTGGATTCGACCGGCGTATTGGCCTGCTCGACGATGTAGCGGCGGGGGGACTCCGGGTCCGGCCTGCTGGCCCGCAAGCTCTGGCCGATCGGCCCCAGCTCTGCAGCGGCCCCGTTGCGTCCCGCCTCCAAGCTATCGGCGAGGCTCGCAGCCGTCAGAAAATCGACGGCGTCCCGTGCCCGGGCTTCCTGCAGCGCTCTCGTTGTGCAGCTGCGGCGGGTCAGCCGGGTACCGGTCGCGGCAGAGTCATCGCAGACGATCTGCTGGTTCGGGTCGTGATTCAGGCTATTGTAGAGGTCGGTAAAGCGCTCTTGGGCCCGGCGCACGTCGCGGCGCAGTTGACGCAAGGACCTGTTTTCGGCTGGAGCCTCGGCGACTGCCTGCCCCGGTATCGCGGGTGTCTGGCCTGCCGCCAGGCCGGCCCACAGCACGCCGCAGGCGCAAGCTGCAAGGACTGGTACGCGAACCGTGAGTGTCATCTGCTCTCTACCCGGCAGGGAACACCCGCGAAGTATACCAAACATTGGGATACTGACGGGAGCAGCATGACCCGGAAGCCGCGTTCGCGCGCGCAGTAAGCGCCCGAGCACGCCTTTAGACCACGGACACGCGCTACGGATGCGCGCCGTTCATTCAGCCGATAGCGGTTGCGGTTCCTCGACCGCGGTGACGCCGGTGAACATCGGCTCGCCATCAGCGTCGCGGATCGATCGCGCGTAGGCGATCGTCGGAAAATCCCTCGCCCGCGCGCCGGTCACCGTGACCTGATCGCCGGGCGCCAGCGATCTGCGCGTCCAGCCGCGGCGCATCAATGTCGTCGGGCTCGGCAGCTCGAAGTTCCAGTTCTCGACTTCGCCTTGCTCGTTCACGACATCGACATACAGACGCGCGTGCGGGCTCCTCCACGAGAGCTCCGTGACCTCGCCTTCGACCGTGACGATCGCCGTGAAGTCGAACTCCGACTGCGAGTGATGCGCCGATGCGGCGTGCGGCAGCGCACCGGCGAGGCTGGCGGCTCCGAGCATCATGGCAAGCCGGCTAATGAAGGTCTTCTCGATCGTGCGTCGTACGGTGGTCATTCGCGTTCGCTCATTCTTTCCGGAAAGTGCATGTCCACGTTCTGCTCGTCGTCGAGGCAAATTTCCTCGAGCAGCGTGGTATCCGGCTGATAGGCCATCTCGATGGTCACCGCCCAGGGCTCTGTATAGGCCTTGGGATCGTCCACGGCGATCTCGACCTCCATCAGGCCGAAATTGATGCGATTCAGCCGCTCCGTCACGCGTGCCGACTCCGTCACCGGGCTGCCCTGGATGTCGAGCCACATGTCGTCGCGGATGCCGTTGGTCTCGATGACGAGCGTGTCGCCGTCCCAGCGCGCGGTCGAGTAGCCGTTCCACGTGGGATTCGGATCTTCCGGCAGCGGGCGCCCGTCCAAGAAGACCTCGCGGTACGCTGCGTTGAACTCGTGCAGGAGCACCATCAGCTCGGGCGTCTGCACGATCTTGATGTGCTGCGGAAGCGTCCATGCGCGCGGGAAGTTTGGCGGCAAGCAGTGCATGTGCGGGTCGTGGAACCCGCCGTCTGCGCCGCGCGCAACCATCTGCTCCCGCGACCAGTCGGTGTAGGGGAGTCCGCCCTCGAGATTGAGGCCGAGGTTGATTTGCTCACGCGCCATGCGCTCTTCGTGGATGCAGTCGCCCGTCTCACACCGGTCCTGGGACGGCACGTTTGCGAACCATATTCCCGAGAAATCGGGCTTGCCCTCCGCCGTGCGCGGAGCAGGCGCGGCCATATCGGGCGCACCGCTTTCCGTACGCGGGATGCCGGGCGTTGGGTAATCGAGCCACTGGGCGAATACCGTGGCCGGAGCTGCGCTCAGCGCAACAAGGGCCGCCGCGAGCCACGACGCGCGGCTCCATGTGATGAGCCTGCCGTGCGGTGATGCGGCGCACGAAGCCGCCGGTGCTATCCCTGCGAATGCGTGCATGGGCGAAACCCTTCAACCGAAGTGAGCGGCTAAGGTAGGCACTCGCTTCGCGGTTGTCCAGGGAAGCTCTGCTGGCCGCTCACGAGCGAAACACGCATCGCGCCGTATGCGTAAGCGCTGCAGCGTTCTCACTCCTCTCTGAGCAGCGGCGCCGGGTCCGCATTACGCGCCCGGCGCACGGGGCCGACCGTGGCGCCGATGATCAGCGCCGCGATGCCGAATGCGACCAGCGCGGCCACGGCAGCTGGCGACACGTTGTGTGACACGAAGTCGTCGCGCAGCCAGGCGACGACGATGAATGCGAGCAGTGTCCCGAGCACGAGACCGGGGACGCCGAGCGCGACGCCGCGGCCGAGGACGAGCCGGCCGAGCGCCCGCGGCCCGGCGCCGAGCGCGCCGAGAATTGCGTATTCGCGCCGGCCGGCCTCGACCAGGAAGCGCAGCGTGCCGTAGAAGCCGAAGGCCGCCAGGATCACGACGAGGAGCGCGGAGCTGACGGTCAACCCCGTGCGAGTGCGATCGGGCGCAATGCCGTTGCGCCACAATTCGTCCACGCGTGCGATCTCGGCGATCTCGAAATCGAGCTCGCGCGCGTCGATCTTCTGCTGAAGCGCGCGCTGCAGGTCCGCTGCGCTCCGCGCCGTCTGCACGAGAACCCATTCGAACGGTGCGACCATCATCAGCCCGCCGTACATGATGGGCTCCGGCTGATCGGACGGATGCCCGTACACGACGTTGCGCACGACGCCGACGACTTCCCAGCGCGGCCCGTCTACGCCGGCAGGAACACCGGCGAGGGGTATCGCCTCGCCGACGACGTCCGTGCGATTCCACAGTCTCTGCGCCAGCGCTTCGTTGACGACGACGGCGTTGCGCTCGTCCGGCTCGATGCTGCGCCCGGCAAGAAAGCGGACACCGAGCATCTCGAAGAAGGCCGGGTCCGAAGTCTGCATGCTGGTTCTGAACCGATCCTCGGGATCGTCCGACGACGCCAGCGGTACCACGAACATCGACCGAAACCGCCCGGGCACGGACACGCTGAACGCGACGTTCTCGACGCCGGGCAGCGCGGCGATCACCTCGCGCCTGCGCTCACGCATCTGCAAAAGCGCGTCTTCGTTCGTCGAGAAATCAACGCCGCCTTGCGGCGGCTGCAACATCACAACGTAAACGTTCGGCGCAGAAAACCCGTGGTCCGCGGTCGACATCTCGAGCAAATGCCAGACGAAAGCGAGCGCCGCGCCGGCCATCACGCCGGCAACCGCGATCTGAGCGGTCCCGGCGAGCCGCTGTGCGACGCCGGCCCGCGCAGTGACGCCGCGGCTGCCGGCTGCAATACCGATTCGTTTGAGCCCCGCTACCGGCGCAAGGGAGACAAGCACCGCAAGCGCGAGCATCAGCACGGCGAGGAGAGCGAGCACACGCCAGTCGAACACCGTCGCATTGCGCCACTGTGCATCGCGGAGGAACGCGAGATCGCGAAACAGCACGGTAAACCACAGGCTAAGGGCGATGCCGAGCACCGTCGCGGCTGCGACGAGCAGCGCCGATTCGGTCGCGAGCTGCCGCGCGAGCCGTTTCAACGGCGCGCCGACTGCCATCCGAATCGCGAGCTCGCGTCTACGCCCCGGCGCCCGGGACAGCAAAAACAAGCTGATGTTACAGCCGGCAACGAGCGCGAGCAGCACGCTGCCGGCCAGGAAAAGCTGCACTTGCCGCACCAGATCGCGCTGGCGGTCGAAGTCAGCGACGACCCCGCGCATCACGTCGAGCTGCATTCCCACGACGATACCGAGGTCGTCGGAACCGGCGTAGCGACCGCGCAGCTCCGTGCGGATCGCGGCGTCGCTGACGCCCGCCGCGGGACGGCCCAGAGCGGCGAGCATCGACATTCGCAGATACCCAGGCCCGGCCGAGCCGAGCAGGAACTCGGCGGCCTGCTCGTACGGCAGCCAGACACCGACGCCCGCGTAGAGCGTGCCGGTAATTTCCGGCGCGAGCACGCCGACGACCCGGTAATCCTGCATTTTTTCGGCGGCACGCGCGTCGCCATCGCCCGTCCGGATCATGATGTCTGGCCCATAAATGCGCACGACTTGGCCGAGCACATCGTCGCGGCCGCCGAAGTGCTCGCGCCAGAACGCATCCGAGACGATCGCGACGGGTGCACCGTTCGGGTCGTGGTCCGCCTCGTCGAACGGGCGGCCAAGCTGCACGCGCGGCCGCACCTCGGGGAAGTAGCGCTCGGTGACCAGCTCCGTGGGTATCTCCGTACGCTCGCCGTCCCGGTCCACGTGCTGCTGAATCGGAAAGACGCCCGCCATCGAGCCGACCGTCGTCGCGTCGGCGTTGATCGCTTCGATCAGCGCGTAACTCAGGAACGTGGACCGTTGCCCGTCCGTCTGTCTGACGGTCACGAGATCGTTGCTGCGCTCGAAGCCGGGCAGCGGCTTCAGTGCAAGGTCGCTCCACAACGCCAGGAACGCTGCTACGGTGGCAAGCGCGGTCGCGAACACGGCCACCGCGATCAGGCTCGCGGCGGGCGTTTGCCGGTACAGCCGGACCGCATGCAGCAGATCGGCGCGCAGGCCCCTCATCTGCAGCCGCCTAAGCCGCACGGACCGCACGCTCCTCGAGCCGTCCGTCGAGCATCCAGAACCGCCGCTCGGCGCGCTCCGCATAGCGTGGATTGTGCGTAACGGTGACTAGCGTCGCGCCATCGCGGTGCAGCTCGTCGAGCAGGTCCATGATCTGATCGCCATTCTCCTGATCGAGGTTGCCGGTGGGCTCGTCCGCGAGAATCAGCGAAGGCGTGCCGACCAACGCTCGCGCCACGGCAACGCGCTGCTGCTGACCGCCGGAAAGCTGCGATGGACGGTGCTCGGCGCGGGCGCTCATGCCGACGCGCTCGAGCGCGGCCGACACGGCTTCCGTCTGCTCCGCGGCCGTGACGCCGGCGCGATACAGCAGCGGCACCCCGACGTTCTCGGCGACCGTCATTTCCGGGATCAGGTTGAACGCCTGGAACACGAAGCCTATCTCTCGATTGCGCAGCCTCGCGCGCTCCTCGGCGTCGATCTGCGCGACCGGCACGCCGGCCAGCTCGTACTCGCCGGATGTCGGCGCATCCAGCAGACCCAGCAACGTCAGCAGCGTCGACTTGCCCGAGCCGGACCGGCCTTCGATCGTCACATACTCGCCGCGATGGATCTCGAGGTTGATGCCGGCAAGCGCGTGCGTCTCGAGAGTCTCGGTGCGATAAACGCGGCTCAAGTCGACGAGGCGGATCAGCGGTTGCTTCGTACTGGTCATCGCTTCCCCCTACTTGTTTATCGCGTCGGCTCAGCGAATACGCAGCATGGGCTCCTCGGCCCATTCCGAAAGGTCGGCGATGATGACGATGTCGCCGTCCTGCAGTCCGCTGACGATCTCGACCTGGCGCGCGGACGCGCGGCCGGTCTCGACGCTGACGCGCTCCGCGCGGTCGCCGCCGCGCCGCACTCGAAACAGCTCGAGCTTCTCGTACGCGGCGCGCACGCCGACGGGACGATCGAGCACGAGCACATCGGCTACGCGCTGCAGCTCCACGCGCGCGACGAGGCTCAAGTCCGGCCGCAGCGGTGCGCCGCCCGGATCGTCGAGCGCGACATCGACCGTAACGAGCCGATCGCGCACGGTCGGGTCGACACGCGTGACGCGGCCCAGAACGACATCACGGCCGAGCTCGAGGCGCACAGGCAGCCCGTTCTCGACGAGCGCCGCATCGCGCTCCGAGACGCCGATTCTCGCGATCAGCCGATTCGGATTGACGATGCGCGCGATGGCGTGGCCGGCGGTGAGACGCTCGCCTTCCTTCGCGTCGACCTCCTGCACGACGCCGTGCATGCCCGCGCGCACCTTTAGATCGGTCACACGCGACTCGAGCCGACTGACCTTATCTTGCAGCTGCGAAACCTTGGAGCGTTGCGCGGCCTCCTGAGCGTCCCGGTAGCCCGCATAGCTCTCCAGCCGCGCCCGCTCGGCCTCCATGCGCCGTTGCAGCTGCTGTACACGTAACCGCACGCGCTCGATCTCGAGCTCGGGCGTGATGCGCTCGTCGCCGAGCTCCTCGTGGGCCTCGAGCTCGAGGCGCGCTGTTGTGTACTCCGCCTCGGCGCTCGCGAGCTGCGCGACGATATCGAGATAGCGGTTTTCGGACTCCATCTCCGCAAGCTTCTGCTCGGCCTCTGCTGCGGCGAGCTGCCACCTTGCGTCCTCGAGCTCCTCCTCGAGCGTAGGGCTCGACATCTCGATCAGCACGTCGTCCGGGTCGACGACGTGTCCCGGCAGCACATGAATCGCCTCGACCACACCCTCGCTGCGGTTCGTGACGGCGCGAAGCTCGACGGCGACGAGCGTGCCCGATGCGGAAATCTCGTGCACGAGCTCGCCGCGTGATACACGCGCCGTCCAGATTTCGTCTCTCTCGATCGCGGGTGGGCGGCTCGCAAGGGCCCACGCTACGGCGACCAGCGCGATGAACGCGATGCCGGCCGCCCCCGCGGTAATGAGCCGCGCGCGGCGCCGCTTATCCGGGTCGGGGAGTTTGATGTCCATGCATCTTCCCGCGAGCGAGTCTTGTGGCAAGCAGGATAGCGGTTATGAGCGTCGATGCCTACGATCGTACGGTGCTGGCATCGAGAAGGGCGGGGGAGTGCTGCGGTCGCGGCAAGGGCTGGGGGCGTACTCGAGACGCTTCTCGATACTACTGGCTACTGGCGACTATCGGCGCTCGGCCGAATCAATGACTCGTCGAAGTTTAGATCTCAGGCGCGAAGCCGCTCGAATTCCTCGTCCAGATCCGAGCGCCTGGTGACGATGCGCTCGAGCACCTGCACGCGCTCCTCGAGCTTCGCGATCCTCGCGTCACGTGCGGCGAGCTGCTCGC
>CAZFJU010000028.1:0-11514 GCA_964518995.1 uncultured Gammaproteobacteria bacterium
AGGACGCGGTCGCGCCCGAGTCGCCGGCGGCCCCGCGCGGCCGCCCAGCGCCTCGCTCGCGCCGCGGACGGGGCGCCGGCCGGCACGTGCTCATACTCATTGCGCTCGCCTTTCTGCTGTTTCTGGGCCCATCGATGTGGGTCAAGTCCGTGATGGCGCGCTACAGCGTCCCCAAGAACAGATACCCGAAGACCGGCGGCCAGGTCGCACGCGAGCTCCTCGACGCGTTGTCGCTGCAGCACGTGCGCACGGAGATGACGGAATCTGGAGATCACTACGATCCAACCGACAAGGTAGTTCGCCTGTCACGAGCCAACTTCGAGGGCCGCTCGCTGACGGCCGTGACGGTCGCCGCCCACGAGGTCGGCCACGCGCAGCAGGACGCCGCCGCGTTCCGTCCGCTCCGCTGGCGAACGCGGCTCGTAACCTGGGTTTCGCCCATCGAGCGGGTCGGCGCCGGCATGATGATGATCGCGCCTTTCAGCGTCGCCCTGACCCGCGCACCGATGATCGGCATGTTCACGTTCATCGGCGGCTTTCTCACGCTCGGCTCGGGGGTCGTCGTGCACGCGCTCACGCTGCCCACCGAGCTCGACGCAAGCTTCATCCGCGCGCTGCCGTTGCTCAAGCGGCACAAGGTCCTGCGCGATGGGGACCTGCCGCGCGCGCGCAAGCTGCTGATGGCCGCGGCGCTGACCTATGTCGCCGCAGCGATGCAAAGCCTGCTGAATATCGCCCGCTGGTGGGCCATCCTGAGGCGCAGGTGATTGTCCGGCCTGTGAAGGGAGTCCCTTTACCTCTGCGCGCAGCTGCTGTAAGGTGGCCGACCCATGTGCACTTCGATCTCGACGCGAACCGCGATCAAAACGCCCGCGATCAAAACGCCCGCTACCGGGGCGGCGGAGGATCGTGCGCGCTGATCGAAGCGCCAGCGCTCGAATCCAAAGGCCCCGCCGGTTCACCGACGGGGCCTTTTTCGTTTGCCTGGCCGACGTTTCGAATCGCTCAACCTGGAGTGGATGATTCATGAACGCCTCTGATCCTGTCGTAGCCATCGTAGGCGCCACCGGCGCCGTCGGTGTCGAGCTCATCCGTTGCCTCGAGCAGCGCAACTTCCCGCTCGCGAAGCTGAAGCTCCTGTCGTCCGCTCGGTCCGCCGGCAAGACGATGACATTCCGCGGCAACGATATTGTCGTCGAGGAGCTGACCGATGAGAGCTTCGAAGGCGTCGATGTGGCCCTGTTCTCGGCCGGCGGCAGCATCACGAAGAAGTTCGGTCCGAGCGCGGTCCGTGCCGGCGCCATCGTGATCGACAACTCCTCGGCGTTTCGCATGGACGAAGGCGTCCCGCTCGTCGTTCCGGAGATCAACGCCAATGCCATCGAGGAGCACAAGGGCATCATCGCCAACCCGAACTGCTCGACGATCATTTCGATCACGCCGCTCTGGCCGATCCACCGCCGTAACCGCATTCGCAGGCTGATCGTGTCGACCTATCAGGCCGCCTCAGGCGCCGGCGCCGCGGCAATGGAAGAGCTGCGCGACGCCACGCGGGCGTATCTCGCCGGAGAAGCGTTCGAACCGAAGGTGCTGCCGCACCCGTATGCGTTTAACGTGTTCAGCCACAACACCACGATCGACCCTGAGACCGGGTACAACGAGGAAGAAGCCAAGATCATCCGCGAAACGCGTAAGATTTTCGGTGATGCGGATATCCGCGTGAACGCCACCTGCGTCCGCGTGCCGGTGCTGCGGGCGCACTGTGTCTCGATGACGTTCGAGTGCGAACAGCCGATCACTCCGGAAGAAGTGCGCACGATACTGAGCGATGCGCCAGGCATCGAGATCGTCGACGACGTGGAGCGGAGCTACTTTCCGATGCCGGTCGATGCGTCCGGGCGAGACCCGATTCTGGTCGGCAGAATCCGCAAAGACCTGAGCGATCCGAGCGGGTGCTCGGTCTCGATGTTCGTTGCCGGAGACCAGCTGCTGAAAGGCGCCGCGCTGAACGCCGTGCAAATCGCGGAGCTGCTCTATGCGCCGGGGCGGGCCGCGACGCAATAGGCCAATGGCCCGGAAGACCGGTGGCGCGGAAGCGCGGTTCCCGCGGCACTAAATCGGCCGATAAAACGTGAGCATTCGCCCGCAGCACATTACGGCCGCAAGCAGCGTCAGCGACAAGGCGGCCGAAACCTTCGCGCGCGCGGGCGTATCATCGTGCGGCCCCAAGATTCGGACGGTGCGGTAGGACGCGGCGTAGAAATACGCCGCGTTCGCGCCCATCAGGAGCAAGAACACGGCCTTGAAGTGGAACGCGGAGTTGTAGAAGTACTGATCAGGCGTCGTGGTGACGAATACCACGCCCGTCAGCACGGAGACGACGAAGCCGAGGAGCCCGAACGATATCAGCCGGTGAATCGCCGCCGGCGGAATACCCTTACCGAGCCCGAGCACGCGCAAGTCGAAGAGGCCGACGCTGCCGACGAGCAGCACGAGCCCCATGAAATGCAGCGATTCGCTGAGCGGCCATATCCAGCCGTACGTGAAGACCAGCTCGGCCAGCGCGGTCCCCTCGAGCCATTCAATCAGCGGCTCCATGTCATGCTCCGAGCATAAGATCTGCCGCCGTGAGGTAGTTGTAGGTATAGGCTAGCAACCGCCCCGTCAAAATAGCGCCCGCCCACAGTACGAGGGCGAGACCGGCAAATCGGCGCGCCGCGGCGCCCATCGGCCGCGGCCGATCCGCGTCGGGCGCTTCGAATAATCGACGGCGCAACCATTGCACCTGCCCCAGCGCCGCGGCGATCAGCGCCAGCTTGAGGTAGAAGATCGGGTCGGTCAGCGCCTTGGTCGGATACGCGATCAGCAACAGCACTCCCGATACCAGTGCGATCGTGAAGCCGAGCCAGACGATCGGCAGCGCGTGCCGCAGTGGGGCGGCCGGATAGCGCTCCGCCCAGCCGAGCACCCACAGATTCAGCGCGACGGCCACACCGGCGGCGATGCCGAGGCCGAGCGTGTGCAAGAACAGGATGAACGGGAAGCCCCAAACGCTCGGCGCCTCGCGGATCAGTACGCTGAGCCAAGTTGCTTCGAGCCATACCAGAAACGTCGTCATCGTCCTCCGGCGGATGAAGCCGCCGCCGGCGTTTCGTCGATGGCGATACTGCGCAGCTGTAATGAATCGCCTGGCAGATCCGCAGTGCCGGCCGGATAGCCGCTGCGGCTTAGAAAAAACGCGACGATGCTCGCATAGCTGACCGGCGTCAGCCCGCCCGGATTCGCCGGCGGCATCGATAGCGAGATGTCCTGATACACATCGCCGATCGTCACGCCGCTCCACTTCGCTGCGAAGTTCGTTCCCGTGTAGTTCCCCGCTTCATGACAGGCGCCGCATTCCTGCTCGAAGAGCCGTTCTCCCTGCGCCGCCTGCGTCGGCCGGTAAACGCCGTCCAGCACCGAGCGGGTCGGCAATATGCGGCGAGGTCTTGGCACCGTCCGCGGCGAGTCTTCCGGGAGCTCGAATACCCAAAGCACGCCCGAGCCCTGCGGCACATCGATGCCGACGAGCCGGCCCAGCGTTCCGGTCGGTGCTACGCGGCCGCCCGCCGCCACAGCGAGATACTGCTTGCCATCGTGCTCGAACGTGATCGGCGCACCGGAGATATCGCCGTTCAATCGCGTCTGCCACAACAGCTCGCCGGTCTCCGCATCGAGCGCGAACAACTGCCGGTCCGCCGTGCCGCCGAACACGATGCCGCCGGCCGTCGCGAGCGCGGACGCCGTCATCGGCGTGCCGCTCGGCGGCCGCCAAACCCACTCCCGCTCGCCAGTCACCGGATCGAAGGCGACGAACTCGCCGACATAGTCGTAGCCGGGCGCGAGCGATGCCGTATAGGTGACGCCGGTCAGCCCGAGCACTGGATTGAACTCGGGCGTAACGACCTGCGCGTTCATGCAGGAATTATTGATCCCGAGATAGTAAAGCCCCGTCAGCGGGCTGTAGCTCGGCGCATGCAAATTGCGCGCGCCATGGATGTGCGGACAAATCTCGAAGACCTTGCCCGAATCGACGTCCTCGGGCTTCGGAATCGCCTTGGGGTCGTAGATCGCCCGGCCTTCGTCCGTCCAGCCGACGATCGTATTGTCGTACGCCGTCTTGAACGCATGCAGAAACTCGCCGGTGGCTCTGTCGAGCACGACGCCCCAGCCGATCTTGCCGGTGGAAATGAGCGCCTGCCGCATGACCCCCTCGATCTCGAGATCGACGAGCATGCTTTCGTACGCTGAACGGTCCCATTCGTCGGCCGGCACGAGCTGAAAGTGCCAGCGCATCTCGCCGGTCTCGGCGTCGGCCGCAATGATCGTATTGGTATAGAGCGAATCGCCCGGGCCGCGGGATGCCGTGGTCCAAGGCGCCGGCTGGCCGGTCGAGAAGTAGACGAGACGCAGATCAGGGTCGTAGCTCACCGTATTCCACGTCGCGCCGCCCGTCGGCGCCCAGATGCCGTTGTCGGTCCAGGTCTCATAGCCTGGCTCGCCGGCCTTCGGCACGGTGTACAGGGTCCAAAGCGCCTCCCCGGTCGCCGCGTCGAAGGCTTGAAACCGGCCTCTCGCAGCGAAGTCGCCTCCGGACATACCGATGAACACCTTGCCTTCGGCAATGAGCGGCGGGTGAGCATGCCCGCCGCCTTCAGTGTAATCGCCGGTTACGACGTCCCAAAGCACGCTGCCCGTGCGGGCATCGAGCGCGACGAGATGGCTGTCGGCCGTGCCCCAGTAGATAGTGTCGCCGTAGATCGACACGCCGCGATGCCGCGGAAAGGCTTCGGACGCTCGTACGTCCTCCGGGTACTCTCGCACGTGCGTCCAGACGAGCTCGCCCGTCGCCACGTCGAACGCCACGACGCGACCGCTGCCCTCGGAAACGTACATGAGCCCGTTCGCGACGATCGGAGTCGCGACCCACCGGCTGTTGTCGCGCATGGAGTACGCCCACGCGAGGCGCAGATCGCGAACGTTGTCGCGGTTGATGGCGGTGAGCGGGCTGAACGCAGTGACGTCGTAGGTTCGCCGATAACCCATCCAGTCGCCAGGCTCGGGCTCCAGCAGCCGCTCGGCACTGATCGGCTCCCAATCGTGCGGCTGAGCCGCCGCCGCTCCGACGACCAACGTCAGTACCCCCGCAGCTGCCCTGGCCAGCTTGCTCTTGCCGCTCATACGCTCCCCCCGCGTGCTCTTGTGCGCAGTATATACGTACAAGCGCCCGACAACCGGGGGCTTGCGCGTTGCGGGCCAGACGCGCTCGAACATCAAGCCATCGAGCAGTTACCTGCGCGTCTGCACGAGTATCGCCGCTCGCATACCTTCCTGATTGCGAGTTGCTTAATGGCACTACGAATGATAGCGTCCCGAACAAGATCTTGTATGATGTGTGCCAACTAGCACGCGGCCGGAGCGATCAACGAACGCGACGGGGGGAACGAGTGCGTTTTCCGGTGGTGCACGGCGACCGTGTCGTGATGTCGGCGAATCGAGGTAGGCGTCCTACACAACGACTAACCCTTAAAGCAGCGGCCGAGCAACGACGCGCTCCGGTCGGATGAGACGGCGCAACAAGTTATTCGGGGGGGACGATAATGAAGGGCGACACTTCTGCGTGTGGTCAGCGCTACGGCCATCTCAGACATCTGAAAACGAAGGCCTTGTTCGCCGGCATTTGTGCCTGCACTGGGCTCGGCAGCACCGTGCATGGCCAAGCGCCACGCGACACCGAAGACGCGGGGCTCGAGGAAGTACTCGTGACGGGTTCCCGCATCGTACGGCGGGATTTCAACGCGCCCAGTCCCATCCTCACCGTAGACTCCGAGGTCTTCGAGCAGAACAGCAGCATCGCAATGGAGTACGTGCTGAACCAATATCCGCAGTTCAGTCCTGGCGCCACGCAGTTCAGCACGAGCGAAGTACAGCCAACGGCCTCTACTACACCCGGCGCCTCGACGCTTAACATGCGCGGCCTCGGCAGCGGCAGAAGCCTGACGTTGCTCGATGGACGGCGCGCTCAACCCGTCAATGCGGACATGACTGTCGACGTCAACACATTGCCCACCGCTGTGATTGGCAACGTCGAAATCATCAGCGGCGGCGCCGCGGCGACATACGGCCCCGATGCGATGGCCGGTGTGGTGAACTTCCAGCTGCGCCGCGACTTCGAAGGCATCAGCTTGAACTACCAATCAGGTTGGACGGAGGCCGGCGATGGCGAAGAAACGAGAATTGACGGCCTGATTGGCGGCAATTTCGACGGCGGCCGCGGCAACGCGATCTTCGCGATTGGGTACGGCAGCAGGGAAAAGGCGTACTTCGACACGCGGGATTTTTACATCGCAGGCCGTGAATCTCCTGGCGCTACGACCAACTACGCCCGCGTCGACTACCCGTACTGGAGAGTCGATGCAGACAACCCGCCCAGCCAAGAAGCGGTGGATCAAGTTCTCCCGGTTCCGGGCCAATCGCGGACGGCCGACTTCTACACCAATCCCGCGACCGGATCAGTCTTCCGGCTCGCGAACGCGCTCGAGATGGGCTACGACGGCCCGACCACGTCCCCCTACAAGATTCGTGCGCACAACGGGGCATTGGAGCAAGACGTGCTCGGGCGGTGGTTATCCAGCCCGATGTCGCGCAGGATGGCTTTCGGCAGAGCCGTCTACGACGTAACGGAAAACGTTTCCGTGTTTGTCCAGGGCACGAGCACGTTCGCGACGGTAGATCAGTTTCTGTTTCCGACGCCCACGCCAGGCTACTACGTGCAGCGCCAGCCCGAGCTCGAGCCAGAGGGGCTAAGAATTCTGCTCGACTCCCGAACCGATCCCGATGCCGACTTCCACGTGACCCGAGTCGGTTATTGGTTCCCGCACCGCGGGGCCACCACGGACACGCACCTCAATGAGTACGTCGCCGGCTTCGAAGGCAGGATCCCGGGCAGCGATTGGACGTGGGAGGTTTATCATCAGAATGGTCGGACCGAAGCGATCACGAAGATGAACAACTTCATCCATGTCGAGCGGCTGCAGGAGCTTGCTTACCAACCTGGCTATGGGCGAAACGGCACAGTCACCTACTACGCCGCAAACAGCGAGCTTACGCGCGAGCTAACGTGCACCAGCGGTATCCCGCTGTTTCAGCCGTTCCTCTACGCCCCGCCGTTCGGCGACGTGCAATACCAGAATGACTTCGAATTCACGCAAGACTGCATCGATGCGCTCACGGTGGACATGAAACAGCGAAACATCATTGAGCAGCGCGTCACGGAGGCCAATTTCCAAGGGAAGATCGTCAACGTGCCGGCCGGAGAGATGCGGGGCGCCGTCGGCGTCAGCAATCGCGTCAACTACAGCTTGTTCGAGCCCGACGAACAGTTCGTCGCGACCTTCAAGGCGGAGGGAGAAACGGAGGTCAGCGAAATTTACGGCGAACTGCTGCTCCCGGTGGTCGGTGAGTTCGAGCTCGAGTTCGGAGCGCGCTACTCGGACTTCGAGACGGGCGATTGGGGCTTGGACGCAAGGTCGTACAAGGCCTTGTTCAATTGGGGAGCGTCGGAATCGTTTCGTTTCCGCGGTGGCTGGCAACGCGCGAATCGCGTGCCTAATGTCGCGGAGCTGTACGCCGGTCAGTCGAGCCAGGTGTTCTGGTGGACAACAGGCGATGCCTGTATGAACGTCACGCAGCACGAGTGGGGCAACGTCCCGGAAAATCCGGATCGTGCGCAGGTACAGGAACTTTGCCGGCAGCTGATTTACCGCTCTGGCGGCGTACCCGGCGAGACCGATTTCGACCGGCAAGGCGCGAATAACTTCCCAAGCGACAGCAGAGCACTACCCTTTATCTACCGCCTGTGGACGGGCGGCAACGATCGTTTGGAAGCAGAGGTGGCCGACACTTGGACGGCCGGCATGGTGTGGCAGGCCTCTAACCGCGATATCACCATCTCCGCCGACTGGTATGAAATCGAGATCGATAACGTCGTCGGCAGCCTAGGCGCGCTCACTGCGTACCAACAGTGCTTCAACGCCAACGGGGTGAGTAACCCCACATACAGCATCGACAATTCGTACTGCCAGCGGATCACACGCAATCCGCAGAACTCCGAGGCAGAGGATGTCTACGGCGGCAACTTCAATCTGAGTCGCCGTTATACGTCCGGCGTGGATCTCAGCGTGGATTGGTCAGCACCTCTAAGCAACTTCGGTTTCAACGGCGCCGGAAGAATTGGTGTCCGGTCCTCCATGAACAGGCTGCTTTCCTGGAAGCAGCCGGAAACCGACGAGCCGCAAGCGCCGATGGTCGAGTACGCAGGTTATGGCACGCGATTCGACTACCAAGTGTTCACGACATTCTCGTACGCCAGAGGGCCTATGAGCATCGGACTGAACTGGCGCCACCTGCCCGAGACGCCGTCAGGCGCGCTCGTCGGAAATCCGGAAGCCACGAACCTGCCGACCAAGGCCTGGAACATGTTCAACCTGAACGGCTCGTGGCGATTCACGGACAACGTCAGGCTTCGGGGCGGGATCGACAATATCTTCGACGACGATCCTCCGCTTACCGGCCGTAATCCGGACCACCCGCGGAACCCGAGCAACGGCTTAGGCACCACCAGCCCTGGTAACTATGATGCGCTTGGGCGCCGGTATTACCTCGGTCTGTCGATAAGCTTGTAGCAGACGGCCCGGATCCATGTTTCCTCCCGACTATACGCCGTTCCCGTCGATGCGTTTGTCTTAGGCCTGACCCTCTGCGTTGACGGCTCGCGAGATCGATGTTCGACTGGGGGCTGCAGGGAGGTAAAGCGATGTCAGGCATCGTGGCGGCATACGGCCCGTTTGACCCGGCCCTCGGGCAACGCATGCTTGATCGGCTGGCGCACCGCGGGCCTGACGGAGAGGGAACCCGTGTCGTGGGCTCCTCCTGGCTCGGGCATCGGCGGCTGGCCATTGTCGATATCGAGCGCGGCGCCCAGCCCCTCGGCACCGGCGAGAGCGGCCTGTGGATCGTCGGCGACGGCGAGGTCTACAACCACGGCGCACTGCGGGCCGAGCTGGACGGCGTCCGCTTTCGCACCCGGTCCGATCACGAGGTGGTGCCGCACGTCTATGACGCAGTCGGCATTGGCGCGTTCGAGCGGCTGTGGGGGGCGTTCGCGTTCGCGATCGCCGGCGAGGACGGTCGCTTCGTCGCCTGCCGAGACACATTCGGCATTGCACCGCTGTACTGGGCACGCCGGGGCGACACCGTGCTGTTCGCGTCCGAGCTGAAGGCCTTCGAGGGCGAGTGGCGCGGTGCGCTCGAGCCCTTCCCGCCCGGTCATGCCTGGACGCCCCGGGACGGGCTGGTCGGATGGCGGCCGGCGCCTGCGGCGGCCCCGGTGCTGCTGCGCAGCCAGCGGCCGCGCGATGCTCCGCCGCGCTGGGTGTTCGACGCCTTGCGGGATTCGCTCATACGCGCGGTCGAAAACCTCATGGTCGCCGACGTCCCGGTGGGTATTTTTCTGTCCGGCGGTGTCGACTCGAGCATCATCACCGCCATCGCCGCCCGCGCCGCAGCGGCGTCCGGGTCCCCGATCATGACCTTCGCTGCCGGCCTCGAAGGCAGCCGTGACATCGAGGCGGCGCGGATCGTGGCGGAGCATGCCGGAACTGAGCATCACGAGCTGATATACCGCGCCGCGGACGCCATCGACATCGTTCCCGAGGTCATTGCGGTGCTCGAGTCGTTCGACCCGACGCTGGTGCACAGCGCCGTGCCCAACTACATGGTCGCGAACCTCGCCCGCCGCCACGTCAAGGCGGTGCTGGTCGGCGAAGGCGCCGATGAGCTTTTCGGCGGGTATTCGCACTTGGCTGCGGTCAACGCCGCCGATACCCTTCACGGCGAGCTGGTCGAGATGATCGGCGGCATGCACATCGGCGGGCTGCAACGGGTCGACCGCGTCACCAGCGCCAATGGCCTGGAGGCCCGAATTCCCTTCCTCGACCTCGACCTGGTGGAGCTGGCCCTGGCGCTGCCGCCCGCCTGGAAGCTGATCACTCCTGAGCGCCCCGGCAAGTGGTTGCTGCGCCGGGCATTCGACGGCCTTGTGCCGGACGAGGTGCTGTGGCGCGAGAAAGAGCAGTTCGGCGAGGGCACGGGCATGAACACGGTGCTGAGAGGCCACTTCGGCGCCCTGGTCAGCGATGCCGAGCTGGAGCGCGAACGCGACGCCGTCGAACCGCCGCTCCGCACCCGCGAAGAGCTGGCGTACTACCGGATCTTCACCGAGCGCCTGCCCGGCGTGCCGGCGCAGGGGACGATCGGGCGGTTTGTAGAGGCCTAAACCATCTCGCGAGGCCTGTCAGGCGAGCGCAGCGCGAGCCGACGAACTCCAGGGCACCGCTCAATCCAGCTCGAGAAGAGGCGGCCGCAGACGGAGCATCGCATCCTGATCCTCCGACGCAAACACGTGCAGACCGAGCCGCCCCGAGAGTTCGCGGCATGCCTCGACGCCCCGTATGCTGTTGCCATGCTTGTCGAGGCCGGGCGAAAACACCGCGACGCCGAGCTTACCGGGGATGGAGACGAGAATGCCGCCGCTGACTCCGCCCTTGGCCGGCAAGCCTACCTCGAAAGCCCATTCTCCGGCGAAGTCGTACATCCCGCACGTGTACATCACCGTGAGCACATCGCGGACGTGCTGCGCGGCAAGCACCCGTTCGCCGGTCCGCGGATTCACGCCCCCGTTGGCCAGCGTGGCCGCCATCACCGCGAGATCGATGCAGTCGACCACCACGGAGCATTGCTGCAGGTAAAGCGCGAGACACTCATCGGCATCGCCGACAATCATGCCTTCGCTGCGCAGCAGGTAGGCAGTGGCCCGGTTCCGGTCATTGGTCTGCATCTCGCGCGCGAAAATGTCCCGGTCGACATCGAGGCGGTCATTGCCGGACATGCGCCGCATGAAGGCAAGGATGCGATCGAGCTTCTCCTCCGGGTCGGCCCCCTTGACCAGATCGACGGTCGCGATGGCGCCCGCGTTGACCATCGGGTTGTAGGGGCGCTTCGCCCGCTCGTCGAACAGGATCGAGCGGTAGGAGTCGCCGCTCGGTTCCACTCCCACGCGTGTCAGGACGTTACCGCGGCCATGGTCCTCGAGCGCGAGCGCGTAAGTGAAGACCTTCGATATCGACTGCATCGGGAAGGGCACGTTGCAGGCGCCGGCGCAGTGGATCTCGCCATCCAGATTGGCCAGCGTTATGGCGAGCGGATGCCCTTCACCGTCGTCTGGGTCGGCGGCGTGGTACCCGCGACCCGGGGTGTAGTAACGGGCTTCTTCGTCCACGGGGCGCGACGCGTGGCGCCGGTAGAGGTCTGCCAAGCGGGCCTCGATTTGTCGACTGACCTCCGGCGTGGGCATTCGGTCTTCAGCCAGCGAGCCTGCGCGACAACGACACCGGGTCGGCGGCCTCTCCTCCTTAA
>CAZFJU010000028.1:11614-27682 GCA_964518995.1 uncultured Gammaproteobacteria bacterium
ATGAAAGGATCCCGTGACGCGGCGTGCCTGGTCCGTCTGAACTTTGGCTCTTATCGCTGCTCGGCATCTGCGCCGGCGCGCTGATCGGTTGCGTCGGCATCGGCGGTGTCATCATCGTGCCGGCGCTCGTTTATCTGCTCGACGCGCCGGTTCACACTGCTATCGCCGCTGCAATGTTCGCGTTTCTGCTGTCCGGCGTCGTCGGCACGGCCGTATTCAGCCGGGCGCGTTCGATCCGCTGGGACATGACGGCATGGATGTGGGCAGGTGCGATGCCGGCGGCGTTCGGCGGCGCTCTGCTCGCGAGCGTCACAGCTGCCGCGCTGATCGAAGCGGCGGTGGGCTTGCTTGCGGCATGCTCCGGTCTGCATGCGCTGATCGGCAGTCGCGCAGCCGCTCCCGCGCGCGACACTGCCCCATCGAATCACGTGCTGTGCGCAGCAGGCGCGTTTACCGGGTTCTCGTCAGCGCTGACCGGCACCGGTGGCCCGCTCGTGCTGATCCCGATCCTCGTGTGGCTCGAGCTGCCGGTGCTCGCCGCAATCGGCCTCGCGCAGGCGATTCAGCTGCCGATCGCGATCCTCGCGACGGCCGGCAACGCCATGGTCGGAACGCTCGATCTCGCAGTCGGCGCGACCATCGGCCTCGGCATCGTCGTCGGCACCTGGGCCGGGGCGCGACTCGCTCATGTTCTGCCCCGCGCGACATTGCGTCGAATTGTTGCGCTGCTGCTCGTGGCAGTCGGGACATCGATACTCGTTCGACTCATCGTGTCATTCGACTGATCCTGAAGCGCGCCCCGCCGCCGCACTTAGAGGTCACTTAGGGGCGGCCGAAAGCGCTCAGCCGAGAGGTAGGCGGATACGCGCAATGCACCCGCGCGCCGAAGTGCGATTCTCTAACGTGATGCGGCCGCCGTGGTTCTCGATGATCTCGCGGCACAGCACGAGGCCGATGCCGGTGCCGCCCGGCTTCGTGGTAAAGAACGGCACCCAAAGGTTCTCCGTGCGCGCGAGCCCCGGGCCGTCGTCATCGACTTCCACGACAAGGTTGCGTTCCTGCTCGTACCAGCGCACGCGCACGCTGCCGGGCCCCTCGGCGGCTTCGACCGCGTTCTTGATGAGGTTGATCATCACCTGCTCGATCTGATCGGCGTCGATCGATACGCGTGTCGCAGGCCCGGCCTCGATCCGGACGATACCGCCTTGCAACGATGCAGCCCGCCGCACGATCGGCGCGAGCTCGACAGATTCGCGCGTCGGCGGCGGCAGCCGCGCAAGACGCGCGTAGGCGCCCATGAACCGGCCGAGTGACTCGGAGCGGTCGTGAATGATGCCGAGGCCGACGCGGGCGTCGGCACGCCAGTCTGCCGGCAACGCCTCGCGATCGATCAATGTGCGCAACGTGCCGGCCATCGACTTGATCGGCGCTAGCGAGCCGTTCAGCTCGTGCCCGATCACGCGCACGATCCGCCGCCAGGCCTGGCGTTCCTCATCGCGAAGCGTGCGACTGACGTCTGAAATGACCAGCAGCTCATGCGGCCGCCCGCCTTCCCGGAACCGTCTCCGCCGGAGCTCGAAGCGCCCGGACCCGCCGGGAAAGGCATGGTTGACGATGCGCCCGGAAGGCTGATCGATCAGATCGGCGAGCCCGATGTCGACGTCGCGCTTGCCGACCACGTCGACCGCACAGCCATCGAGCAGCTGCTCGCCAGCGCGATTGATCAAGCGCAATCGCCGCTCGGCATCGAATGCGAAGACGGCGATGTCGATTTCGTTGATAACCTTCTGCAGCAGCACGCCGGCCTCCAGCGCATCGAGCCGCTGGCCGCGCAGCATGCGACCGAGCGCGTTGACCTCGATCATCACCTCGCCGACCGCATCGTCGGGATCGACGTTCCGACCTCGCAAGGAATAGTCTTCTTCGCGCAGTGCCTCGAGCATATTGGCAAGCGATCGAAAGGGATTGACGACGTAGCGCTGCACGGCGATCGCCCCGCCAAGCAGCAGCCCCGTCACTGCGATGAAGATCGTGATGCGCAGACCGACGGGCCCATCCCAGAGCCAGAGCAGGCCGGCTCCGAGCGCCCACGACGGCGCCGCGGCGAGCAGCACGGAGAGCACGACCCGGTTCTGGAACTTCAACCACCGGCGCCGCCGCGTGGTCACAGCCCAAGCTTTTCCATCCGCCGGTAAAGGGCCGAGCGGCTCATACCGAGCTCGTCGGCGGCCGCGACGACATTGCCGGCATGGCGGCCGAGTGCGACCCGGATCGCTTCGAGCTCGATCGCTTCAAGCGTCATCGGCCGCTCCGCGGAGCTCGGCTGAGCACCATCGAGCCGCAAGTCCGCCGGCCCGATCGTCCGGCCGCGGCTCATCAGCACGGCGCGCTCGATGACGTGGCTCAGCTCGCGCACGTTACCGGGCCAACCGTAGCGGCGTAACGCCGACACGGCGGTTTCAGCGAAGCCATCGACTTTGCGCCGATGCTGGTGTGAATGCCGCTCGAGGAACCGCCGTGCAAGTCGCACGATGTCGTCCCCCCGCTCCCGCAGCGGCGGCAGGTGAATATGGATCGTGTTCAAACGATAAAGCAGATCGCGGCGAAAGCGGCCGGCGTCGATTTCGGCCGGAAGGTCGGCGTTCGTCGCTGCGAGCACGCGCACATCCGCCTGCAGCGTGCGCGACGAGCCGAGGCGCTCGAACTCGCCGTCCTCGAGCACGCGCAGCAGCCGCGCCTGCTGGGCGACGGGAATATTGGCGATCTCGTCGAGGAAAAGCGTGCCGCGGTCTGCGAGCTCGAAGCGGCCGACGCGATCCGTGCGCGCATCGGTGAACGCGCCGCGGACGTGCCCGAACATCTCGCTCTCGAAGAGGGTCTCGGAAAGACTGCCGATGTTGACGATCACGAGGCTGCGATCCGCACGCCGCGAGCTCGCATGGATGATCCGCGCGACCAGCCCCTTGCCGCAGCCGCTTTCGCCGGTGATCAACACATTGGCGTCCGAAGGCGCAACGCGCTCAATAGTCTCGAGCACGGGCTGCATGACCTTCGATTCGGCAATCAGCTCGGAGTCCGCCGCCGTGAGCTGGCGGTTCTCGGCCTCGAGCGCTCGTGTGCGGCCGAGGGCTGCGCCGAGTGCGACCTGCGTGTGCAGAGTAGTGAGCAACCGCGCGTTGTCCCACGGCTTTTCGATGAAGTCCTGCGCCCCGCGCCGCATCGCCTCGACGGCCATCTCGATGGTGCCCCACGCCGTCATCACGACGATTGGCGTCGCGTCGTCGAACGCCCGAATCCGCCCGATCAGATCGAGCCCCTCTTCGCCCGAGGTCGTGTCCCGTGTGTAGTTCAGATCCATCAGCACGGCATCGGCGCGGCGGCGCTGCAGCGCTTCGATCAGCGCGTCCGGACGATCGAAAGTCTCAGCGGCGTAGCCTTCGCCCTTCAGCAACAGACGCAGCGATTCGAGCACGTCGCGTTGATCGTCGGCGATGAAGATACGTGCGGAATGGGCGGACATCGCGCCGGCCGGCTCAAGCGTCGGGCATCGTCAGCGCCTCGCTGAGCGCCCACAGCAGCGTCGTCAGCTCGGCAAGCAGCGTCGTGCGTCTCGATGGCATCAGCGTCTCCTTCTACATAGTGCGCGGCCACGGGGCCGCGTAGAGGCTATGTTGGCACGCGCTCGAGCGGCCGTCACCGACGCCGCACGGTGCATGCCCTACTCGTACCGTAGCGCCCGTGACGGCGCGACGCTTGCAGCACGCCGCGCGGGGAAATATCCTGCCGCCGCAATTACACCTCCGAGCACCAGCGCCGCGGCCGCCAGCACCGCCGGCTCGCTACCTGACAGGTCGTACAACAGAGTCGCTGCCGCGCGACCGACCAGCACCGCCGCAAGGAGACCTACGGGCATGCCGACCAGCGCCATCCAACCGATTTGCTTCAGCACCAAACCGCGCAGCCGGCTCGGGGTCGCACCGAGCGCCAGCCGGACTCCAAGCTCGCGCGTGCGCTGCGCGACGTTGTATGCAAGCACGCCATATAGGCCGACTGCAGCAAGCAGCGTCGCGAACGCGGCAAATGCCGCCGAGAACATCGCGATCACGCGGTCGAAGAACACATTATTCGCGACAGCCGTCTGCATCGTCATGAGATTCGCGATCGGGAGGTTCGGGTCGACCGCGGTCGTGACCCGCCGGATCGCCGCGAATAGCGCATCCGGTCCGACGGCGCCGCGCACATAGAATGCGAGCGTGCCAATGTTCTCGTCCTGATGGCGGGATAGAAAATACTGCGGCGGAACCGAATCTTTGACTGCGCTGTACTGCGCGTCGGCGGCGATGCCGACGATCTCGATGTCCAGCTCCTGATCGGGTGCCCGGCCCTCGCCGAACCGCGTGCCAATCGCATCCATGCCGAGGCCGAATTTGCGCAGGAACGCCTGGTTCACGACGGCGACGCGCGGCGCCGCCGCGGCATCCCTGGTTTCGATCTCCCGCCCGGCGAGCAGCGGGATCGCCATCGCGCGGAAAAAGCCGGCGCCGACATCGTTCGCCGACGCCGTCGTATCAGCGGAGTCGCCGACAACGAACCCTTGCACCGATAACGCATTACGCGAGTTGCTGCCTGTGATGAGCGGCACGGACGCCGACGTGACATCGACGACTTCCGGCTCGGCGGCAAGCGCCTCGGTGATGCGATCGTAAGCGGCCGTTGCACGCTCGGGACTGTAGCCGTTCAGACGCGGCGACACGACAAACGTGACGAGCGAGTCGATGTCCATGCCAAGGTTCACGCGCGCAACATTGGCGAGACTCTGCGTAAAGAGCCCCGCGAGCGCGAGCAGCAGCATCGACAATGCGATCTGAGCCGCCGTCAGCGCGCTGCGAAAGCGGACCATCCCACGGCCACGCGCCGACTGCGACGCCTGGCCTCTGACGACGAGCCGCGGATCCGTGCCGATCGCCTTGAACGCCGGGGCCAAGCCGAAGAGCAGCATCGTCGCGAGCGTCGTGGTGCCCGCGAATGCAAGCACAGCCCCATCGATCTCGATTGCGAAGCCGGCTCCGACCTCGACGACCGGAATGATCGCCTGGATGGCCTCGAGCAGCATGGCGGCGACGAGCAAGCTCGCTAATCCGCCGATGACGGCGAGCACCGCCGCGTCGACGAGCGACTGAAGGAGCAGATGCCGCCGGCTGGCGCCGATGGCCGCACGGATGGCAAGCTCGCCCGTCCGCGCAGCTCCGCGCGCGAGCAGCAAGCTTGCAATATTGACGCAGACGATCATCAGCACGAGGCCGGTGACGCCGAGCAGAAGCGTCAGTGGCTCACGGGCGGTGCGCGAGACTTCGCTCTGACCCAGTGCGCCGGGCGCAAGCTCGACCCGCTTCTGCACGAACCGTGCGAGCAGGTCCGCCGGCAAAAAGGCGTTCAGCGGCGCCTCGACCTCCGCGAGGATCCCGCTATAGATGACATTGAGCGCGGCCGAGGCGTGATCGACGGCGACCCCGGGACGCAACCTGGCGAAAGCGTTAACCCAATACGCCAGCCGGTCGTCGACGCTGGGTGCAGCGGTCGGCTCCATGATCCAGCGCATCGTGAGCGGTACGAACACTTGCGGCTGCGCACCGACCGTCGTGCCTGAGAAGCCGACCGGAGCAACGCCCACGACCGACAGAGGCGTGCCGTTGACGATCATCGTGCGCCCGACGACCGCCGGGTCGCCGCCAAAAGCCTCCTGCCAATAGTCATGGCCGAGCACGACGACCGCTCCCTCGCCGACCTGCGGCTCGTCCGCCGGCCCAATCAGCCGTCCGACCGCAGGGGCAAGCGCGAGCACACCGAAGTAGCTGCCCGATACAAGCAATCCGGCGCCGGCGAAGGTACGTCCGTCATGCGCGAGGTTCGCACGGAAGAAGCGGTGTCCGGCGATGCCGGTGAACACCTCTTGCCGCGCCTCCAGGTCCCGGAACATCGGGTAGCTGAACACTTGCTCGCAGTCGCCCGCGATGCCGCAGCTTGCCGCACCGGGCTTCGGTCCGGGTGCGGACAAGTTCACGAGGCGGTCCGGCGAAGGCACCGGCAGCGGCTGCAACAGCAGCGTATGGACCCACGAGAACATCGCGGTGGTCGCACCGATGCCGAGCGCGAGCATCAGCACTATGGTGATCGTGAAACCCGGAGTGCGGAGCAGCCGCCGGAATGACTGGCGTAGCTCGACCATGCCGGCTGGCCCTTTCTTACCTAAAGATGATCGGCGGAACGCAAACACTATGCCAGCACGAAGAATGAAGCTAACGGGCTGCGTTTGCTCGCTGTTGATCGCGGGGCACCGCAAGCGCTCGCGCCGGTTCGTCCCGCCCGCGCAGCGCGCTTCCCGCTATCGGGACAGACGCAGCGGCCGATCCGCGCGCATTTGCACCACGCGCGCCGAATCGTTTAGAATGCAAACCTTTCGTACACAAACCATCTTGATGACGATACGTAACAAGCGGCAGGGTGAATCGATTGCGGCTCCGGGCTACGAGGAAGAAATCCTGCGCTCGCTGCGTCGAATCATCCGCGCGGTGGATCTCTACAGTCGCCGCCTGATGGCCGGCCATGGCCTGAGCGGCCCGCAACTGCTGTGCCTCACCGAGCTCGCGAAAAGCGAAGTGCGTTCCGGTGCGCTCGCACGCGCGCTGTCCTTGAGCCCCGCCACGGTTACGGGAATTCTCGATCGCCTCGAGGCTCGCGGCCTCGTCGAGCGCCGGCGCCAAGTCAACGATAAGCGCACGGTCATCGTGCGGCTCACCGCCACGGGCAAGCACCTGCTCGCCCAGGCGCCGCCGCCGCTCCAGCAGAGCTTCGTCTCGCGGCTGCAGGCACTGCCCGAGGTCGAGCAGGCCGCGATCTCAGCCACCCTGCACCAGCTCGTAACGATGATGTCGGCGGACGAAATCGATGCGGCGCCGATGCTCGCGACCGGCGATGCGATAGCTGCGCGGGAAACCTCCGCCGCCCTCTTAGATGATATTTAACCTTTCTCTCCAAATATAAGTTTTTGTTATGTGTGGACTTTCAGCAGAATTTCGATTCGACGGCCGAGCAGCGAATCTGGATGCCGTCCAACGAATGACGGATCGGCAAGCCCCGCGCGGGCCGGACGCGGACGGCTTCTTTCACGAGGGTCACGTCGCCCTCGGCCACCGGCGCCTCAAGATTCTCGACCTCTCCCAGCGCGCAGCGCAGCCCATGATCGACGAGGACAACGGCCTCGTGATCGTCTTCAACGGCTGCATCTACAACTTTGAGGCACTTAAGCTCGAGCTCGAGGACTACGGGCATCGCTTCACAACGACCAGCGACACCGAGGTCATTCTGAAGGCCTATGCCGAGTGGGGCGAGCGATGCGTCGAGCGCTTCAACGGCATGTTCGCGTTCGTCATTCTCGACCGGCGGGCCGGCCGTGCGTTCATCGCACGCGACCGCCTCGGTATCAAGCCGCTCTACGTGCGCGAGTCGGCCGGACGTTTACGGCTCGCGTCGTCGCTGCCGGCCCTGCTTGCGGCCGAGGATGAGCGGCCCGAGATCGACCCGGTAGCGCTTCATCATTACATGAGCTTTCACTCGGTGGTCCCTGCTCCGCTCACGATCCTCAAAGGCTTCGAGAAGCTGCCGCCGGCCACGCGGATGACGATCGAGCGGGATGGCTCGCGTCGGATGGAACGCTACTGGAGCCCCGCCTTCAAACGTAACGGCAAAGCGAAGGCCGAGTTCGTGCCGCTCAAGGAACAGCTGCTCGACGCTTTGGGCCGGGCGGTCGAGCGCCGCATGGTAGCCGATGTCCCTGTGGGTGTGCTGCTCTCGGGAGGCGTCGACTCGAGCCTCGTCGTCAGCCTGCTCGCGCAGCGCGGCGCCCGCAATCTCGAAACGTTCTCGATCGGCTTCGAGTCGGCAGGCGGCGAGTCGGGCAACGAGTTCGAGTATTCGGATCTCATCGCGAAGACCTTCGGCACGAAGCACCATCAAATTCGCGTCGATACTGCCGGGCTCGTCGAGCACTTGCCGGCCTGCTTCGGCGCGATGTCCGAGCCGATGGCGAGCCACGACAACATCGCCTTCTATCTGCTGAGCCGCGAAGTCTCGCAGCATGTGAAGGTCGTGCAGAGCGGTCAGGGCGCGGACGAGCTCTTCGGCGGCTATTTCTGGTACCCGCCCCTGCTCGGCAGTGACACCCCGGCCGACGACTATGCGCAGGTGTTCTTCGACCGGGAGCACGCCGAGATGCGGCGCGTGCTCGAGCCCGATCTGCTCGGCGAGGACCACAGCCTTGCGTTCGTCACGCGGCATTTCGATGCGGCGCTGGCTACGCACCCGGTCGACAAGGCGTTGCATCTCGATACCACCGTCATGCTCGTGGACGACCCGGTGAAGCGTGTCGACAACATGACAATGGCGTTCGGCCTCGAGGCCCGCGTGCCGTTTCTCGATCACGAGCTGGTGGAGATCGCCGCAGCGATTCCGCCCGAGCTCAAAGTCGCGTTCGGCGGCAAGTTCGTGCTGAAGGAAGCCGCGCGTGCCGTGCTGCCGAGCGAGGTCATCGACCGCCAGAAGGGCTATTTCCCGGTGCCGGAGCTGAAGTACCTCGACGGCGCCAGCCTCGACTTCGTCAAGGACGCGATGAACAGCCAGGCCGCACGAGAACGCGGCGTGTTTCGTCGCGAGTACGTCGACGAGCTGCTCGACGCGCCGGCCCAGCATATGACGCCGCTGAACGGGTCGAAGCTGTGGCAAATCGCCGCGCTCGAGACGTGGCTACAGACACACGGATTGTAAACGCAGGGGAACTCTGAGCGATGAAACGGACGCAGCGCATGAAGAGTATTTCGATCGAGCCGTGGCGCTCCGACGAGCCACGCTATCTTGGAGAGCGCCTCGCCGAGGACGCGAACGTCGACTGCGGCTGGGGCACGCTGATCTTTGCCCATACGTTCGCGAATAACGAGCGGCTGATCGCGGCGATCGAGGACGAGCAAGAAGGCCGGCGTAATCTCGCGCTGTATCTGCGGGATCCGCACGTCGTGCTCGCGATGGCGCCGCAGGAGCTGTTTCTCGACCCTTCGCACACCTTTCGGCTGTCGCTCGGCGAATATCTGCCCGGCCGCGTGCTGCCGGCTGGGTTTCGAATTCGGCAGGCCTGCCGGCGCGCCGACGCCGAGGAGATCCCGCGCCTGCTCGCGAGCTGCCGCATGGTGTCCCCCGCAGCGGAGTTCATCTGGCAACATCGCAAGTCAAAAGCGTTGACGTGGTTCGTCGCGGAGGATCCCGTGACGTCGCGGGCGCTCGGCACGGTAATGGGTGTTGATCACGCCGAGGCTTTCGGCGATCCGGAAAACGGCTCGAGCATGTGGTGCCTCGCCGTCGACCCGCAGGCACCGCAGCCCGGCATCGGCCGCGCGCTCGTCGCGCACGTAGCCGACTTCCATGCAGGACGCGGCCGGGCATTCATGGACCTTTCGGTAATGCACGACAACGTCGGCGTAATCCGTCTGTACGAGGATCTCGGCTTCAGGCGCGTGCCGGCGTTCTGCGTCAAGCGGCGTAACGCGATCAACCGCGACCTCTACCTGGGCAAGCAGCCCGATCGCGGCCTGAATCCGTACGCGAAGATCATCGTCGACGAAGCCGTGCGCCGCGGCATCGCAGTCGAGGTCATGGATGCCGAGCACGGCTACTTCGCGCTGCAGAGCGGCGGGCGCCGGGTGCTGTGCCGCGAGTCGCTGAGCGACCTGACGAGCGCGGTCGTGATGAGCCGCTGCGACAACAAGCGGGTCACGCAGCGGATGATGCGCAAGATCGGCGTGCGCGTGCCGGCGCAGCAGCCTGCCGGTGCGCGACATGACAACGATGCGTTCCTCGAGCGCCACGGCGCCGTGGTCGTCAAGCCGGCGCGCGGTGAGCAAGGCCGCGGCGTCAGCGTAAATATCGACGATGCCGATGAGCTCGCCGCCGCGGTTCGGCGCGCCTCTCTGCTCGATGAGGACGTCATCCTCGAGGAGTTCGTCGACGGCCAGGATCTGCGCGTCGTGCTGATCGATTACGAGGTCGTCGCCGCCGCGATTCGCAAGCCGGCAGCCGTCGTCGGCAATGGTAAACATACGGTGCGCGAGCTGATCGAGAAGCAGAGCCGACGGCGCGAGGCGGCCACGGGCGGCGAGAGCTCTATTCCTCTCGATGCCGAGACGAAGCGCTCGGTGCAGCGGCGGGGCTACACGCTCGACGATGTGCTGCCGGAAGGCGTCGAGCTCGCCGTCCGCGCGACGGCGAATCTGCACACCGGCGGCACCTTACATGACGTCACCGCCGAGCTCTCGCCGACGCTCGTTTCCGTGTCGAAAAGGATCGCACGGGCGTTGGAAATTCCTGTGGTCGGTCTCGACTTTATCGTCGACGGGGCGCAGAGCGACGAGTACGTGATGATCGAAGCGAATGAACGACCCGGCCTCGCGAATCACGAGCCGCAGCCTACCGCTGCACGCTTCGTCGACCTGCTGTTTCCGGAGACGTCGACCGATCGGCTAGGCGCCGTGTCGGGAGCCGCGTAATGTCCGCGCCGCCGATCGACGACGCGTACCTGCGGTCCGTGCTCGAGCGCCTGCTGGCCGTGCCGAGCCCGACTGGCTACACGGATGAAGCCGTGCGTCTCTGCTGCGCTTTTCTTTCGGAGCTCGGCGTGCCGTATGAGTTAACGCGCCGCGGTGCGATTCGTGCGCACATCGCAGGCGACGCCGTGCAACCCGCGCGCGCGATCATCGCGCACATCGACACGCTCGGCGCGCAGGTCAAGGCGATCAAGCCGAACAACCGGTTGTCGCTCGTGCAGGTCGGACACTGGTCGAGCCGTTTCGCGGAAGGTGCGCGCTGCACTGTGCTGACGCGCCATGGCGCACATCGCGGCACCATCCTGCCGCTCAAAGCGTCGGGACACACGTTCGGCGCGGAGATCGATACGCAACCGGTAAGCTGGCAACAGGTCGAGCTCCGGCTCGACATCGATATGCGCGACGGCTCGAGCCCCGAGGATCACGGGATCGCAATCGGCGATCACGTCGCCATCGATCCGCAGCCCGAGTTCCTCGAGAACGGCTTCATCAACTCGCGCCATCTCGACGACAAGGCCGGCGTGGCGGCGATGCTCGCGGCGATCAAGGCACTGAAGGACACCGCAGCGCGCCTGCCGGTCGACTGCTTCTTCCTGATCTCGATCTCCGAGGAAGTCGGCAGCGGCGCCTCCGCGGTGCTGCATGGTGACATTGCATCGCTCGTGTCGATCGACAACGGCACCGTTGCGCCCGGGCAGAACAGTGCCGAGTTCGGCGTGACGATCGCGATGGCCGACTCGAGCGGCCCTTTCGACTACCATCTTTCGCACAAGCTCGCGGATCTGTGCGAGGAGCACGGCGTCGCCTATCAGCGCGACGTATTCCGCTTCTACCGCTGCGATAGCGCGTCCGCGCTCGAGGCCGGCAACGACATTCGCACTGCGCTGATCACGTTCGGCGTCGACGCGAGCCACGGCTATGAGCGCACGCATGAGCATGCGCTCGAATCGGTCGCGCAGCTCGTCGCACTGTACGCCACGAGCGACGTGAAGATCGAACGCGACAAGGACGACCTCGCGCCGCTGAAGGGCTTTACGCGCCAGCCAATCGAAATCACCGACGAGGAGCAGCCTAGAAATGAATCGCAGGAGCGCTGACCGCGCGCTGCGGAGAGGTGCGGCGCCGTTCGCGGCCGCCGTCATCGCGGCATCCTCGATCGGCGGGCCGGTGGAACGGGCCGACGCTCAGGCGGCGCCCGGCCCGCACACCGCAGAATTGCACATTGCGAACCCCGGCAGCCCGGCCTCGCTCGATCCGCACAAGATCACGGGCGTGTGGGAGAACCGTATCGTCGGCGACATGCTGATGGGGCTGACCACCGAAGGCCCGGACGGCAGCATTCAGCCGGGCGCCGCGGAGTCCTGGCACGTGTCCGAGGACGGCCTGACATATACGTTCACAATCCGCCAGCACGCATGGTCCGACGGTCGCACGGTCACCGCCGAGGACTTCGAATTCTCGCTGAAGCGAATGCTGGCACCTGAGACGGCTGCGCCATATGCGGATTTCTTCTTCATGATCGACGGCGCCGAGGCGTATACGGCGAGCGGCGGCGACGCCAGCGACGTCGGCGTCGCGGCGCTCGACGCGCATACCCTCGAGATCCGCCTGACCCGCCCGACGACGTACTTCACGGGGTTGCTGATGCACTTCGCGGCGATGCCGGTCCCGCAGCATGTCATCGAGCGGGCGGGGGACGGGTGGACATCCGTCGAGCACATGGTCGTGAACGGCCCCTTCATCGTCGACGAACGGGTGCCGAATGCTTACATCGCACTGCGCCGCAACCCGCAGTTCTACGCGGCCGATGACGTCGCGCTCGCGCGCGTGGTGCATCACGTCCAGGAAGATCGAACCGCGGCTGTGCAGCGCTTCCGGGCCGGCGAATTCGACATCGTCCGCGACTTCCCGAGCGGTCGAACCGAGTGGCTGGCTGAGCAAGTGGGCGAGGAAGCCGTGCGCACCGACCCGTATCTCGGCTTGACGTTCGTCGCGATCAACCATACCCGCGAGCCGCTCGCAGATCGCCGCGTGCGTGCCGCGCTCGCCATGACCTTGCACCGCGACGTGATCGGCGGGCAAGTGCTCGACAGCGGCGAGCAACCGGCGCTGAGCCTCATGCCGCCCGGCACCGCGAACTACGGCCCCCCGCTGCGGTACACGTGGGCGGACTGGCCGGTCGAGCGCCGGCTCGACGAGGCGCAACGGCTGCTCGCCGAGGCCGGCTATACGCCGGCGTCACCGCTCGAGCTCGAGCTGCGATACCCGGTATCGGAGAACCTGCGGCGCGTCGCCGTCGCGGCGCAATCCATGTGGAAAGCGGCCGGCGTGGACATCGCGCTCGTGACCGCAGAGACGGCAGCGCATTATGCACGGCTGCAAGCGCGCGACTTCGATCTCGCGCTCGGCGAATGGCTCGCGGTTTACAACGACGCGCAAACGTTCACGCTGCTGCTCGAGTCGCGCACCGGCGCGAACAACTTCGGCGCGTTTCGCGATGAAGCATACGATCGGGCCACGGCTCTCGCTGCGCAGACCGCAGACCCTGCCGAGCGGGGGGCGCACCTCCGCGAAGCGGAGCGCATCGCTCTCGAGCAGCACGGCCTGATCCCGGTCTACCACCATGCCTCCCGCAACCTGGTCGCGCCGCGCGTGACCGGTTGGCAGGACAACGTGCTCGACGTTCACCGCAGTCGTTATCTCGGCGTTCGCAACTAAGGAACTCTGCTATTCTGTCTGAATGGACATACAGCGAAAGCTCGCCATCCTGGCCGACGCCGCCAAGTACGACGCGTCGTGCGCATCGAGCGGCTCGGCGAAGCGCAGCTCGGTCGGCGGCAAGGGCATGGGGTCGACCGAGGGCATGGGGATCTGTCATAGCTACGCGCCGGACGGGCGATGCATCTCGCTGCTCAAGATCCTGCTAACGAACTTCTGCATCTACGACTGCCTGTATTGCGTGAATCGCATCTCGAGCAATGTGCGGCGAGCCCGCTTCAGCATCGACGAAGTCGTGCGTCTGACCCTCGACTTCTACGCTCGCAACTACATCGAAGGTCTCTTTTTGAGCTCCGGCATCATTCGCGATGCGGATTACACAATGGAGCAGCTCGTCGGGGTGGCGCGAAGCCTCCGAGAAACCCACGACTTCCGCGGCTACATCCACCTGAAGACGATCGCCGACGCCGACGAGCGCCTGCTCGCCGAGGCTGGCCGGCTGGCTGACCGCGTCAGCGTCAATGTCGAGCTCCCCTCCGCCGCAAGTCTTGCGACGTTGCCCCCCAGAAACGGCCAGAGACGATCAAGCGCTCGATGGGCCAGCTCAGTTGGCGCATCGAGGAGGCGAAGGCGGAGAACAAGGCTCCAAGGTTTGCGCCGGGCGGCCAAAGCACGCAGATGATCGTCGGCGCGGACGCGTCGAACGATCGTACTATCATCACGCGCAGCGCCGCCCTCTATACGTCGTATCGCCTGCGGCGGGTGTACTACTCCGCATTCAGCCCGATTCCAGATTCATCGCAGCTGCTGCCGTCGCGGTCCGCACCGCTCGTGCGGGAGCACCGCCTTTACCAGGCCGACTGGCTCATGCGCTTCTACGAGTTCGATGCCGACGAGATTTTCGCCGGCGCGGAAGGCGGCATGCTCGAGCTCGACATCGACCCGAAGCTTGCGTGGGCGCTGCGCCATCGTGAGCGCTTTCCGATCGACGTGAATAGCGCAACACGCGAGGAGTTATTGCGCGTGCCGGGGCTCGGCACCCGAGCGGTCAAGCGCATCATCGCGGCACGGCGCATCCGCAAGCTCAGGGAAGACGACTTGCAGCGTCTGCGCGTGCCGATGAAGCGCGTGCGTCCTTTCATCAAGCTGCCCGGCCAAGCGGCGGTACCGCTCGATAGCGAGCGGCTCGGCGCCGCACTGCGGCCGCCGCCGCGCCAGCTCGGCTTGTTCGCTGCTCAGTAACTCGCAGCGCAGTGACGATGCGACACGTCACGCTGCGAACGCCCACCGACTTCGCCGGCTTTCGCTCCGCCGCCCGAGGTCTGCTCGCGGCCGACGTGCCGCCGGAGCAAGTCAGCTGGAGCATTGCCGGTGATTCGGGGCAGCTCTTCGGCGACGCTGCGCCGGACGAGCCGGAGGGCTCGGCGGTCACGGTGTCGCGCGCCTTCATGACCCTCGCGCGTCGCGTCATGCTGCACCGCGATCCGGCTCGCTTCGGGCTGCTCTATCGCGTGCTCTGGCGGTTGCGCACGGAGCCGCGGTTGCTCGAGCTCGAGGTTGACGCCGACGTCGCACGCCTGCGCATTTTTGCAGAATCCGTAGCGCGCGATATTCACAAGATGCATGCGTTCGTACGCTTCCGCGAGGTGTCGGCTGCGTTGCCTTCCGAGCAGCCGCACGGCGGCCGGGTGTCCGCCAATGGCCTGTTCGTCGCGTGGTTCGAGCCGACCCACCATATCGTCGAGACGGCCGCGCGCTTTTTCGTGCGGCGCTTCCCGAATCGGCGCTGGGCGATTCTGACGCCCGAGGTCAGCGCGCACTGGGACGGCGAGACGCTGAGCTTCGGCCCCGGCGCTCGGCGTGAGGATGCGCCCGCGGACGACGCCACCGAGGCACTTTGGCTCGCATACTATGCCAGCATCTTCAATCCGGCCCGGCTCAAGCCCGCCGCGATGCGCGCCGAGATGCCGAAGAAGTACTGGCGCAACTTGCCCGAAAGCAGCTTGATACCCGGCCTCATCGCGGCTGCCGCGACGCGCGAGCGGACGATGGTCGAAGATTCGGCCACGCTGCCGGCGCGTCGCCGTGCACCGGTTCCGAAAACGACAGCCCCCTCGGCACACGCGGACGAGCTCGACCTGCTACGCGACGCCGCCGCGCGCTGCCGGAGTTGCCCGCTGTTCGAGGATGCGACGCAGATCGTGTTTGGTGCGGGTCCGACGACCGCGCGCGTGATGCTGGTCGGCGAACAGCCGGGCGACCTCGAGGACTTGCGCGGCGAACCGTTCGTCGGCCCCGCCGGGATGTTGCTCGATCGCGCGCTCGGCACGGCCGGCATAGACCGTCAGCGTCTATACATTACGAACGCCGTCAAACATTTCAAGTTTGAACCGCGGGGCAAGCGCCGCTTGCACAAGTCGCCAAGCACGAGCGAAATCGAAGCGTGCGGGCAATGGCTCGAGAAGGAACTGTCGGCGATCCGTCCCCGACTCGTCGTAGCACTCGGAGCGACAGCTGCACGCGCGATGGTCGGCAAACCGCTGCCGGTACAGAAGTCGCGCGGCAAAATATTCCGCAGCCGTGACGCCGCGACCGGCTTGGAAACCGACCTCCTCATCACAGTGCACCCCTCGTATCTGTTACGGCTCGACGATGCTCGACGAGAAGCGGAGCTCGGTAGATTCGTCAAGGATCTCGAGCTCGT
>CAZFJU010000029.1:0-26866 GCA_964518995.1 uncultured Gammaproteobacteria bacterium
TATGGTGCCGGTGGACGGATTCGAACCGCCGACCCACGCATTACGAATGCGTTGCTCTACCGACTGAGCTACACCGGCATTGATAAAGGAATGACCGAGGCGCGAATTCTAGCGGATTACTCCGCCGTGTCGAGCGTAATCTGCGCCGCGGCCTGCGCGTTGGCCTCCTCCGCCACGCGGCGCACCCGAATCACGACATCCACGCCGACCTGCTCGGTGCCCTCCGGCAGCGGCGCGTTCAACGCCAGCTGCACGTCTTCGAGCGAGATATCGACGAGTTCGCCGGTTTCCACGTCGAAGAAGTGATGGTGCGGCGCGATCGTCGAGTCGTAGAACAGCCGGCTTGGGTCGACTTCGACCGTCCTCAGCAGCCCGCGCTCGCAGAATAGATTCAACGTGTTGTATACCGTCGCCTTAGACACACGCGAGCCCGTGCGCCGCATGCGGGCGATGATCTGATCCGCGGACAAATGCTGCGGCTCCGCCAAAATGACCTCGGCGACATCAAGGCGCTGCGGCGTCGGAAATACGCCCCGGGCCGAGAGCCGCTCGGAAATCGATTCGCGTGTGACGTCGTTATTCATAAAATCAATCGCTTGCCTAGTATACCGGGCCTTATCGCAGAAAGACTACTCACGAACAAGGGCTTGTGACAGCGCGGACAGCGCAATTATCCGCGAAACGCCCGGAATCGCGAATGGCCTGAAGCAACCGCCGGCCGTAGCGTGACAGATGGCAGGAGCCGCCGGGAGGCTCCAGGTGGGCAGGATGCCGTCTCGCGGGTACACGCTTTGGGAACTTTTGATTGCGATGGCCGTTGCGGCGGTCGGGCTGGCCATAGGGCTGCCAAGCTTCGAGCGCCTCAAGCTCGATATGGAACGCACGGCCGCCGTTAATGCCTTCGTCGGCGGCGTCCAGCTCGCGCGCAGCGAGGCCGCCAAGCGGGCGCGCCCGGTCGTGCTTTGCAAAACGGTCGACTTAGAGCGGTGCGGCGGCGACGCGCTCCGCTTCGATCACGGCTATATGGTCTTCGTCAACGAAGACGACGTGCGCCCGCCGTCCCGCTCGGCGAACGAGCCGTTGCTCCGGGCTTTCGCCGCCGCACCGCACCTTTCGATTTCCGCGAATCGCGAGATGTTCGAGTTTCGGCCGTTCCGGCAGCGCAGCACGAATGGCACCGTCACCTTCTGCGATCGCCGCGGCGCCGCCGAGGCGCGCGCCGTGATCGTCAGCTACACGGGCCGCCCGCGCACCTCTCCGGCTGGCCCCGGCCGCGAGCTGAGCTGCGCCCCATGACGCCCCGAATGCAGCGGAAACGACCGTTCGTCGCGCGCCGGAGGCAGGTCGTCGCCCCGCCATGCCGGCGTCACGGGGCGGGCGATATAGTCGCGCGTTATGGAAAAGCGGCAGCAGGGATTCACCCTATCGGAGCTGATGATGACGCTCGTCGTGGCCGGCATCATCCTCGGGCTCGCTGCGCCGAGCTTCAGAGAATTCCAGCGCTCGAACGCGATGACGTCCGCCGCCAACGATCTCGTCACTGCCGCGCTGCTCGCCCGCTCGGAGGCGGTGAAACGCCAACTACCGGTCACGTTGTGTATTACGGAGGATCCCGCCGCGGCGGCCCCCGTCTGCACGAGCTCGCGCGCCGGCGCGTTCGTGGTGTTCGTGGACGCGAGCGGCGACGGCAACGCAGTCGTGGCGGCCGAAGATGTGGTGCTGCTCCGCGGCCTTGCGCCCGGGGGCCCGCTCCGCCTCTTCATGAATCATCCGGCGGTGACCTACGGGCCGAGCGGCTTTCTGCGCAATGCCGCGGCCGCGCGCTTTCTATTCTGCGACGACCGCAGCGTCGCCGCAGCGTCGCGCGGCCAGTCCCCCGCGCGCGTGCTGCTGCTCGACCCTACCGGCCGGAGCAGCATTCGCTCGGACGTCGCGACGGTCCAGACCACTCTCGCGCTCCTCGAGGACGCGGAGTGCGTCGGCACGTGAGCTCGCACACGCGGGGGGCCGCGCGCACCGGCGCCCGGTCACGCTGCTGCTCGCCGCGCCGCCGGCGTGGCGTTCCGTACGGCATACCCACTGCGCGGGGCTTCAGCCTGCTCGAAGCGATGATCGCGCTCGTGGTGCTGTCGGTCGGGATGCTCGGCATTGCGGCGTTGCATACGCAAAGCCTTGCGGCGAGCCGCACGGCGCAGTTGCGTACGCAAGCCGTGAATCTCGCGGGCGACATGGCGGACCGCATCCGTGTGAATCGGCTCGGCGGCGCGGCCTACGCGGGCGCGGCGGAAAACCATGCGTGCGACCCGCAAAGCGGCGGCGATGTCGACTGCACGCCGGCACAAATGGCCGCGCACGATCTCTTCATCTGGCAAGCGCAGCTCGCGCAAGCGTTGCCTGACGGCAGCGGGAGCGTCGCTTACGACGAGAGCGAGCCGCCGGTGTACGTGATCGATGTGCGCTGGACGGAGCCGGAAGGCACGCTGGCACACAGCCTCGTGATTCGAGTCCCCGAGTTCTGATATGCGGACGCAGCCATTACCTTCCGTTGCGTACCGCGCCTCAGTGCCGCACCCGAGAAGACACGCCGGAATGACGCTCATCGAGCTCATGGTCGCCCTCGCGATCGGCTCGTTCCTGCTGCTCGGCGCCGTCACGGTCTTCGTACAGAGCCGCGCGACGTTCCAGGTCGCCGATTCGGTCGCTCGATTACAGGAGAACGCGCGTTTCGTGCTTGATGCCCTCGAGCCGGACGTGCGTATGGCGAGCTACTTCGGCCTCACGACCCGGCCGGAGAAGATCCGCGGGCGCGCACGACCCGGCGACCCGCCGTCCGACGAGCTCGAGGTCTCCGGTGACTGCGGCAACAACTGGACGATTCATCTCGATGCGCCGATCGACGGGACAAACAACGGCTACTCGTGGCTCTGCACCGCGTACTCGAACGCTCCGGCCGCAAACGCCGACACGCTCGTCGTGCGCCGCGCCGCCGAGGCGCCGGAAGTGCCGGCCGCGGGCCGCCTGCAGATCCAATCTGCGCGCTTCCGCGACGGCGACCTGTTCCTGGATAGCGCCCTCCCCGCGGGCCATACCTCGGCCACGTCGGAGACTTATCGGCTGATCGTCAATGGCTACTACGTGAGCAGCACATCGACGCTATCGACGCCCGGCAATCCGGTGCCGTCGCTACGGGTGAAGACGCTCGTCGACGGCCCGCGCATCGAGGATCGGGAAGTCTTACCGGGTGTCGAGGATATGCAAATACAGTTTGGCATCGATACGGATCCGGCCGGCGCGCCAAACCGCGGCTCGATCGATCGTTACGTGAATCTTGCCGATCCGCTGCTCGACGCCGACAACCACCCCGATGTCCGCGTCCTGGCCGTGCGCATCTGGCTACGACTGCGCGCCGAGCAGCCGGAGCAAGGTTTCACGGATACGTCGCGCTACGCGTACGCCGACCAGGATATCGACTCGCCGAACGACGGTTACCGGCGCGCCTTGGTTTCGAAAACGATCTATCTCCGCAACGCGAGGCCCGCCCCATGAGATATTTGCCTCCACGGCACCTCCGCGCCGTCACGCCGCCGGCGCGGGAACGGGGCGCGGCGCTCTTCGTCGGCCTCGTGCTATTGCTCGTGATGACCGTGTTCGGCGTCTCGGGCATGAGCACGGCGACACTGGAGCTTGCGATGGCGGGCAACGTTCAAGCGCAGCAAGATGCGTTTCAAGCCGCCGAGACCGGCATTGACATCGCCATCTCGGGCGGCGACTTCACGACGCTCGCAGCCGTCACGCTGCCGTCCATCACGGTTGGCGATGCCGAGGTGATCGTAGAAACGACGTTCCAACAGTCGACCGGCGTGCCCGATTCGGCGTTCAGCCTCGGCATCGGCATCAGCAGCACCGTCCAGGCCTACCATTTCGACGTCGTGGCCGTCGCCAGCGGTCCGCGCGGCGCGACCTCGACCCATCGGCAGAGCTTCTACGTCGTCGGTCCTGGCGGCCCGTGATGAAGGCGGTTCCAGACAAGTGTCGAGAGGCGCCGGCATGAAGCAAGCCAACGCCATCGGAGCCGCGCGCGTTGGGGCCGCGCTCATCGTGCTCGGACCGACGCTGGCCGCGCTCGCGGCGCACGCACTCGAGCAGATCGAAGGCGCGTACGAAGCAGCGCTGATCGAGGTCGTGCTGCCGGCGAGCACCTTGGGCTACGTGGTCGTGCCGCCCTGCTCGACTTGCCGACCCGTGTCGCTCGCGGTGGACGACGACACCGCTTACATCGTCGCGCGCGCCGCAGTGCCCTACGCAGACTTCACGCGCGCCGCCGCAGCGCTGATAGCCGCCGGGCGCGGGCGGAGCGCCGCGGTATACGTCTTTTATGACCTTGAGACGACGCGCGTGACGCGGCTCGTGCTCGACGATCTCGAAGCATGAGTCTCGGCATGACCGCAATGCGCTCAGCGCCCATCGGCGACTCGGAGCTCGCCGTGCGGCGAGCATTTAGGAGAAGGACATGAGCGCGTTGAAGGACCACAGCCTCGCGCTGCTCGCGGGTCTTGCGAGCGTGTCGCTGGCCGGCGCGCCCGCCGTGCTTGCGGACGACACGGAGCTGTTCGTCAATGACGCGGCTCACGCACTGCCGCCGAACATTCTGCTCATTCTCGACACGTCCGGGAGCATGGATGCGCTCGTCCAGGGCCACGAGGCTTTCGATCCCGCGGCCACCTACGACGGCGCGTGCGTCCCGAACCGCGTCTACTGGCGTGAAGGCGCCGGTGACCCACCCGAGTGCGACACGCCGCGATGGCTCGACGCCTCGGCGCTCGCGTGCGCGGCGGCTATCGCGGCGTTCGAATCCGAGGCAGGGCGGCTCGTCGGCCGCGCCGCGCAGTACGATGCATCCGATCGGCGTTGGAAGGCCGTCTCGCCATCGGATTCCGCAGAAATCGTCGAATGCGCGGACGACCGCGGCCGGCACGGCGACGGCTCGAGCTCGACCGACGTCTACGCCACGAACGGCAACGATGCGGCGGCTTGGAGCGCGCGTGCCGAAGACGAAATCGCGTGGAGCAGCTTCGCGACGCTCACGCTCTACTCCGCAAACTACCTCAACTGGTATCACGGTCCGACCGCGCCGACAAGCCGAATGCAGGTCATGAAAGCCGTGGCCGCGGGCCTTGCCGGCAGCATCAACGGCGTGAACATCGGCCTCATGCGCTACAACTCGAGCTCCGGCGGGCGTGTGGTGCACGCGGTCAACGACGTCACCGCGAATCGGGCGACGCTCCTGTCCGCCATCGATGCCCTGTCACCAGCCGGGCGAACGCCGATGGCTGAAACGCTGTACGAAGCCGCGCGCTACTTTCGCGGCATGCCGCCGCGCTATGGCACCGCCGGCGTCGGCATCGGGCCGGACGGCCGCTACGAGACGCCGGTCAGTGCAGCGTGTCAGCGCAACTACATCGTCTATCTGACGGACGGCGAACCGAGCGGCGACACCGGCGCTGCTGCGCTTGCTCCGATGCTGCCCGGCTTCTCGTCGATGATTGGCGGCTCGTGCTCGGGCTCCGGCGACGGCACATGCCTTGCTGAGCTCGCACGCTATCTTTACGAAGGAGATCTCGATCCGAACTTGCCGGGCAAGCAGAACGTCGCGACCTACACGATCGGCTTCACGGTCGATCTGCCGCTCCTTGCAACGCTCGCTGCCGCCGGCGGCGGGCAACATTTCGTGGCTAACGACACGCAGTCGCTGACACGCGCGCTGACGAACATCGTCACGTCGATCCTCGAGACGCAAGCGACCTTTACCGCGCCGACCGCGTCCGTCAACAGCTTCAATCGCACGCAGCACGTCAACGACTTGTTCGTCACGGTCTTCCAGCCGAGCGAGACACGGCACTGGCCGGGCAACCTGAAAAAGTATCGGCTGCGCGGCGAGGACGCGATGATCGTCGACGCGAACGGCAATCCGGCCGTGGACGAGACCGGGTTCTTCGCAGAGAGCGCGCACAGCTTCTGGTCGGCCGAGCCTGACGGGCGGCGCGTCACGCAGGGCGGCGCCGCGAATCGGCTGCCGTCGCCCGCGGCCCGCCGCGTGTTCACGTACCTCGGCAATCCGCTGCTGGTCGCAGCGGACAACGCCGTGCGCACGGATAACCCGCAGATCACCGGAAGCCTGCTCGGGCTCGGCGATCCGGGCCAGCCCGGCCGAGACGATGTCATCGACTTCATCCGCGGCCGGGATGTCCACGACGTCAATCAAGACGGCAGCACCTCCGACGCGCGGCGGCAGATCGGCGACCCCCTGCACTCACAGCCGGCGGCGCTCGTCTACGGTGGCACGCCGAACGCACCGGACGGAAGCGATGCGGTCGTGTTCGTCGCCACCAACGATGGCTTCCTGCACGCGATCGATGCGTCCACCGGCGTCGAGAAGTGGGCATTCGTAGCGCCTGAGTTCTTGGCCGATCAGGTTCACCTGCTCCAGAACGCCCCGTCGCAAGCCAAGCAGTATGGTATCGACGGCAATCTGCGCCTCCAGGTGCTCGCCGATCACGACGGCATCATCGACGCGTCGAGTGGCGAGAAGGTCTATCTATTTTTCGGTTTGCGGCGCGGCGGCAACGCGTACTACGGCCTCGATGTCACGAATCCTGACGCGCCGAGCCTGCTGTGGCGGCTCGACGGCACCGATCTTCCCGGGCTCGGGCAGACGTGGTCTAGCCCGGTGCCCACCCGCATCAGGGTGGGCCAAACTGAGCGCAACGCCGTGATCTTCGGCGGCGGATACGACGCCGCGCAGGACAACTACGCCGCGCGCACGGATAACCTTGGCAACGCACTGTACATCGTCGACTCGGTAACCGGCGCAGTCGTCTGGCACGGCGCCTCGTCAGGCGCGACGCAGACCTTCCGCGACATGCGCTACTCGATCCCTGCGGATGTCAAAGTGATCGACCTCGACGCCGACGGCTTGGCCGACCGCATGTACGCCGCAGATATGGGCGGCCAAGTATGGCGCTTCGATATCTTCAACGGCCAGCCGGCGGCAAGCCTCGTGACGGGCGGCGTCATCGCGCGTTTCGGCAGCGCCGGCCACGATGCGCCTGCGCTCGCTGATACGCGCCGGTTCTACTATGGCCCCGACGTCGCGCTGGCCAGGACTCGGGCCGGCAGTTTCCTGCACATCGGCATCGGCTCCGGCTACCGCGCGCATCCTAACGAAACCGATAACCGCAATCGCTTCTACGCGCTCCGCGACCACGATCCTTTTCGGCATCTGACCCAGGCAGAGTTCAACGCTCGCGCAATCATCACCGAGAACGATCTCGAGGACGTCACCGACGACATCGATGTCGTGATCAATCCGGGCAGCGCCGGCTGGATGCTGCGGCTCGAGGCCGGGGAGAAGGTGCTCGCAGAAGCTCGCACGTTCGATAACGACGTCTACTTCACCACATTCACTCCAAGCGCGGCGCTCGGCGCAAACGGCTGCGAGCCGCAGCTCGGCACCAACCGGCTCTACGTCGTCAGCCTATTCGACGGCGCGCCCGTCAGCCGTCTCGACCGCTCGCTCGACGAGAACGAGCTCACGATCGACGATCGTGCGCGGGCGTTTCACGGCTCCATCGCGAGCGAGGTTTCGTTTCTATTCCCGTCGGCCGCCGATCCCGCGAGCTGCGAAGGCGACAATTGCCGTCCGCTGCCCGTCGTATGTGTCGACCTCTTCTGCATGCCGACGAGCTTCGGCAGCCATCCCATCCGAACCTATTGGAGGCAGGAGAGTGTGGATTGAGCGCTCACCGCGGCGCATGGCGCGTGTCACGCTGAGCTCACCGCGGCGCATGGCGCGTGTCACGCTGAGCTCACCGCGGCGCATGGCGGGCGTCACGCTGATCGAGCTGATGATCGTAGTCGTCATCATCTCGATACTCGCTCTGATCGCGGTGCCGAGTTACCGCCAATACACGCAGCGTGCCCACCGAACGGAAGCCAAGGCGGCCCTTCTGCAGCTGCAGGCCAATCAGGAACGCTGGTATCTGCAGAACAACACCTACACATCGGACCCGGCAGCGCTCGGCTTCACCGACAGTCGTAGCGAGAACGGCGTGTATACGCTCAGCATCACAGCGGCTGCGGGCGGCCTCGCCGAGGGTTACGTCGCCACGGCGGCCCCAGCTGCCAGCGGCGGCAGGAATGGCGTGTCGATGGCCGATGATACGGAGTGTGCGTTGTTCACGGTCACGTCGCAGGGGCTTAAGAGCGCATCGCCCGATCCTAACGGCCGCTGCTGGTAGCCATTCAGGGCGCCCCGTCCTCGCGGCGGCGCCCTGCTCCGCTGCGCGCTTCGTGCCGCCACTGAAGCACGCTATCGAGAATGATCAGCGCGGCGCCGACCGTGATGGCCGAATCGGCGACATTGAACGCCGGGAACGACCAGCCTGCATAGTGGACACGGATGAAGTCGATCACGTGCCCCCAATAGATTCGGTCGATCACGTTACCCACCGCTCCGCCGAGCACGAGCGCGAGGCCCGCGGCGAGCACGCCCTGACCGCGCGCAGGCAGCCGGCATAGCCAGATCAAGATGCCGATGCTGACGACGACCGCGACGGTCGTGAAGAACCATCGTTGCCACCCGGATGCGTCGCTCAGCAGGCTGAATGCCGCCCCCTCGTTGTGCAGCCGCATGATGCTCAGCATCGGCAGCACAACAATCTCTTCAAAGACCGACAGACTGCGAGTGATGGCGTACTTGGTCGCCTGATCGAGCGCGATCACCACGGCGGTAAGCCACAGCCAGGCGCTCGCCCCTGTGCGCAGCCCGATCCGGCGTCGCGCGCTCATCCGGCGGCGTCCTCCTTGGCGAGCCGGATCACCCAGCCGGGCTCGGCATCCGCCTGGGCGACGACGTACGCGCGCTCGTCCGCAGGGCGCTGCCAACGGCTCGCGAGCGTCTCGCTCATGACGTACTCGCGATGCGCATCGAGCGCGTCCGTGACGACGGCGTCGCCTTCGATGTCGAGGACGATCCGATCCGCAACCTCGAGACCCGCCTGCTTGCGCGCGTCCTGCACGGCGCGCACCAGTTCGCGCGCGAGCCCTTCACGCTTCAGCTCGTCGGTGAGCGTGGTGTCGAGGCCGACGAGATAGCCGCCCTCCTCGGCGCACGCGAAGCCTTCCGCGGACGATGTCTCGATCAACAGCGACTCCGGCGGCAGCTCGACGCGCTCCCCGGCGATCTCCACGTATTGAGTCTCGCCCCGGGCGGCCGCTGCCGCGATCGCCGCCGCATCGGCCGTTGCGAGGTGCGTCCGGATCGCCGGAATCAGCTTGCCGTAGCGCTTTCCAAGCAGCGGCAAATTCGGTTTGATCCGGTAGCTGACCAGCTCGGCATCGCGCGCCAGAAGCTCGATCGATTTGACATTCAGCTCCTCGAGGATTTGCTCGCCGTGCCGGTGCACCGCGCGCTCCGCGGCGTCGTCCGGCACGCGCACGAGCAGCCGCCCGAGCGGCTGGCGTACCTTGAGCCGCGATTCGTTGCGGGCCGCCCGGCCGAGACCGACGATCCGCTGCACGATGGCCGTCTGCTCGAGCAACTCCGAGTCGAGGCGCTCCGGGCGATGCTCGGGCCATGAGGTCTGATGCACGCTCGGCGGAGCCTCCGGCCGCACGCTGCACACGAGATTGCGGTACATCGTTTCGCTGATGAACGGCACGAACGGTGCGAGCAGGCGCGTCAGCGTCTCGAGGCACTCGTAGAGAGTTGCGTACGCCGACTGCTTGTCGTCTCCGCTCGCCGCCTTCCAGAACCGCCGCCGATTACGCCGGACATACCAGTTGCTGAGCTGATCGACGAAACGCTCGATCGCGACGCCAGCCGTCAGCGCGTCGTAGCGCTCGAGCGCATCCGTCACCTTGCGAACCGTATCCTCGAGCAGCGAGATCACCCATCGGTCGATCTCCGCCCGCGCGTCCGGTGCGCCGCGGCGCGGATCGAAGCCATCGAGCCGCGCATACATCACGAAGAAGCCGTACGTGTTCCACAACGTGTTGATAAAGCCGCTCGCCACGTCCGCGATGATGTCGACCGACACGCGCTTCTGCACGTCCGGCGCGACGCGCGCCGAAAAATGCCAGCGCAGCGCGTCGGCGCCGACCGAGTCGAAAACATCGTACGGGTCGACGATATTGCCGAGCGACTTCGACATCTTCTTGCCGTCTTGATCGACGATATGGCTCAGACAGACGACATTCTTGTATGCAATGCTATCTGAGACCATCGTCGCGATTGCGTGCAGCGTATAGAACCAGCCGCGCGTCTGATCGATCGCCTCGCAAATGAAATCGGCCGGGAAGCTCTGCTCGAACGTCTCGCGGCGCTCGAACGGATAGTGCCACTGCGCATACGGCATGGAGCCCGAATCGAACCAGCAATCGATGACTTCGGCCACGCGGCGATACTCGCGCCCGTTGTGCATGAACGTGATCTCGTCGATCGCGGGCCGATGCAAGTCCACGCCCTCGAGCTTGCGGCCGGCGCGCGCCTCGAGATCGGCGACCGAGCCGATGCAGATGAAGTCTCCGTCGCCATCCGTCCACACCGGCAACGGTGTGCCCCAGAACCGCTCGCGCGACAGGGCCCAGTCGATGTTGTTCTCGAGCCAATTGCCGAAGCGCCCGTCGCGGATGTAGTCGGGCACCCAATTGATGCCGCGATTGAGCTCGACGAGCCGCTCGCGAAAATCAGTCGTGCGGATGTACCACGCATTCTTTGCGTAGTAGATCAATGGATCTCCCGTCCGCCAGCCGAACGGGTAATTGTGCGTGTACTGCTCGGCGCGAAACAGCAGCCCGCGCTCGCGCAGGAGCTCGATGATCACCGGATCCGCGTCTTTGAAGAACTTTCCGGCGACCGGCGCAACCTCGGGCTTGAAGTAGCCGTCGTCGCCGACGCCATGCAGCACCGGCAGCCCGTGCTTGCGGCCAAGCTTCAAGTCGTCCTCACCATACGCTGGCGCGATGTGCACGAGGCCGGTGCCGTCTTCGGTCGTGACGAATTCGGCGGTCCGCACGCGGCAGATATCGCCGTCAACCGGCAGATAGTCGAACAGGCGCTCGTAGCGCATACCGTCCATATCGCGCCCGCGCATGATCTTGCTGATGGCGTCGGGCGGCGCGTCCGTCCCGAGCGCCGACGCGATCAGCTCGCGCGCCATGATTAACGTCTCGTCGCCCCGCCGCACCCACGCGTACTCGACATCCGGATGCACAGCCAGCAGCAGGTTCGACGGCAGCGTCCACGGCGTCGTCGTCCAGACCAGGAAATAGGTGTTGTCCTCGTCCGCAAGCTTGAAGCGCACGTATACCGACGGGTCCTCGACCTCGCGATAGCCGAGCGCCACCTCATGCGACGACAGCGTTGCGCCGATGCGCGGGTCGTACGGCACGACCTTATAGCCCTGATAGATCAGCCCGCGATCCCAGATTTGCTTGAGCAGCCACCACACCGACTCGATGTACTCGTTGTGCAGCGTGAAGTAGGCCTCGCTCATGTCCACCCAGTAGCCCATGCGCTCGGTCATCGCCTCCCAATCGGCGACATAACGCAGCACGGACTCGCGGCACTTGGCCACGAACTCGGCGATGCCGACTTCCTGCTCGATGCGCTTCTTGTCGAAGATCCCGAGCTGCTTTTCGACCTCGTGCTCGACGGGCAGACCGTGGGTATCCCAGCCGGCCTTCCGCGGCACGTGGAAGCCGCGCATGGTTTTATAGCGCGGGTAAAGATCCTTGAAGGTGCGGGCGAGCACGTGGTGAATGCCCGGGCGGCCGTTTGCCGTCGGCGGCCCTTCGTAGAACACGAAGCGCGGGCGGTCTTGGCCCGCATCGAGCACGCGCCGGAAGATCTGCTCGCGCTCCCAGAACTCGAGAACTTCTTTTTCGACGGCCGGACCGTCGTATCGGGGTGCTACTGGTTCGAACATCGTTTTATCCCGCGAAATGCGTAAAGGCCGCGAAACGTCATGGGAACGCGTTCGCGGAAAGCGCACGTCGGGCCAGGAGCGACGAGTTTCGCGGCATCAGCCGGTTCGCCGCGCACCCACGAAAGCGGCGGCGTTCGGGCGGCTGAGTTTACGCGATTCACGACGCGAGCGCAGCCCGCGCCTCGCCGACATCGAGCGCCATTTGCGCCTTCAGCGCATCGAGACCGTCGAAGTGCCGCTCCTCACGCAGCCTCTTGATGAAATGCACAGTGATGTGCTCGCCATAGACGTCGCGATCGAAATCGAAGATGAGCACTTCGAGCAACGCATGGTCACCGCCGACCGTCGGCCGCGTACCGATGCTCGCGACGCCGTCGAGCAGGCTCGGGCCGAGGCCGCTGACCCGTACCGCGAAGATCCCGTCGACCGGCGACCTGCGGCGCTTGAGGCTCACGTTCGCCGTCGGAAAGCCAAGCCGCTTACCGAGCCCCAGCCCGCGGATCACACGGCCAGACAAGCTGTAATCCCGCCCCAGCATCGCCTTCGCTTTATCGAGATCGCCCGCTGCGAGCGCGCTGCGAATGGCGGTGCTGCTGACACGCTCGCCGCCGAGCGCGACCGGCGGCACGACCGTCACGTCGAAGCCGTGCTCGCGGCCCGCATGCCGCAGCTCGTCGAGCCCGCCGCCGCGCCCGCGCCCGAAGCGAAAATCGTGGCCGACGACGACATGCCGCGCCGCGAACCGCGCGACCAGCAGCTCCTCGACGAAAACCTGCGGTGGGAGTTGCTTGAGCTTACGGAACCTCGGGCAGAAGAACTCGTCGATGCCGGTCGCGCAGAGCAACTCGAAACGCTCGCGGAAGCAAGTGAGCCGCGCGGGCGGACAGTCGGGCAACAGCACTTCTCCCGGCATCGGCTCGAACGAGCAGACGAGCGCCGGCACGTCGAGCGCCTGCGCCGCCTCCAGCACGGTGGCCAGAATCCGCTGATGCCCGACGTGCAGACCGTCGAACGCGCCGACCGTCACGATGCGTCCGTCCGGCACCGGCAGCATCACGTCGATGTCACGGCACAGGTGCATGATCAACGGGCTGCGGACTCGGCCTCGGCGCGCAGCGCCTTCGGGCCGATGCCAAGCGCCGCGCAGGCGGCGACATAGACAAGCATGCCGCCGACGACCAGCGCCGCGAGCCAGAGCACTCTTGCCTGCCGGCCGAGCTCCAGCCAATCACCGACCACGCGATTCGTGATCACGATGCATACCGTCATCGCGGCGCAGGCTGCCGCGACGCGCGCAAGCAGCGGCCACCAGCGAACGCGGCTGCGATACGCCGCCGTCGAGGTCAGGCCGGACAACAACAGGCCCGCGTTGCAGAGCCCGGCGACGCTGGTCGCGAGCGCGAGACCTGCGTGGGCCGGCGCCCAGCCGGTGTGGATCAGCAAGTACACGAAGACGATATTCAGCACGAGATTCAGCAAAAGCGTGCGCACGCCAATGCGCACCGGAGTCCGCGTATCCTGCCGCGCGAAATAGGCGGGCGCCAGCACCTTCACCGCGACGAAGCCGATCAGCCCCGGCGCGAACGCCATCAGGCTGATGGCTGCCATATGCACGTCCTCGGCACCGAACTCTCCGCCATAGAAGATCGTTGCCAGCAACGGCTCCGCCAGCAATAACAGACCGATGGCCGCCGGCAAGGTCACGACCAGCACCCAGCGCAGTGCCCAGTCGAGCGTCGCGGCAAACTCCTGCGGAGACCGGCGGGCATACTGCTCGGCGAGATTCGGCAGTATGACGGTGCCGAGCGCAATGCCGACCATCCCGAGCGGAAACTCCATCAGCCGGTCCGAATAATACAGCCAGCTGATGCTTCCGGCGGCGAGAAACGATGCGATCAGCATGTCGAGCATCAAATTGATCTGCACGACGGACGAGCCGAACAAGGTCGGCGCCATGAAGCGCAGGACGCGCGCCACCTCGGTATCTCGAAAGGCGTAGCGCGGCCGCGGCAGCAGCCCGAGCTTCAATAGAAACGGCACCTGAAACGCGAGCTGCACGATGCCGGCGGCCAACACCCCGGCCGCAAGCCCGAGCTCCGGCCGCTCCATCCGCGCGGCCGCATAGGCGGCGAATACGATCAGCACGATATTCAGCAGGGCCGGCGTGAAAGCCGGCACGGCAAACCGCCGATGCACGTTGAGGATCGCGCCGGCGAACGCGGTCAAAGAGACGAAAAACAGATACGGCAGGGTCAGCCGCAGCATGTCCGTAGCGATCTCGTAGCGGTCGTCGTCGCCGAAAAATCCAGGAGCAAAAGCCAGAATCAGCAGCGGCGCCGCGATCACACCGACCGTGGTGATCGCGAATACCACGAGCATCAGCGTCCCGGCGACCTTGTCGATCAGCGCGCGGGTCTCTTCGGGCGCATGCGTGCCGCGATAGGCGGCCAGCACCGGCACAAAAGCTTGCGAGAACGCCCCCTCGGCGAAAAAGCGCCGCAGCAAGTTTGGAATTTTGAACGCGACAAAGAACGCGTCCATGATGGGACCCGCGCCGAACCAGTGCGAGAAGGCGACGTCGCGCACCAGGCCCGTGATGCGCGACACGAGCGTCATCCCGCTGACGACGCTAGTCGACGCCTCGAGTCGCTGCGCGCGTTCCGCAGCGGCGTTTCGGCTGCTCATCCGGCCGACCTGCACCCCGCGGAGGGGCGCGGCAAGCTTGACTTGAATTCGATGGGTTCGAATAATACCGGGCTTTTCCCGACCCTCCGCCCAAACGGAAGCGAACCTTGGCCAACATTCAATCCGCAAAGAAACGTGCGCGGCAGAACGCCGTGCGTCGCGCCCATAACATGACGCTGCGATCCCGCGGCCGCACCGCGATCAAGAAGGTGCTGAAGGCCATTCAGGCCGGCGACCGCGACGCGGCGACGGTGTCGTTCCGCGAGGCCGTTCCCGAGATCGACCGCATGGTCACCAAGGGGTTGATCGCCAAGAATCGCGCCGCGCATTACAAGAGCCGCCTGAACGCAAAGCTACGCGCGATGTCCTGATTCGTCGTCGCGTCCGGCACCCGGCGCTGCAGGCTCTGCCGCCGCCGGGACCGGCTCCGAGTGCTCCGCCGCCGGGGCAGGCTCGCGATGCAGCGTCTCGAGATGGCGCATGCAGTCCTGCGCCAACGCCTCCACGCCCTCCTTCGCGAGCGCGCTAATGCCATAGACCGGGCCGCTCCAGCCGCACGCCGCCGCAATCTCGTCGACGCGCGCGCTCCGCTCCCCAGCGGGCAGCAGATCGAGCTTGTTCAGCACGAGCCAGCGCGGCAGCGACTCGAGCTCGTGCGAATACCGGCCAAGCTCGGCCGCGATCACGTTCATCTCGCCGGCGACCTCGTCGACCGGACGCTCCGGGGTCGCATCGACGACGTGCAGCAGCAGCCGCGTGCGCTCCAGATGCTTGAGGAACTGGATCCCAAGCCCTGCGCCCTCGGCCGCGCCTTCGATCAGGCCGGGGATGTCTGCAATCACGAAGCTCTGCTCCACGCCCACCCGCACTACGCCGAGATGCGGGTGCAGCGTCGTAAACGGGTACTCCGCGACTTTCGGTCGCGCGGCCGACATCGCGCGGGTCAGCGTCGACTTGCCGGCGTTCGGCGCGCCGAGCAGGCCGACGTCTGCGAGCACCTTTAGCGCCAGCTGCAGGCGCCGCTCTTCGCCGGGCTCGCCGGGCGTCGCACGGCGCGGCGCCCGATTGACGCTGCTCTTGAACGCAGTATTGCCGCGCCCGCCCCGCCCGCCTCGGGCGACGAGCAGCACGTCGTCCGCGTGGAGAAGATCGCCGAGCGTCTCCTCGGTATCGAGATCCCGGACTTCCGTGCCGACCGGCACAGCGATGTGGAGATCGGCTCCAGATGCGCCGGTCATGTTGCGTCCGCCGCCGCCGCCGCCGTTGGCCGCCTTGAAGCGGCGCTGCACACGGAAATCCGCCAGGGTGTTCAGCCCCTCGCGCGCCACGAGGTAGACACTGCCGCCTTGGCCGCCGTCGCCGCCATCCGGGCCGCCGCGCGGCACGAACTTCTCGCGGCGAAAGCTGACCGTGCCGTTGCCGCCCCGTCCGGCCTCAACGCGGATATCCGCTTCGTCGACGAATTTCACGGCAGCTCAGCGTGCGATCGGAATAGACGTGCTGGGACGAAAAAAGCCCCGACGCGCGGGGCTTTCGAGGTCGCATGCACGGCGGCGTTCAGTCCGCGACGACGCTAACGTGCAAACGCTTGTTGGCGCCCTTTGTTTCGAATGCCACCCGGCCGTTCGCGAGCGCGAACAACGTGTGGTCGCGGCCGAGCCCGACGTTGGTGCCCGGATGGAAGCGCGTTCCGCGCTGCCGCACGAGAATGTTGCCCGCCGTGACCTGCTCGCCGCCAAAGCGCTTGACGCCAAGCCGTTTCGATTCCGAATCGCGCCCGTTCCTCGAGCTGCCGCCGGCTTTCTTATGTGCCATCGATTTCTCCTCCGTATCCGTACGCCGCCGCTCTGGCTCCAGAAGCTCTGGACCTTGCGGTGCGAGTTGCTTAGGCGGCCTCGCCGCCGGAAATCGAGGTGATCTCGACTTCCGTATAGTGTTGCCGATGACTGCCCATACGCTGATAGTGCGTACGACGCTTGAATTTGACGATATCGATCTTCTTGGTGCGGCCCTGGCTCAATACTTTACCCTGAACCATGCCGCCCGACAGGAGCGGCGCACCGATGCGGATATCCGCGCCGTCGCCGACCAGCAGCACCTGATCGAAATCGATGACATCGCCGACGTCGGCGTTGAGGCGCTCTACGCGCAGCTTATCGCCGGGGCTCACGCGGTACTGCTTACCGCCTGTACGAAAGACCGCATACACTAGGAAGGCTCCTCGGCATTGGAAGCGGTGCCGGACCGCGGGGAAGCGACGCATTTTAGTGAGTGCTCCGAAGCCGGTCAACGCTTTAGCATTGCGGAGTGCTCACGGGCGGGGGAACGCTTTAGCGCCCGTTGGCGGCCGACTTAAGTGAGCGCGCTGCGCCGACCCGCACCGCCGATCCACGCACAAATCGGGCATCGCGCTCGCCAAAAGCGCCCAGTTAAGGCATCATCCACCCATGCATGTTGCCTCGAGCCAACAATCGGTGCCCTCGCTCGACGCACTGAGATCCTTGGTCGGCGACGATTGGGGCGACGTGAATCGCGTCATCTATCGCCGGCTCGGCAGCGACGTCGCCCTTGTCAATCAGGTCGCCCACCACATTATCCATAATGGCGGCAAGCGGCTACGGCCGCTCGCGGTGCTGCTGGCCGCACGCGCAGCGGGTTACCGCGGCGACGCGCACGTCTCCGCCGCGGCGATCATCGAGTTCATCCACACCGCCACGCTGCTGCACGACGATGTGATCGACGGCTCCGGGCTGCGGCGCGGCCAACGCACCGCCAACTCGATGTTTGGCAATCAAGCGAGCGTGCTCGTCGGCGACTTTCTCTACTCGCGCGCGTTCCAGATGATGGTCGAGATCGACGACATCAAAATTCTCGGCGTGATGGCGAACGCGACCAACACCATCGCCGAAGGCGAAGTGCTGCAGCTCATGAACTGCAACAATCCGGACATCACCGAAGCCGATTACATGGAGGTGATCTACCGGAAAACAGCGAAGCTGTTCGAGGCCGGCACGCGCATCGCGTCGATCCTCGCGGGGCAGGACGAGCGAGTCGAGCAAGCGCTGATCGGCTTTGGCCGCCATCTCGGCCTCGCCTTCCAGCTCGTGGATGACGCGCTCGACTATGCGGCCAAGCCTGAGGAGCTCGGCAAGAACATCGGCGACGATCTGGCGGAGGGCAAGCCCACGCTGCCGCTGATCTACGCAATGGCGCACGGCAGCGCGGCCGAGCGACACATGATCCGCGAAGCCATCGAGACCGGCGGCACGCAGAACCTCACGTCGATTCAGCTCGCGATCGAGTCTTCGGGCGGCATGCGCTACACGGCCGAGCGCGCCCGCAGCGAAGCGGAGACCGCGCTCGCCGCGCTCGAACCCCTGCCGCCGTCGAAGTTCCACGAGGGGCTCATCGGGCTCGCCCAGTTCGCAGTCAATCGCCGCTTCTGAGCCACTACGCCGGCTCCCATCGACGTTTGCTGGCCTGCACCGCGGGGCACGGCTTACCCGCTCCCATCAACCATTCTTCTGCTGCGCCGCCTCGAAGCGCGCGAGCTGCTCCGGCGTCGCCGGCGGCTGGTGCTTCGCTTTCCACTCATCGTACGGCATGCCATACACTCGCTCGCGCGCAGCATCGAGATCCAAATCGACACCCTGCGCCTGCGCCGCCTCCGCATACCACTTGCTGAGACAGTTGCGGCAGAACCCGGCGAGGGTCATCAGATCGATGTTCTGCACGTCCTTACGCTCGTCGAAGTGCTTCAGCAACCGCCGGAACACGGCCGCATCGAGCTCCGTTTTGAGCTGCTCATCCATTGGCTCGACCCTCCATATAATCGATCAAGTTCCGTGGCCGATGCAGGCATCAACCTCGGCAAGAATATCCGGCCATAGCGCGTAGGAGCCAACGCCCGCGGTACGCCGCGCGAACTCGCTCTTGAGCCGGCGCGCCTGCTGCGGCTCATGCGGCCGAAGCTGCTCTCAGCTTCGACGGCGGCAAGCGCAGCGTCGTCCTGAACGAGGCTCGACGCCGGCTCGCCGATGAATTCACCGACTTCGGTAATGACTCGGAGTGTCTCTCGCCACATGCGCTCATACGTGACGAACAGCACGTTCGGGCCTCCCGGCGCGCATACCACGACATCAAATGGTCGAAGTAATCGCCGAAGTCAACCTCGCCGCGGATGAAGCATTCGAAGAAGTCGTCGAACGTGCGCGCGGCCGATAACGCAGCCCGGACGCGAAGCCCTGCACCGGGAAGCCCATCGGCATGCGAAAGCCGTCGTGCATGACGTACTTCGGGCGTTGGCGAAAGGATGTCGACATCGGCTGCGCAGTCGATGTTAAATGAATTCGGCGGTGTTCAACAGGATCACCCGGTTACGGCTCGCTGCACGGACCACCGCCGCCCTGCCGGCGAGCGCCGACACGGAGACGAAATGAGCAAAGATTGGATCGCCGTGGCCGACAAGAATCGTTGCCGTATCTTCCAACAGGCGAGCCGAAACGGCGCCATCGAGGAGATCACCGCGCTGGTCGCACCGGCAACGCGACTCAAGAACCAGGACATCAACACCGACCGCCCCGGCAGCTCGTTCGGCAGCGGGCAAGGCCGGCACGCGGTAGGCGGCTCGATCGAGCCGGTGGAGCAAGAGGCCATCCGCTTCGCCAAGGAAGTCGCGAGTCGGCTCGATTCGGGGCGCCGGCACAATAGCTTTGCTCGGTTGTATGTCGTGGCCGAGCCGCGCTTCCTCGGCCACCTGCGGCAGCATTACACGCGGCCGCTCAAAGATACGATCGCCGTGGAGATCGACAAGGACTGGACGTTGCAAAGCGCGGAGCAGATACGCAACCGGCTGCGCGACGCGGTATTTGGTTAGCGCGCCTAAACGCTGCGAGCGACCCGGCGTTACGCATACGCCATCCACCGCCCGGCCGTCATCACGCCCAGCCACAGGGCGAGCGACAGCGTAGCGATTACACGTATCCCCCATGGCGTCTGCGCGGCGGTGAGCCACCGCTCGCCGCTGCGCGCGACGGCGACCGTGAAGACCAGCGCGTTGATGCCGGCAAGCGCCATCAACGCCATCTTGAGCGCGAACATTCTGCTCGTGCCGAACGATGTCGCGCCGTAGGTGAACATCAGCGAGCCAGTCACCACATTGATCAGGAACCCGACCCAGACCCAAGGCAGAAGCCCGAGCATCGACGGCAGCGGCAGGCTGCGCGCAAAGCCGAGCAAGCGCAGGTCGATCAGCATGATGGAACCGATGAGCAGCGCGAGCCCCAGGTAGTGGACGGTTTCGAACGCCGGGTACATCCAGACCGACGTTCGGATCGCGGCGGCGACCGGCGTGCTCTCGAGCCACACAAAGAGATCCATCATGGCGTATACGCGATCAGCCGGCCGGCAGCCGCCGCGCCGACCCAGAATACGAGCGACGTGCCGGCCAGCCAGCGCGCGGCCGGGCTTGCGAGCCCGGCGGCCGCCGAGCGGAGAGCCTTGCGGTTCAGCAGCGCGGCATTCAGACCCGCGAGCACGATCAGCACCAGCTTGATCCGGAACGTGTAGCTGCTAAAGAAGTAGATGGCGTCGGAGGTGAATAGCGCAATGCCAGACGCCGCATTCAAGGTAAAGCCGGCCCAGGCGAGCGGCAGCAGCTCTTGCATGCCGAGCAGCGGCAGCTCCGGCTTGTAGCCGAGGATGCGCAGGTTGATCAGGCCGAGCGAGCCGAGCAGCATCGCCATACCGAGCGCATGCAGCGTCTCGAGCAGTGGGTAAGCCCACAGCGTCTCGGCGACGGCCGTCGCCAGCGCGGTGCCCTGCAGCCAGGCCAGAAAATTCATCGAGCGCGACTACCCGCTACCAGGCGATGCCGTAATCCTCGCCAAAGTCGCTCGCGCCTCCCGACATCGTGCCGCTCTCACGATCGAAGTAGATCGCCGTGATCGGCCCGGACGTATGCGTCGCCGTCTCGACGAAGTAGCCCATCCGCTCGAGCTCGGTGCGCACCTGCCACGGCACGTCGTCGCGCAATAGCAGCCGGCCGGGCTCGGACCGTTGCGAGCCGAACGAGCTATGCATCTGGTAGCTGTTGAAGTTCGCCGCTTCGGTCGCTTGCTGCACGGTCATGCCGAACTCGACGATGTTCAGGAGCAGCTGCAGCAGATTCTGGTCCTGCGTATCGCCGCCCTGCGCGGCGAACGCGAGGAACGGCTGGCCGTCGCGCAGCGCGATGCTCGGGCTTAGCGTCGCGCGCGGCCGCTTGCCGGGCTCGAGGACATTGAATGGATTGGCGCGCCGGTCCATGTCGAAGCTCTGCATGCGCTGGGAGAGCCCGATGCCCGTCCGACCCGCGATATAGGCCGGAATCCAACCGCCGCTCGGTGTAATCGACACGACCCATCCTTCGGCATCGGCGGTCTGCAGCGACGTCGTGCCGGCTCGGAACGCCTGCTCGTCCGTTAGCGTCCGTGCGTCGTTGCGCACCCCGCGCGGACGCGGCTGCTCGACCCGCGGCCGCCAAGTCTCGAGGAGATCGCCGAACGGATTCGCTTCGCCCTGATGCGGGTACGGATCGCCCGGCTTCACGTTCGGGTCATTGCGCTGCCAATCGATCTGCGCATAGCGCTCCCGCGCATACGCCTTGGACAGCAGGCCCTCGATGGGCTCCTGCGGCGGATAGTACGGATCGCCATAGTAGAAATCCCGGTCGGCGAACGCGAGATTCATCGCCTGATAGAGTGTGTGAATATACCGGGCGCTGTTGTAGCCCATCTCACGGAGATCGACGTTCTCGAGGATATTGAGCGTCTGCAGCAGCACCGGACCCTGCACCCAATGCGTGAGCTTGTAGACCTCGATGCCCTTGTAGGTCGTAACCACGGGCTCCTCGACGTAGACGCGCCAGTTGGCGAGGTCCTCGGTCGTGATCAGGCCGCCGCCGGCTTGCACGGCCTCGGCAATCTCGCGCGCAATGTCGCCGCGATAGAAGCGCTCGTAAGCGGCCATGATCGCCTCTTCGCGGTTCTTGCCGGCCGCGAGCGCGTCCCGCTCCGCTTCCACGAGCTTCATCAGCGTCCCCAGCAGCTCGGGCTGGGAGAACAGCTCGCCGGCGCGCGGCGCCGCCCATGCGCGCGGACGAGTCGGATCGAAATGCGGCAGCAGCACGCGCCGGGAATCCTCCCAACGCACGAGCAGCTCCTTCGAGAACTCGATCGATTCCGACGTTTGCTGCTCCATCGGGTAGCCGCGCGCCATCTCGATCGCGGGGCCGAGCGCCTCCTCGAGGCTCATCGTGCCGTACTCCGCGAGCATGATCATCAGCCCGCCGGGCGTGCCGGGCGTCACCGCGGCCAGCGGCCCGTAGTCCGGCGGCTGCGTCAAGCCGCGCGAACGAAAGAACTGCGGGGTCGCGCCCGTAGGCGCGACGCCGAGCGCGTTGATGCCCTTGACCTCGCCGGTTCGCGGGTCGTGGATCAGCGCCTGCGTCTCGCCGCCCCAGGCGAGCGTATCCCACATCGTGGCCGAGGCCGCGAGTGTCGCGGCTGCGGCATCGACGGCATTGCCGCCCGCGGCGAAGGTCATCGCCCCGGCCGTGGCCGCGAGCGGCTTACCGGCGACGACGACCCAGTGCTTGCCGTGCAGCTCGGGCTTGATCGAGTGGATGTTCTCCTGGGCCGGCGCCGCAGCCGCCAGCAGAGCCAGCTTGATGCCGAGCAGCAAGCCGGCGATTCCCCTTCGGCCGTTCGCGAGGCCAGTCGCAGCCTTTCGTGTCATGCCCCAAGTGTACCCGTCCGCGGCGCTTCGACACGAGGTTCGAAGCGGGTTTCCGCCGTTTGCCTGCGGCCGGGGGACTTCGGTCGTCCAAGGGTACAATTCAGCTTCCGACTTCGACCGCCACCGGGTTACGAGAACTTGCCCGCAGAAAAACCCTCTTCCCGCCCCGCGGGCCCGCAGCGCCCCCTCGCGCACCTCTTGCGGCCGCGCACCCTCGACCAATTTCTCGGGCAGGACCATCTCCTCGGGCCGGGTAAGCCGCTGCGCGAGGCCATCGAATCCGGCCAGGTCGGCAGCATGGTGCTTTGGGGTCCGCCCGGCAGCGGCAAGACGACATTGGCGCGCCTCATCGCAAACTACACGGACGAAGCTTTCGAGCTCTTCAGCGCCGTCACCGAGGGCGTGCCGCGCGTACGCGAGATCATCCGCGAGGCGCAGCAACGGCTCGCAGCAGACGGCCGCGGGACGATTCTCTTCTGCGACGAAATTCACCGCTTCAACAAGGCGCAGCAAGACGCATTTCTGCCCTATGTCGAGGAAGGCGTCATTACGCTGATCGGCGCGACGACAGAGAACCCCTCGTTCGAGCTGAACTCGGCGCTGCTATCGCGCCTGCGTGTTTTCGTCCTCGAGCCCCTTTCGGCCGAGCACGTCGCCGACATCGTGAAGCGCGGCGTGGCGTGGCTCGGCACCGACTTCGGCGCCGAGCTCTCGCTGACGGATGACGCGCTCGATCTCATCGCGCGTCAAGCCGACGGCGACGGGCGGCGCGCGCTGAACCTCACGGAGGCCGTCTGGCACCACGCCCGCACCGCGCTGCCGCGAGGCGAGCACGCGATCGACGCAGAGCTCGTCACGCGCGTGCTCGAACGGCGCGTGCCCCGCTACGACAAGAGCGGCGATCAGCACTTCAACCTGATCTCGGCGCTGCACAAAGCGGTACGCGGCAGCGACGTGAACGGCGCGCTCTACTGGCTCGCACGGATGATCGATGCGGGCGAAGACCCGCTCTACATCGTGCGGCGGGTCGTGCGGATGGCGAGCGAGGACATCGGCCTCGCCGATCCGCGCGCGCTCTCGCTTGCGCTATCCGCGAAGGATGCGTATCACTTTCTCGGCTCGCCGGAAGGCGAGATTGCGATTGCCGAGGCGGTGATCTACCTCGCGACCGCGCCGAAATCGAATCGCGCGTACGTCGCGTGGCAGGGCGCGCTCGCCGCCGCCCGCGAGCATCCCGGCGAGCCGGTGCCGCTCCATCTACGCAACGCCCCGACGCGGCTCATGCGCGACCTCGGCTACGGCCGCGGCTATCGATACGATCACGACGAAGGCGGCTTCTCGGCGGGTCAGGAGTATTTGCCGGACCGGCTGCGCGGCACGGCATGGTATACGCCGAGCCGGCATGGGTTCGAGAAGACGCTCGGCGAGCGCATCGCCTGGTGGGACAGAATGAAACGCTCCGGCAGCGGAGCAAAGGGCGACGAATGACGAGCCGCACGGTGCAGCGCAGCTTCTTCGCGCTGCTGCTGATTCTCGTCACAGTCGCCTTCCTATGGCTGATCCGCGGCTTTCTGCAACCCGTGTTCTGGGCCGTGGCGCTGTGCATCATCGCGTACCCGTTTCATGCGCGAATCGAACGACGGTTCCGTCCGCGCCGTTCGCTCGCGGCGGCGATCAGCCTGGCCGTCGTCGTGCTGGTGGTCATCCTGCCGCTGAGCGGAATCGTAGCGGCCGTCACCGCCGAAGCGACCTCGCTCGTGCAACGGCTCAACCAGGAAGGCATTCAGCTCGACACGATGTATAGCGCCATCGACCGCTGGATACCCCCGCTCACCGGCGTGCTCGAGCGCCTGCGCATCGATGCGGCAAGCATCGAATCGCGCCTCGCCGAAGCAGCGGTCGCAGCCAGCCGATTCATCGCGGCGCAAGCGCTGTCGATCGGGCAAGACACCGTGCGGATCGCCATCTTCTTCTTCCTGATGTTGTATCTGCTGTTTTTCTTTCTGCGAGACGGGCCGAAGATCATCGACGGTCTGGTGCACGCTTTGCCGCTCGGCGACGAGCGTGAGCGGCATTTGCTCGAGCGCTTCGCCGCGGTTTCGCGCGCAACGATCAAGGGCACCCTGGTCGTCGGCCTCGTGCAGGGCTCGATCGGCGGGGTCGCCTTCTGGCTGCTGGGCGTCGGCGCGCCGGTGCTCTGGGGCGTCGTCATGGCGCTGCTCAGCATCCTGCCGGCGGTCGGCCCGGCCCTAGTGTGGCTGCCCGCAGCGATTGTCTTGCTGATGACCGGTCGAGTTTTTGCCGGTATCACTCTGATTCTTATCGGGACGTTGATCATCGGTCTCGTCGACAATCTGCTTCGCCCGATACTGGTCGGCCGCGACACACAGATGCCGGATTACCTGATACTGCTCTCGACGCTCGGCGGACTTACCGCGTTCGGGTTAGCGGGTATTGTGATTGGGCCGATCATCACGGCATTCTTCTTGAGTTGCTGGGAAATGGCGCCGCAGGAATTCGAGGGCGCGAAGGAGACTCGCATCATCGGGACGAAAGGCGGCCACAGCGCGATCGACGAGGTCGGTCGAAGCGCCGCACCCGGGCCGAGTGCTCCGGGAGAGAAAAGCTGATGCGCGTGCTCGTGCTCGGTGCGAGCGGGTTCATCGGCGCGGCCGTCACGGCTCGACTCGTCGCCGCCGAGCACCGCGGCGTCGGCGTGGCGCGGCGGCGCGGCGGCGAGCACCCGCTGGTGGAGTGGATCCATCTCGATATCGCGTGGGCAAAAACGCCGGAGGATTGGCGCCCGCATCTCGACGGCATCGATGCGGTCGTGAATTGCGCGGGCGTGCTGCAGAACGCGGGGGGCGACAGCGCACGCGGCGTGCACGTCGACGGCATCGCCGCGCTCGCGGCCGCCTGCGAGCAGGCCGGCGTCCGCCGGTTCGTGCATATCTCTGCCATCGGCGCCGATCGCGAATCGGTATCGACCTTCTCATCGACCAAAAAGGCCGGCGAAGAAGCGCTGATGGCGCGCCGGCTCGACTGGGTGATCCTGCGGCCGTCGGTCGTTGTCGGGCGCGCCGCATACGGCGGCAGCGCGCTGCTGCGAGGACTCGCTGCGTTGCCGGTCATGCCGAAATTCCCGGACGCCGGGCCGCTGCAGATCGTGCAGCTCGACGATCTCGTCGAGACCGTTGCGTTCTTCGTCGCGCCGACCGCGCCCGCGCAGCTTGCGCTCGACGTGGCGGGTCCGGAGCGATTGCCGTTCGACGACGTCGTGCGCGAGCTTCGCCGCTGGCTTCGCTTTGCTCCTGCGCGGCGCATACGGCTGCCCCGCTGGCTATTCGCGCTCGGCTACCGGCTCGGCGACTTCGCCGGATGGCTCGGCTGGCGCACGCCGATCCGCAGCACCGCGCGCCGCGAGCTGGTTCGGGGCGCCGTCGGCGACCCGAGCCGCTGGATCGAGGTCACGGGCATTCGCCCGCAGGCGCTGGCCGCGGCGCTTGCGGCCGAGCCGGCCTCCGTGCAGGAGCGCTGGTTCGCACGCCTGTACGTGCTGAAGCCGATCGTTTTCGCAGTCTTTGCGTCGTTCTGGATCTTGACCGGGATCATCTCCCTAGGCCCCGGCTGGCAGACCGGCCTCGAGTACATGCAGCGCAGCGGTGCGGACCCCGTAGCCGAGTTGGGCGTCATCTCGGGCGCCCTCGCCGATATTCTGATCGGCATCGGCATCGCCATTCGCCGCACCGCGCGGCTCGCGCTTTATGCGGCGCTCGCGATCTCGGTGTTTTATCTCGTCACGGGCACAGTGCTGCTGCCCACGCTTTGGTCCGATCCGATCGGGCCGATGTTGAAGATTTGGCCGATCATCGCCTTGAACCTGGTCGCCCTCGCCATCCTCGACGATCGCTGACGGCATGATCGGCTATTACCATGGGCTCCTGTTCCTGCACGTGATCGGCGCAACGGTGCTGCTCGGCACCGGGGCGGGCATCGCCTTCTTCATGCTGGTCGCCCACCTTCGAAAGGACCCGCGCGTGATCGCCGGCGTCGCGGGCATCGTCGTGCTCGCCGACTTCCTCTTCACCGCGACGGCCGTGGTCGTGCAGCCGATCACCGGCGTGCTGCTCGCGCGGCTGCTCGGTTACCCGATCTTGGACGGCTGGATCGCGCTGTCGTTGATTCTGTATGTGTTCACGGGCGTGTTCTGGCTGCCGGTGGTGTGGATGCAGATCCGGATGCGGAACCTCGCCGTGGACGCCGTGCGCCGCGGCGAGGCGCTGCCGCGCGCCTATCATCGACTCTTCTGGTGGTGGTTCTCGTTCGGCTTCCCCGCGTTTGCCGCGGTGCTCGCAATCTTCTGGCTGATGATCACCCGCCCGGTCTTCTCGTTCTTCTGAGGCCGGTCCGGCCGCGAG
>CAZFJU010000030.1:0-26450 GCA_964518995.1 uncultured Gammaproteobacteria bacterium
GTTCGGTTCCTGGTTGCGCGGCTCGTTTACAACGACGGTCTAGTCACGGTGTTCGCTTTCGGCGGCATTTATGCGGCAGGCACGTTCGGCTTTACGATCGCGCAAGTGCTGGTATTCGGGATCGTGATCAATATCGCCGCGGGCGCGTCGGCGATATTGATGGGTCTCGTGGACGACAAGATCGGCGGTAAGCGTACGATCATCGTGTCGCTGGTCGGCCTGATCGTCGCGACGACTATCGCGATTACCACGACCAGTGAAGCGTGGCTGTGGGTGGCCGGTGTGCTGATCGGCGTCTTCACCGGGCCCAACCAGTCTGCCAGCCGCTCGCTGATGGGCCGGTTCATACCGAGATCGGTCGAGAACGAGTTCTACGGCTTCTATGCGTTCTCGGGCAAGCTGACGGCCTTCATCGGTCCATTTCTGCTCGGCGTGCTGACACAGGTGAGCGGGTCGCAGCGCGTCGGCGTCTCGATCGTGCTCGTCCTGTTCGTGGTCGGCCTTGCGTTGCTGCTGACGGTCGACGAGCAAGAGGGGATGGCCGCGCGCCATGCTGTGCCGCCGCTTCCCCGGTGACGAGCGCGGCCGGGCAGCGGCACGCGCGGCCGGACGAAAGGCTTGCGGACGGGCCGCGTCCGGCGCGGCCGGTTGAGGTAGCGTCCGTCGGCAGCGTATTCTGTCGCCCCCCTCGTTATGCAGGATCGACGCACGGTGTCGCTACGGAATGTTCTCTTTATCTTTCCCGGTCAGGGCGCCCAGTACGTCGGCATGGGCTCGGACCTGATCGAGGACTTCCCCGCGGCGCGCGAGGTCTACGAGCGAGCGAACGACGTCGTCCGATACGACATGGCCGAGTTGTCATGTCGGGATCCGCGCGGCGAGCTGAACCTCACCCGTTATACGCAGCCGGCCCTGCTGACGCACGAGGTCGCTTGTCTCGAGGCCCTGCGCACCATCGTCGGCGACGTGCGTCCGACTCTCGCCGCCGGCCATAGCCTTGGCGAGTACACTGCGCTGGTCGCCGCCGGCGTGCTGACCTTCGAAGATGCGCTCGCCCTCGTCGCCAAGCGTGGCGAGCTGATGGGCGCCCTCGGCCGCGGCGGCATGGTCGCGACGACACTCGACGCGGAATCGGCCGCATCCCTCGCCGAGCGCCACTTTTGCGGCATTGGCGGCTGCAACTTGCCGGATCAAACGGTCATCGCCGGCGACGAAGCCGATCTCGAGTCACTGCTCGAAGATCTGAGCGCGCGTTTCCCCGGTAAGCGCGCCATCAGACTCAATACCGAAGGGGCGTTTCACACCTTCCTGATGGTCGAAGCGGCGCTCGAATTTCGCGCGGTGCTCGAGGCGACGGCGTTTGCGGAGCCCAAAATTGATGTGTTGTCGAACTACACGGGCCGCCTGCACGACACGGACGCGACAGCAATTCGATCTCGGCTCTTCTTCCAGCTTTTCAACCCGGTGCGCTGGTTTGCCTGTATGAATACGGCCCTCGATGCCGGCATCGAGACGATCGTCGAGCTCGGCGGCGGCATCGGCAAGGGCGCAGGGCCGGGGGAAAAAAGGCCGAATCTGGAAGGAATCGTCAAGAAGTCCTTGAAATCTCGGGACCATCAGGCGCACTATCTCCCCGCCGTCAATTCCGCCGGCGTTCGCGCGGCGGGCCAACAGCTGATAGGGGCGTGACCTCGGTGTCTCGAAGGCGCGCCTGTGCGTTGCTTTCGCGCAACCGAATGTCGCCCGTTCGGAGCTGAAGTCCCGCAGCGAATATCGTTGCGTAGATAAGATTACCTTTAGGAGCAAAGGTCATGGGAGCGTTCAAGGAAGCCCACGGAGGGGAACTCAAGGATCTCTATCTCCCGGTCGAGGAGCGGGAAGAGGAGAAAAGGCGCGCGCGCGACATGCGCTCCTGGGATCTGACCATGCGTCAACTGTGCGACGTCGAGCTGCTGCTCAACGGCGCATTCTCGCCGCTGGAAGGCTTCCTGACAGAGGCGGACTATAACGGCGTCGTCGACCAGATGCGTCTCGTGAGCGGCGTCCTGTGGCCGATGCCGATTACGCTCGATGTGACCGAGGAGTTCGCGGCCGAGCTCAAGACCGGCGACTCCGTGGCACTGCGCGACCAAGAGGGCGTGCTGATTGCGACGCTCGAGGTGGCGGATATCTATCGGCCCGACAAGGCGCGCGAGGCGCAGGGCGTCTTCGGCACCACCGACGAGGCGCATCCGGGCGTTCGCTATCTGATGCGGCAGGCCCATCCCGTTTATATCGGCGGCAAGCTGCGCGGCGTCGAAGCCCCGATGCACTACGACTTCAGGCATTTGCGCGATACGCCGCGCGAGATCCGCGAGCGCTTCCGCAAGCTCGGCTGGCGTAAGGTCGTGGCCTTCCAGACGCGCAATCCGATGCACCGCGCGCATCAGGAGCTTACGTTCCGCGCCGCGAAGGACGTCGAAGCGAATTTGCTGATCCAGCCGGTCGTCGGCATGACCAAGCCGGGTGACGTCGACCACTTCACGCGCGTGCGCTGTTACGAGCACGTGCTGAACCATTATCCGGAGCAGACCACGGCATTGAGCCTGTTGCCGTTGGCGATGCGCATGGCGGGTCCTCGTGAGGCGCTGTGGCACGCGCTCATTCGCAAGAACTACGGCTGCACCCATTTCATCGTCGGCCGCGACCATGCCGGCCCCGGTGTCGGCAGCGACGGCAAGCCGTTCTACGGCCCGTACGATGCGCAGGACCTGATGAAGGAGCACACCGAGGAACTCGATATCACCATGGTGCCGTTCAGGAACATGGTGTATGTCGAAGACCGCGCGCAGTACATGCCGGACGACGAGGTCGATGAGACCATGCGCACGCTCAACCTGTCCGGCACAGAGCTGCGGCGCCGCCTGCAGGAAGGCGTCGATATTCCCGAGTGGTTCTCGTTCCCCGAGGTCGTCGCGGAGCTGCGGCGTACTCATCCGCCGCGCCACAAGCAGGGCTTCACGGTGTTCTTTACCGGGCTTTCTGGCTCCGGCAAGTCCACCATCGCGAATGCGCTAATGGTAAAGCTGATGGAGATGGGCGGACGGCCGGTGACGCTGCTCGACGGCGACGTCGTGCGCAAGCACCTGTCGAGCGAGCTCGGCTTCTCGAAGGAGCACCGCGATCTCAACATTCAGCGTATCGGCTACGTTGCGAGCGAGATCACGAAGAACGGCGGTGTCGCGATCTGCGCGCCGATCGCGCCGTATGCGACGACGCGGCAGGTGGTGCGGGACATGATCGAGCCGCTCGGCGGGTTCCTCGAGATTTTCGTTGCAACGCCGCTCGAGGTTTGCGAGCAGCGTGACCGGAAGGGGCTCTATGCGAAGGCCCGCGCCGGAATCATCAAGGGCTTCACGGGCATCAGCGATCCGTACGAGGAGCCTGAGAACCCGGAGATGCGCATCGACACGACGGAGCTGACGCCCGATCTGGCCGCGCATCGGATCATCGTGAAGCTCGAGAGCCTCGGCTTCATCCGCTAGCCGCTTTCCGGCTCCGCATGGCGAAGCCTGTCCGAGCAGCCGTCTCGTCGCTGCTCGGGCAGGCGCCTGGAACCGCGAACGGGATCAGCTCAGGAAGTACGTGGCGAAGAACTGATTCAGCATCCGGTCTCGAGGATCCATCTCGCTGCGTACTTTGCCGAAGAACGACAGACGCCGATCGAAGCGGGCGCTGACGATTTCCGGCGTCGCGCTGCGCGTCTGGTTGAAGAACGGTACGCCGCGGTGCTGGGCCGCAAATTCCGCGAAGTCGAGCACGAAGTCATCCCATCCGGAGGTCTGCGTCGACAGGGCGCTCAACGCGATCATCGGGCCGTCGAACGACGGCGACAGCAGCGCGCCTCTGTCTTGGTTCAGGCGAGAGCCGATCGTCGGCAGATCGCAGCGGAATTGCGTTCGCATGTAATGTTCCTTGCAGAACAGCTTGTAGGCGAGCGCTACGGCGCCGAAACCAGCCGCCGGGAACGCCCACGTGCAGTACGTGAACCGGTTGCTTGCGGCGAGTGAGCGGAATCGCCCGCTCTGCTCGACAGCGTTGCTGCCGGATCGCACGAGGCCCTTGCCGAACAGCGCCTGGCTCGCTTGCGTCAGACTATCGATCAGCGGATAACGCAGCTGCCGGACCGGCAATGCGAACGCGATCGAGCGCGCGGCGCTCGGCAAGGCGGAGTACACCGCCCAATCCTTGACGCGCCAAGCAAATTTCGTCCCGGTCGCTGTTTCCGTTGCCGGCCGGCGCAGCTCCATGTAGATGTGGTCACGAAACGGCAGCAGATAGAGCTTCAGGCCGGATCGGCCGCGGCGAGCCGCGGACCGAGCTTGGCGAATTCCTTGAACCCTGTGTGCGCGGTCTGCACGGTGAAGCCCTGCACGGGACGGATCTTCAGGGTGATCTCGTAGGCAACACCGAGTAGGCCGTAGCTCAGCCGGAGCACGGACAGCAGGCTCCGAGTATTTTGATTGACGACGAACTTGCGACCGGTAGGGCTGACAATCTTGATCTGCACGGCGTGAGTGCCGAACTGGCCCGCGTCGCCGGCAATCGTCGCCTCGAGGCCAGCGCCGAATACGGCGCCGCCGACGGTACGGTTCGCGAGGTCGAAGCCGCCGACGAGCTCCATGCCTTGCTCGGCCAGAATCTCGGCAAGGTCGGCCAATGCAATGCCGGGTTGCACGGTCACCGTATCGTTCTCGATGCGCAGCACTCGATTCATGGCGCTCAAGTCCATGATCGTGCCCCCGTTCACGGTGGTGCATCGTGTGGTCGAGCTCGCGGAACCGACTGGGCGCACCGGGGAGGGGTACCGCTTCGCGTCGGTTAGGATCTTGGCAATTTCCGTAGGCGCAGTCGGCCGGACGACCGCTGCCGGGCCCGTGGCCGTGAAAGAACTGACGCGTTTTCGCGCAAGCGCAGTGCTCATCCCGCTCCAGGCTCCCATGCTGCGTCGACACCTGAATCACTCGAAGCGATGCTTGGCATCGAGCTCGAGGCGACGGGAAATCCTGGAAGCGCACCGCGCTTTGCCGGCAACCCCGCTGTCGTAGGAGTGAATCCCTTAGACCGGAAGTTTTGTGTCGCTGGCTTTCGCCAGGTTTACCCTTAATGTCAGCGGGCGGACTATCGCTCGAAACCGTTCGGTACGCAAGGATCTGCTGCGCACATTTTCAAAGGGCCTGGTCGAGAAACTTGTAGATCTCGCGGCGTACGAAGTTGAGCCCTAACGGAGTCAGGGAGTAGAAGCCGCTCCGGTGGCGTGACAACAGCGTGAGGCGTTTCGGCAGCCCGGTCACTTGCCACAGCGCCTCGCGGGACGAGCGGGGCATGCAGTCGTCGAAAGCGGCGTCGATCATGAAGATGGAGCTCGGATCGTAGTGACCCGCATAGCGAAGCGGGTCGGCCGGGCCAAACAGCTCGGCGAAAAAGTCGTGATATTCCTCGATGGTCCAGCCGTACTCTGCCATGACGTGCTGGCGTACCTCGCCCGCGCGGTTACTGCAGCTGGAGAACACGTCGGCGAAGTCCGCGGCGCCCATCATCAGCACGCCGGCGGCAATGCGATCATCGTTCCCCATCACCGTCGCGGTCACAAGCGCGCTCATGCTGAAACCGACCATCGCGATGCGCGATGCGTCGATATCCGCCTGCGTCTCGGCCCAGTCGAGCATCAGCCGCAAATCCACGACCGCGGAACGGTAGCGCTCGGCGCTCGCATTGGCCATGTCGATGAATTCGCGCTCCGTCGATGTCGAGCTCAGCCCGTTCCAAGGGAAGAGCGGGTAGTGACCCGCTACCCAGATGATGTTCGCATCGCCGCGCGATCTGCGCGCGTAGCCGCGCGAGATTCGGCTCGGCGGATAGCTGCTCGTGCCCCAGATGGGCAATACGATCACGAGCTTCTTCGCTCCCGGGGACTTGCTGCGGAAATACGTGGCCTCCACGAAGCCGTCGGGTCCCCCATGAGTACCGCTCGACTTGAGTCGGAAGTCGACGATCTCGTGAAAGCGCGTCTCGTCTACCGGCTCAGAAAGCTCGACGACGAAATCGTCGTCCACCTCGAACAGCGGGTGCGCCTCCACGGGCGGCATATACGCATAGCCGGCCGCGCGGACGGGACCGCGATGCATGTGTGCGACGCAGCCGCCGATTGCAAATAACAGCAATAGAGCGGCGATTTTATGCATGAGGGATACAGACAATTTTCCGCCGGCGCGGATGGATCGAACGGGCGCGATTCTACCGACACATGGCGGCGCCGTGAACCTTGTCGCAGGCGCACGACAAGTGCGCCTGCGTTGCCGGCCTTATTCGTAGCGCAGCGCTTCGATGGGATCGAGGCGCGCAGCGCGGCGGGCGGGCCAGATGCCGAAGAACAGGCCGACGCCGACGCTGAACGCGGATGCGAGGCCGACGGACTCCGGCGAAACGAAGACTTCCCAGCCGGCGAGCCGCGACATCAGCGACGCGGCGCCCGCGCCGAGCGCGACTCCGAGCAGCCCGCCGAACAGGCACAGGGTCACCGACTCGACCAGGAACTGCAGCAGGATGCTGCCGCGCGTGGCTCCCAGCGCCATGCGGATGCCGATCTCGCGCGTCCGCTCGGTGACGCTGACGAGCATGATATTCATGATGCCGATGCCGCCCACGATCAGGCTGACCCCGGCGATGCTCGCGAGCAGCACGGTAAAGGTTTGCTGCGCCTCTTGCTGGGTCTCGAGGAAGTCACGCCGGTCGACGATAGCGAAATCGTTGGGATCACCGGGACGCAGCCGGTGCTCCTTACGCAGCACCCGCTCGATGTCGACCATCGCTCGCTCGAGCGGTATGCCGTCCATCACCCGTACGCTGATGTTATCGACTTCTTCGCGGCCGAACACGCGCTGCTCGGCGGTCGCAAGCGGGATCAGCGCGTTCGAGTCCGGGCCGCGATTGCCGAATCCTCCGCCGCCGCCCTGGCTCTTGAGGATGCCGATGACCTCGAACGGCTGGTTGTTCAACGCAATGGTTTGGCCGAGCAGGTCCTTGGGCGCGACCTGAAGCTCCTTTGGGATCTCGGAGCCGAGGACGACGACGCGCTTACGCAGCAGGTCTTCGTCGTGACGAAAGAAGCGGCCGTACTCGAGTTCGTAGTTGAACACCTCCGGGAAACGGTGGGTCGTGCCGACCGTCCGCGAGTTGGTGTTGCGGTTCAGATACTTTAATTGGCCACGGCCTTGCACCTCGGGCACGACGGCGTCCAGATAGCGCGAATCCTTCTCGAGGGCCAACGCGTCATCCGTCTTCAGCGTCTGCTGATCGCGCGCAACGCCCTGCGTGAGAAAACGCGCGGAGTTGATTGTCAGGATATTGGCGCCGAGGGCCGCGATCTGGTCGTCGATACGCTTCTGCGCGCCGGCGCCGGCGGCGAGCATCGCGATCACCGCGCCGACACCGATGATGATGCCGAGCATGGTCAGCGCCGCGCGGAAGAAATTCGCGCGTATGGACTGAAATGCGACGCGTAAAATCTCGCCAAAAAGCATGAATCGTCCCTCTTTTCGACGGGCAAAGTAGCAGGTGGCGAAGGCGCGTCCAAGGCTTCGCCACTGAAGATTTCTCTATGTCCCGCGGGCCGTTGGCCTCCCGTCCGCATGGTCCCGATCCCGGGACCGGCCTATCGACAAGGTGAGACGACCCGCGTGCAGGGCTGAAGCTCGCGACGGCGTCGGGTGCGCGGAGGCCGCAAGATCCGTCGCCATTCCTCAATTAATGCCGCGGAAATGCGAAGTACCGCGTTTGCGGCCTGGGAATCGGTCGTATAGATTGGTCCGCACTGGATGAGCGAGTTTTATGATGACGCTGCGAGAACGGGTCGATCAGGTATTTCCCGGCTGGAGGCGCTGGTACCCCAGCCTGTTTGACGCCGCTACGGACCTCGGGCTGATACGCGCGGAGGTTTGCTCGCCTGACTCGCTGCTGCTCAGCAAACGCCACGCCAATGTGCGCCGCGCCGCGGAAGACGCGCATCGCGAGAAGTGGGGCGGCGGGCCGCCTGAGGATCCGCCCCATCGCGAGACTTGGGTGGGTCCGTCCGGCACGCGCGATCGAGATCAGGAAGCGTGAGAGAGGATACGTCGATGCAGAGGCCGCCGCTACCGCCCTTCGACGAAGCCGCCGCTCGAGCCAAGGTCAAAGGCGCGGAGGACGCGTGGAACACGCGCGACCCGCAGCGGGTGGCGCTCGCGTACACGGAAGATTCCGTCTGGCGCAACCGGTCCGAGTTCATCGAAGGGCGGACGGCGATCGAAGCGTTCTTGCAACGCAAGTGGGCGCATGAGCTCGAGTATCGGCTGCGCAAGAGTCTTTGGGCATTCACCGAGCGTCGCATCGCCGTGCGTTTCCAATATGAGTGGCACGACGCGTCCGGGCAGTGGTATCGATCGTACGGCAACGAGCTCTGGGAGTTCGATGACAACGGCCTGATGCGCCGCCGCGAAGCCAGCATCAACGACGTGGCAATTGCCGAGGCGGAGCGGCGCTTCGTCGGCGACACCTGGCGCGAAGGTGAAATTCCGCTGCAATGATGGTGCGCTTCGCAGGCGGCGTCGGATGTGACGGTTTTTTGACCAAGCTGACTCGAAACGGCCACCCCGCACCCGGACACTCCGCTTTCAAGTCCTTTTCCACAACGTTATCCACAGATTTTGTGGATTGCGGTTCCGGCGGCGCGGACCGGCTGCCGATCTCGCCACGCGTCGATCTCACGCAAACGACGCGCTGAGCGCATTGACGAGCGGCTTCATATGGAAGCTCTCGTCCGGCACCGCATCGACCCGAATGCCGCGCGACTCGAGCGCGGCCGCGGCAATCGGCCCGACGGCGGCGACGCGCGTTGCGGCGAGCCCTGCCATGAGCGCGGCGTCGAGGCCGCGCTTCGCGCCGACCGCGAACAGCCGCTCGATTTGAGCCCCGCTCGTAAATGCGATCGCGTGAATATTGCCATCCGCGAGCTTTGTGATCAGCGCTGCGACCTGATCCTCGTCGGCCTGCGTGGCATAGCGGTACGGCGCCACGAAATCGGCATCGATCCGCCGCGCACGGCAGTGCGCGACGAGCGCCGCCGGTGGCTCGGCAGCGTATAGCTGCACGCCGACGCGTTTGTCCTCGAGCGGCAACGACTCGAGCGCGCGCACGATGCCCGCAGTGGTCGGCTCCGGCGCCTCGATCGTCGCCGCGAGACCAAGCATGCGCAGGGCCCGCTTCGGCTTCGGGCCGCGTGTGAGCGTCGGTATCGCGCTTGCAGCTGCGATGAAGCGCTCCTTGCTGCCATGCCGCTCCGCAAAGCCGATCAGACGCTCGACACCTTCGCCGGTATAGAAGACGAGCAACGCCGGCGGTGCGGCGATCGTTCGTTCGAGCCAGGCGTTGATTGGACGCGCGTCGTCCGCGTCCTCGATCGCAACGAGCGGACAACGCAGCACTTGCGCGCCGCGACGCTCGAGCAGGGCGGCGAGCACCTCGAGCTGACGGCTCTCCGGGACGGCAATGACCCGACCGTTCAGCGGATCGGTGTCGTCGCTCATGTCATTCTGCGAGCAGCCGCGCTTGGTTTTGCTCGTGCGCATCCGTCCAGAGGCCGGCTTCCCGGTAATAGCGGATCGCACCGTCGTGATAAGGATGGTTCGTATCGGCCGGTGCGATGGCTTCCGGCGGCTGGTTGGCCATCTGCACATAGTCGCGCCGTAGCTCGGCCCAGTTCTCGTGGATCGTCTTGATGACCTCGTAGACGACCTCGTCGGGCACGTTCGTGCTCGAGTTCAGGAAGTCGACGACGCCGGCGACGCGTGTCGGCCCTTCGAGACCGACGCTCGATGCGGTCGGTGCCAGGGTGATCGGTACTGCGCCGGGCATGCCGGCGGAAAGCTCGCCCTCGTCCTCGCCCATCGTGAGGTAACGAATGCCGCCCGGAATCGACGAATGGACCTGAATGGACAACGCCGTATCGAGGCCGGTCGGCACGGCGTCGGCACGTCCTTCGGTCAGCATACGCATCGCGTCAGGCAGGCCCGCGACGACGATCGGTTGAACGTCTTGGGTCGTGAGGCCGCCGGTCGCGAGAATGGCCGTGTGCAGCTGCTCGAGCGCGGCGTTTGCGCGGAATGCAATAACGACCCGCCTGCCGCGTAAATCCTCGATGCGGGTCATACCGGAGTCCGCCCGAACCATGTACATGATCGGCAGCGGAAAGATAACGCCTACGGCGCGCAGACGATCCATTCGATTCGTATACGGCGGCAGCCCCTGATAGGAGAGGTACGAGTCGATGCCGGTGTTCAACCCAAAAGCGATCTCGCCGCGCTGCAGCATCGGCACATAAACGGACGAGCCGGAGAATGGACGCATCCTCGCATCGATGCCGGCCCGTTCCTGAAGAACCTTCGCGAGGCCGGCCGCGACGGCGTAGACATGCGTGCCCGAAGGGTTCGAGCCGATCGTGACGGGAGCCGAAGCGCCCGCAGTGCTGCCATCGCCGCTCGGTCCGCAGGCGCTTACCAGCAGCGTGGACAGCAACGCGATCACGGCCAGCAGCGTTCGAGCATTCATGCCGGCGAGCCTAACGTAAGTCGCCGTCAGATGGAAAGCGAGGCCTCTCCTTCGATAGGCTGCAGGCGCGGCACCTTCACGACCGTGCCGGGCCGCACGCGGTCGAGGTCGAGATCCGGGTTGTACTGACGCAGCAACCAGACCGGAACATCGTAGGTGCGCTGAGCCAGCACCCATAGCGACTCACCGCTGCGAACGACGTGATCTGCAACGTCCGCGATGTGGTAGCTGGAAAAGAACTGCTCTTGATTGCGGCGGTGATACGCGACCCGCCGGCGCTCGAACTCCGCAGCGCTCACGCCTGAAAAATCGAGCTTCAAGGACTGGCCGACGACGACGTTCTGCTGATAGGTCAAGCCGTTCAGATCGCGAAGCCGCTGCGTGCGGACGCCGAGCCAGTCGGCATAATGGCCGAGCGTCTCGAGCGCCTGCACGGCAATGACGCCGTTCGAAACCGCGTAATTGCTCGGATCGGCCGCGAGCTCGGCCTGATGGCTGGCCAACGCATTCGATTCGAGCGACGCCTCGGCGACCGCTGCTTCTTCGATGATCGGCTCGACCTCGGCGGCGCTATCGATCACCGGTGCCGGTTCGTTCACGGCCGCGATGAGGGCTTCAACGCCGGCGTTGCCGGCTGGCACCCGCAGCCGCTGTCCGGCGAAGATCAGATTGCGATTGCTGATCCCATTGGCGCTCAGCAGCAAGTTGGCGTCGACGCCAATCGTTCGCGATATCCGCTCGATGCTGTCGCCGCGGCGAACGACATACTCGCCGTCGACGCGCGCGGGCTCGGCGCTTGCAAGCAGCACGCGGGCCTGCCCTGCAGGCACCGGCAGCTTCAGCACCTGGCCGGCCCGGATCATATGGCTGTTGCGCAGGCCATTGGTCTCGACCAGCGCTGCGACGCTGACCCGATAGCGCGACGCGATGTGCGACAGCGTCTCGCCGCTCGCGACCCGGTGCTCGACGTCGGGCATCTGCGCGGCGAAGCGCTCGCCGGCCGGCACGGACGCGAGCAACCTGCGCGGATCGCGTGCCGAGAGCTCGCCCGGGATACGCAGCGAATAGCCCCTCGGAACGTACTTGTCACCGCTCCACACCACCGCGCTCAGCGCCGGATTCAGCTCGCGCAGCTGGCTCATCGGGATGCCGAGCGTACGCGACAGCGTCTGCACCGAAAGATAATCCCCGATCTCCGTCACGATCGTGCCCGATGGCGGGCTCATGCGGAACTCGCCGAAGTACCGGGTTGGATTCGCGTCGATGTCCGCGGCGGCGAGAAACGCCGGGTAGAAGTTGCGCGATGCGAAGCCGAACGTTCGGCCGTCGTAGCGCTCGGCGATCGTGCCCATGTCCGTCGTGCCGAGTTGGCTCACGGCCCGGCGCATGCCGGAAATTCCGTGGTTATAGGCGGTGATTGCGAGCGGCCAATGGCCGAGCACATCGAAGTTGTCGCGCAGCAGCCGCGCGGCGGCATCAGTCGACAGAAACGGATCGCGGCGCTCATCGACGATGTGATCGACGCGCATATAGCGCACGCCCGTCGAGCGTGTGAACTGCCACATACCGGCCGCGCCGGCCTTGGAGTAGGCGGTCGGGTCGAACGACGACTCGACGTGGGGCAGAGCGACCAGCTCCGGCGGCACGTTGTGCCGCGCGAGCACGTCGAGGATGAAATCGCGCCAGACGCCCGAGCGGATCAGGCCGGCTTTGAAGCGATCCGCCTGGCCGAGCTGAAAGCGCAAGCGGTTCGCGGCGGCACGAAGCTCGGCATTGCTCGTGCCCTCGGGGAACAAGGCGAGGACGCGCCGCTCCTCGGCGTCGAGGTTGCTGCGCGAACCGCCGCCGAGCTTGTTCAGTATCGCCCGATAGCGGGCGACGGATGCATCGACCTGCCGACGCCGGGCCGTGTCCGAGCTCGTGTCGCGAACCGTTTCGTAGACGATGTCGAGGCGTTGGTTGTCATGGATGAAACCGCCGCGCGTATCGACCTCGGTATACACGCGCGTCCAGAACTCAACCGCGGCCTCGAGCTGCTTTGGCCGTGGGAAGGTCTCGCTCGCTGCGCTGACCGACGCCGCGACCAGGGCAAAAAGAAGCAGACCCAACCGGCACAACACAGTTTTCGACATGCGGACGCTCCCCCGAATGCTCCACGGCGGACTCGAGGCCACAGGAAATTATCTTCCGCCCGTGTGTCGCAGGCGCGGATACGCGTCACGCTGCTAGAGGTCGATTGCAGCGCTTGGCGCCGACCGCACGGGCCTACCTATGAGCTCCCCGTTGCCCGATTTTCCTTAATGTAAATAGCGGCTTGACTCAGCCTCCTGCTTACAGGAAAGCGCGCTAGGCGTCAACGGCGGGCCAGCGGACGCAACACCGCTTCGTGCTGTGGGAAGCGTTCGACGAGCTCGTCGACCTGCGGCATCTCGAAATCGGCGAAGTCGAAGCCGGGAGCGACGGTGCAGCCGCCGAAGGCCCACGGTGTGCCTGCCGGCAGGCGGGCGGCCTGCCACCAGCCGGCTGGCACCACCGCGATCGGCTCGCCACCGTCGAGCGGCGAGGTCAACGTCACGACCCGATACTGATCCTGATCATCGATCAAATGCAGCTCGAGCGGACCGCCCGCGTAAAGGTGCCAGATCTCGTCGCTCCACTTGACGCGGTGAAAGGCCGAGAACTGCGGGTCGGCGAGCAGATAGTAGATGAGTGTGGAGCAGTTGCGCTGCGACAACGCTGGGCCGGTCGGCCGGTCGATCAGCGCCTGCGATCGGTAGATCTCGCGGAAGAAGCCGCCTTCGGGGTGTGGCTTCAAGTCGAAGCGGCTGATGATGCGCGCCGCGGCGTCGTCCATGCGTGTCACGCGTATGCCTCCGAGTCTCGATGGGCCGGAAAAGGCCGCATACTAGCAACCTGTCGGCGGCGTTGGAGCCGGCTCGAAATGGACAGGCGCTCCCGTGTACGCTGGGCGCTCGAGCCGGTTTGGTCTTGCAACGCGTCCGCCGAGGCGTGGTATCACCTGCTTACTGCACATCGGCTCGACTGCCGATCGTATGAACGACAACGACAAGGGGATCCAATGAAAACGACAGCCAGGACGATCGCCGCGGCCGCGGTCGCTGCAGCCTTCTTCAGCGTCGGCGCAGCGGCCCAGGACGCGCACGAGGACATGAGCTTCTTCATCACCAGCGAAGGCCCAGGCAACGGCGCCGATCTCGGCGGCCTCGAAGGCGCGGATGCTCATTGCCAGCAGCTTGCGGACGGGGTCGGGGCCGGCGACAAGACGTGGCGGGCTTATCTCAGCACCATGGGCGCAGACGGCGAGGCCGAGAATGCCCGCGATCGTATCGGCGATGGCCCGTGGTTCAACGCGGAAGGGGAGATGGTTGCCGAGAACGTCGACGATCTGCATAGCGAAAACAACAATCTCGGCAAGAGCACGTCCCTGAGCGAGCGGGGCGAGCAGATCAACGGCCGCGGCGATACGCCCAATATGCACGACATCCTCACCGGCTCGCTCGAGGACGGCACGGCGGCGGAGAACACCTGCGCCGATTGGACGTCGAGCGCGTCCGACGGCAGCGCGATGGTCGGCCATCACGATCGCGAGGGCGGCGGGCAGAACCCGACGTCGTGGAACGCGGCGCATGCGTCCCGCGGCTGCGGGCAGTCGGACCTTCAAGGCACCGGCGGCAATGGTCTTTTCTACTGCTTCGCGACGGATTGATATCTTTCGTTGATGGAGCCCCGGCAGGACGATCGGCTCGATAGCGCGACGGCGCCGGCGCGCTGGCTCGGAATCGCGCGCTCGCTGGCGATGTATTACGGCGTGCCATTCCGCGCGCGCCGTATGAAGTTGCTCTATTCGTCGTTCGTCACGCCTGGGGCGCTCTGCTTCGATATCGGCGCGCACGTCGGTAACCGAATCCGCTGTTGGCGGCGGCTCGGCGCGCGCGTCGTCGCGGTCGAGCCGCAAGCCGACTTCGTCCGGCTGCTGCACTGGCTGTACGGCCGCAACGGCGAGGTCGCGATCGTGCCCGCGGCAGTCGGCCGTGCGCCAGGACGTGCGCGGCTGCTGGTCAGCGCGCGGACGCCGACCGTCACGACGCTGTCGCCGGAGTGGGCGGACGAGGTGGCCGCGGACCCGTCCTTCGCGCACGTCCGCTGGTCGAGCGGCGCAGAGGTGCCGGTGACGACGCTCGATGCATTGATCGCCGAGCACGGCGAGCCGGACTTCGTGAAGATCGACGTCGAGGGGTTCGAGGCCGAGGTGCTGGCCGGCACGTCGCGTCCGTTGCGCGCTTTGTCGTTCGAGTATTTGCCGGCCGCGCGGGAGCTTGCGCTCGAGTGTGTGGATCGTCTCGAGACGCTGGGCGACTATCGCTTCAACTGGTCAGCCGGCGAAAGCCACCGTCTCGGCGGCCCGGAATGGCTCGATGGCGCGGCCATCCGCGCGTTTATCGGCGCGCTATCGCAGGGGGCCGGCTCGGGCGACATTTACGCGCGCCTTGCGAGTTGACACGAGCCGCCCCCTGAAAAGCACGTTCATGCGCTATGCTTCACTCCCATGACGACCACCACATTGAGCGAGCAAGACCGGATGCTCATCGAGCACGCCTGCCAGCGCCTCGTGCTCGAATCGATCGCCGCGAACGACCGCCAGGACTATGCCGCGTTTGCCGCGCTCTTCACGAGCGACGGGCTCCTTCATCGGCCGAACGGCGAGCCTCTGTGCGGGCCGCAGGAGATCGTCGAGTCTTACCGGACACGGCCGCGTAACCGCCTGACGCGCCATATCTGCACCAACATCGTCGTGAAAGTGGATTCACCGCATGCGGCGAGCGCAACGATCTATGTCGTGCTGTATTCCGCCGACGCGCTGAACTTGGATAAGCACTTCGGCGCGAAGTGCGATTCGCGCACGTTGATCGGCGAGCTCGAAGATCGTTTCAAGCTGACGCTCGATGGTTGGCGCATCGCCGAACGTCGCGCGAAGTTTGTCATGCACACGTGAGAGTCGCGGTCGTATTGCTGGTCGCGGGGCTGCTCGCCTACGGGCCGAGCGATGCGCAGCCGGGCGCCGAAGCACCCGCCGCCGAGGCGGCACGAGCGGCCGGCGTCGATACCGGCATGGCGGCCGCCGAGGCGGAGTCGGCACGCCTGCGCGAATGGCTCGATGCGCGCTTCGAGGAACGTCTCGACTTCAGCCCGATGCAGCGCACGCGCCTCGGCAGCAAGGACGGCTACGACGAAATCGACGACTTCTCCGAGCAGGCCGTCGATCGCGAGCTCGAATGGCAGCGGGGCACCGTCGAGGCGCTGCGCAGCGAGTTCAACTATGCGCAGCTGAGGACCGAGGGACAGACCTCGTACGACGTCTGGGTGTATCAGCATGAGCGCGCCGCGGCCGCTCGTCCCTTCCTGCGCAATGCCTACATCTTCACGCAGCTCGACGGGCCGCAGGCGTCGCTGCCGCAGTTCCTGATCAGCTTTCACACCGTCGACGACGAGGCCGACATGGAGGCCTACGTCGCGAGGATCCGCGGCGTTGCGCGCGCGCTGGGGCAGCTGCTCGAGCGGGCGCAGATCGCAGCGTCCGAGGGCGTGCGGCCGCCGCGCTTCGCGTACGAAGCCGTGGTGCAGCAAGCCGCCGCCATCGTGACCGGCGCACCGTTCGAAGGCGACGGCAGCTCGCCGCTGTGGAGCGACGCCCTCGCCAAGATCGATGGGCTCGTCGCGCGGGGAACGATCACCGCCGAGCGCGCGGAGGGCCTGCGCACGTCGGTCCGAGCCGCTTTGCGCGAGCAGCTCGAGCCGGCTTACCGGGCGCTGATCGATTGGATCGAGGCCGATATCGCCAATGCCGACGTGGTCGCCACCGGCGTTTGGAAGCTCCCCACCGGTGAAGCGTATTACGCCGAGCGGCTCGTCAGCTCGACGACGACCCCGCTGACCGCCGCGGAGATCCATCAGATCGGCCTCGACGAGGTCGCCCGCATCCGTGCGGAGATGGAGCAGATCAAGAACGACGTCGGCTTCGACGACAGCCTGGAGGCGTTCTTCGCCTTCGTGCGCGATGACGAGCAATTCTACTTTCCGAGCACGGACGAGGGTCGAGAGTCCTATCTCGAGGAGGCGCGTGCGCACCTCGTGCGAATCGAGCAACGCCTGCCCGAGTTCTTCGGCGTGTTGCCGCAAGCCGAGCTGGTCGTGCGCCGCGTCGAGCCGTTTCGCGAGCAGGCGGGCGGCGCTCAGCACTACGTGCCAGGCTCACCGGACGGCACTCGTCCGGGCGTTTTCTACGCCCATCTGATCGACATGAGCGCGGTGCCGCGGCCGCAGCTTGAGGTGATCGCGTACCACGAGGGCTTGCCGGGCCACCATATGCAGATCTCGATCATGCAGGAGCTCGACGACATCGCGGAATTTCGCACGCAGAGCTTCTTCACCGCCTATGTCGAGGGCTGGGGGCTCTACGCGGAGCGTCTCGCCAAGGAGATGGGCGCCTACGAGGACCCGTATGCCGATTTCGGCCGGCTGACGACCGAGATCTGGCGTGCGATTCGGCTCGTCCTCGATACCGGGCTGCATGCGATGGGCTGGACCGAGGAGCAGGCCGTCGACTACTTCCGCGCGAATTCTCCGGCGTCCGAAGGGCAGATCCGCTCCGAGGTGCGCCGCTATATCGTTTGGCCCGGCCAGGCGACGGCGTACAAGATCGGCATGCTGGAGCTCTTACGGCTCAGGGCCGTCGCCGAGCGCGCGCACCGCGTCGAGGTCGACCTCGGCGCCGTCCACGATACGGTGCTCGGCGGCGGCGCGTTGCCGCTGTCGATTCTGGAGCGGCGTGTCGAGAACTGGCTCGCGGAGGCGGCGGAGTCAGTTGGCGAGCAGCCAGCCCCATAGGTTGCCTTCCGGCGCCGCTTCGCTGTCGATCTGCACGTAGACGCGCCCGGCTTGCAGCGCCTCGACCTGCTGCGGCGTCAGCGCGACCTCGCCGGAGATCGAGCCCATTGGGGCGCGCGTGACCGCGAGCTCGGCAAACGGTTCGCCGCGTATGCCGGTGTACGCGCCGGCGTACAGGTGCGCGGCCGTGGCGGGGCCCTGCAAGCCATTGAAGTTGCCGGTCACGGCAAGTGTCTGCCCTTCGAGCGCGGCATGCGCTTCACCGACTCCGGTGACGCTGGCGGCGGTCGCCGGGTCGATAGGCACCATGGAGAGCCGAGTCCGGAAGCTCGTCTCATCCGCCGTTACCGTCGCCGACGTCAAAATCGCGAGCACGATTGCCGCCGCACCTTTTCGCATTGTGGTCTCCCCGATAGACGGCCGGCTAGCGATGCCGGTCCTGCGTTATTGGCCGTTATTGGCTTTGAATAATAGACGGAATAGGGCGCGCCGGCATCCGTGGAGCGGCGCGGGTCGAGGTCGCAGCGGAATTGCGCGAAACTACGCCACGAGCGCACCGGAATCATGGTTCCGGACCGCTCGCTCGTTCTCTCTGCTTGAGTGGCCTGCACCGTGACACAGATCGGACCACCACCTTGGCCGCGCCGCCCGGCGCTGTTCCTCGACTTCGACGGCACGCTCGTCGAAATCGTCAGCCATCCGAGCCTCACCGAAGCGTCGCCGCGGCTGCGCCGACTGTTGACGGTCTTGCCGGACGCGTGCGGCGGCGCGTTCGCGATCATCTCTGGCCGGCGGATCGAGGACATCGACCGGATCCTCGCGCCGCATCGGTTTCCGGCTGCCGGCGTGCACGGGCTCGAGCATCGCGGCGTCGATGGGGCCATCAGCGTTGCCGAGCCCGCCGAGAGCCTGGCGTCGATGCGCCGCCGCGTCGATCCGTTCGTCGCCCTGCACACTGGCGTATGGATCGAGGATAAAACGACTGCATTCGCTGTGCATTACCGCAATCGCCCGGAGCTTGCCGGGGAGATGCAGGAATTTGTCCAGCGCTTGCTCGCGGAGCGCCCGCCCGACATCGAAATCCTGGCGGGCAATCATGTCTTCGAGATCAAGCCGGCCACCTCCGACAAGGGGCGGGCCATCGAGCGGTTCGTGACCGGGCCGCCATTTGCCGGCCGCACGCCGGTCTTCATCGGCGACGACGTCACCGACGAAGCCGGCTTCCGTTCGCTGGCCGCTCTCGGCGGGGTCACCGTCAAGGTGGGCGCGGCGCCGACACTCGCGCGGTGGCGGCTGGCGGGCGTCGATGACGTGCTTGATTGGCTCGAGCAACTCGCCGAAGCATCTTGAGATATGCGGGCAATGCCGTCTTTTGTCTGCTCCCCAGTCAGCGTAAAGTCGGGAGTGTATGAACAGTAGTTTCGAAGTGTGACGCAACAAGTGAGCGTGCACCGATGAGCCGCCTGGTCGCTATTTCGAACCGCGTGGCGATACCCCGGAGCGGCAAGCCGCCCGGCGGATTGGCAGTCGGTCTGCTGGCGGCATTCAAGTCTCGCGGTGGCCTCTGGTTTGGTTGGAGCGGCAAGACGACGCCCGCGGAACCTGGGGCCGCGAAGCTTGCATCGTCCGGCAAAGTGCAATTCGCCACTATCGACATCGGCGAAGAGGATTTCGCAGGCTACTATTCCGGGTTCAGTAACAACACGCTTTGGCCGTTGCTGCATTTCATGCTCGGCTTCTTCTCGTATAGCCGCAGCGACCAGCAGGCGTACTGGCGGGTCAATCACTTGTTCGCCAACCGGCTCATGCCGCTGCTCGAGCCCGATGATCTGATCTGGGTTCACGACTACCAGCTATTTCCGCTCGGCCAGGCGCTCCGCGCGGCGGGCGTGGACCGGCCGATCGGCTTCTTCCTGCACGTGCCGTTCCCCGGCTTCGGTTTATTGAAGGCCTTGCCCCGCTATGACGAGCTGCTCGAAGCGATTTCCGCTTACGACGTCGTCGGTTTGCAGACGGAGGCGGACGTGCTCGCGTTGCGCGAATGCTTCCTGCAGCCGGATATCGGCGGTCAGATGCTTGCGGACGGCCGCATGCGGGCGTTCGGCCGCGTGTTTCGCATCGCCGCGTTTCCGATAGGCATCGATGTGGAGCAGTGCTCCACGCTCAGCGTTCAGAATCTGCAGCGGCCGCAGGTCCAGCGTTTCAGGATGAGCTTGCGTGATCGCCAGCTGATCATCGGAGTGGACAGGCTCGACTACAGCAAGGGGCTCGAGCTCAGATTCAGGGCGTTCGAGAGTCTGCTGGAACATTATCCGGCCATGCGCGGCCGGGTTACGTTCACGCAGATTGCGCCGCCGACGCGTACCGAAGTCGAAACCTATATGGCGATTCGAACCAATCTCGAGCAAGCGGCCGGCAACATCAATGGGCGTTTCGCCGAGGTCGACTGGGTGCCGATTCGTTATTCGAATCGCGCGATCGATCCCAGCATGCTCATGGCGCTCTTTCGAATAGCTCGGGCCGGTCTCGTTACGCCGATTCGCGACGGTATGAACCTCGTCGCGAAAGAGTATGTCGCGAGCCAGGATCCGAACGACCCGGGCGTGCTGGTGCTGTCGAAGCTTGCCGGTGCGGCGATCGAGCTCGCGGATACTGTGCTCGTGAATCCGTTCGATCGGGAAGGGGTTGCCGAAGGTTTGCACCGGGCGATCGAGATGCCGCTCGCGGAGCGCCGGGAGCGGCACAGCGCGATGATGAGCGTGCTACGCCGTAACGACATACATGCGTGGTGCCGGCGGTTTGTCGAAGCGTTGGAGGGCGTGGCCGCCGGTGTAGAGGTGTATCCGGCCGAAACGGCGCGACCGGTGGCACGCTGAGCACCGCTTCGCGGCGCGGCGCTTGTGCTTCTCATGTTTGGCCGGCCGGGCTACGCCTTCATCGCGGCGACGCAAGCCGCGCGCCAATGCTATTGCCCAGCGCCGGCCGCCGCGCCGGGGCACGCGTGCCGCCTCTCGGGACGATGCGTCCGCGCCGCCGCGCCCGGAGCCACGCGCGCACGCGCCTCTTGCCGACGATGCCGATCACGGCCGTGGCTGCGACGATACCGGCATCGAGTGCCAACCGCCGCCCGTGGACATAGCTGACATCGAGAAACCAGGACACACGCTTGCCGCGCCCGGCGTAGAGCTGGGCGAGGCCGATGATGCCGGGCGGGACGCTCCAGCGCAGTGTGTGCGCGTCGCCGCACCAGCCGAGCCGCTCCACATCCTCGAACGTCAACGGCCGCGGACCGATCAGGCGCATCTCCCCGCGCAGCACGTTGACGAGCTGCGGCAGCTCGTCGAGACCGGTCTGGCGCAGCCAACGTCCAACGCGCGTCTCGGCGCCGTCGCGCATCGTCCGAAACTTATAGATTCGGAACGGCTGCCGCGCAGCGCCGACCCGCATTTGCATGAAGATCACGGGGCCGCCGTCCTCGGCGCGGATCAGCCCAGCGATCGCGAGCAGCAAGGGGCTTGCGAGCACGAGCCCGGCGGCGGCCACGGCGATGTCGATCGAGCGTTGCAGTGTCATTGACTTTCCCTTCCCGGGGCTCCCTTTTGCAAAGCGATCTCTCGGCCCCGAGCGTAGAGGTTGGCAGCCCGAAGTGGCGTGTTGCCGATCGAAAAATGCCGAATTATGGCAGCCGCGGAAAAGTGCAACGGTCCGCGCCGACATCCGCAGCCGACTGCTGTGCCGCTGTGATGGAGTTCTCGCGGCGCGCCGGCGGGTAGAATGACCCGATGACCCAGCACCGCAAGGGCGAGACGTGAGCACGGCGGAGGACGACCCAGTCGACGACCGGGCGCCGCCGGTCTCCCGGGCTGACGCCGCATTCGACATTGTCGCCATCATCGTGCTCGTGCCGCTGTGCGCGGTCGGCGCGGGCATTGTGGTCGCGTTGTTTTCCGCCGAGACGCCGAGCCTTGCCGCCGGCCTGTTCCTGCAAGCACTGCTCGTGCTTGGCGGCGTCTGGGTGCTGCTCGCCGCGCGCGAGCAGGGCTTTGCCTGCATCGGGCTCCGCGCGCCGCAGCGCGCCGACGTCGGCCGCGCGCTCATCGTGCTGCTCGCCGGCTACGGTGCGAATTTGCTGTTGACGTTGGCCATCGTCGCCTCGTCGCCCGCCACGCTCGAGGAGCATATCGCCGAGCTCGAAACCCTCGCGGTCGGGCTCACCGATGACACACCGCTCACCGCAACGTTCTTGCTGCTGCTTCTCGTCGGCTTCTACGAGGAGATCGTGGCGCGGGGCTTGCTGCTTACGCGTGCGCGCGAGCTCGTCGGCGGGTTCTGGGCGCCGGCACTGATCTCTGCCGGGTTGTTCGCGCTCGGCCACTTTTATCAGGGCGTTTACGGTGTCGTGCAGACCGCGGTGTTCGGGCTGGTGCTTGCGGTGTTCACGCTGCGCTGGGGGACGCTGTGGCCGGCGATTTTTGCGCATACGGCGATCAACATGCTGTCGCTCGTTCAGCTGCGCGGTCCGAGCGGAGGCTGACCGTGCCTGTGGCCCAGCACTGTGTATGCCTCTCGCCTTTGATGGAGTCCTGGTGACATGATCGATCTGCGCATCCTTACGCCGCCGCCGATTCCGACTGAGCTGTTCACCGATGCCGCCGCGGCCGTTGGCCGGCTCGAAGAGATCTACGAGCGCAACACGGCGTTTCTTCGTGAACGGCTAGAAGCCTATGTCAACGGCGACGATGGCGATACGCGCGTGCGCGCCGCCTATCCGTTGGTCCGCATTAGCACCGAGACCCACAGTCGCGTCGACTCGCGTCTATCGTACGGCTTCGTGGCCGGGCCAGGGGTGCACGAGACGACCGTTACACGGCCCGACCTCTTTCGCGACTACTACATCGAGCAGCTCGAGCTTCTGCTCGAGAACCACGGTGTGCCCATCGCGATCGGCGAATCCGCGGAGCCGATCCCCGTGCACTTCGCCTATCGGCGCGACGTGAACATTGCGGCCGACACCTCCGAGCTGCCGCGGCGGCGCATGTTGCGCGACGTGTTCGATACTCCGGATCTTGCCTTGATGGACGACGCGATAGTGAACGGCACGCTGCGCCGGGCGCCGGGCGAGCCCGCCCCGCTGGCGCTGTTCCGCGCCGCCCGTGTCGATTACTCGCTACACCGATTGCATCACTACACCGGCACCGATCCGGAGCACTTTCAGAACTTCGTCATCTTCACGAACTATCAGTTTTACGTCGATGCGTTCGCGCGTATCAGCCGGGAACGGATCGACGCCGGGGGCGGTGAGTGGCTCGGCTTCGTCGAACCCGGCGACGTGATCACCCGTCCCGGCGCCGGGCAGGCGGTGGGAACGCCACCTGAGCGCATGCCGCAGATGCCGGCGTTTCACTTGCTGAAGCCGGGCCACGAAGGCATCTCGATGATCAATATCGGCACCGGCCCATCGAATGCGCGCAACATCACCGATCATGTGGCCGTCATGCGTTCACACGCATGGCTCATGCTCGGCCACTGTGCCGGTTTGAGAAACTCGCAGAAGATCGGCGATTACGTGCTCGCGCATGGCTATGTCCGCGAAGACCACGTCCTCGACGAGGAACTGCCGCTGTGGGTTCCGATCCCGGCGCTTGCCGAGATGCAGGTCGCTCTCGAGCAGGCGGTCGGCGCGGTGACCGGCCTAGATGGCTTCGAACGCAAGCACGTGATGCGGACCGGCACCGTATGCAGTGTTGCGAACCGCAACTGGGAGATCGGCGACAACGCGGTGACGATCCGCAAGCTGTCGCAGTCGCGAGCCGTTGCTTTGGATATGGAGTCGGCAACGATCGCCGCGAACGGCTTCCGCTTCCGCGTGCCCTACGGCACGCTGCTTTGCGTGTCGGATAAGCCGGTGCACGGCGAAATCAAGCTTGCCGGCATGGCCAGCGAGTTTTACCGGCAGCGAGTCGGGCAGCATCTCGACATCGGCCTCGATGCGCTCGAGCGGCTTCGCACCGAGGAACGCGAGCGGCTGCACTCTCGTAAGCTGCGGAGCTTCTCCGAGGTGGCGTTCCAGTAAGCTCGGGGTAGAGCTCTCGCCGGGGCGGAGTTCGCCGAACGCCGCAAGCGCCGGTGTCGTTATCCGCCGCCGGGGCATTTCATCGGTCGCCCAGATCGCGGCTGCAACGGCGCCATCAGCCATCGACATCGAGCGGGCTGCGAACCGCTCGCCCGCCGCGGTTAAGCACGTGGGTGTAGATCATCGTCGTGGAAATATCCGAGTGGCCGAGCAGCTCTTGAACCGTGCGGATGTCGTAGCCCAGCTCGAGCAGGTGGGTCGCGAACGAGTGTCGTAACGCATGACAGCTCACGCGTTTGGAGATGTTCGCGCGCTTCGCTGCGGTTTTTATGGCGCGCTGCAGGCCGTTCTCGTGAAGGTGATGGCGCCGTACGGCTCCGGAACGCGGATCCAGCGAGATGCGGGAGCTCGGAAACGCAAACTGCCAACTCCATTCACGCGCGGCGTTGGGGTACTTACGGGCGAGCGCGTCCGGAAGAAAAACCTCGCCGTAGCCCGCTTCACGATCGGCATCGAACCTTCGCCGCACGCCGCGGAGATGTGCTTGCAGCGGCTTCTCGAGCCGCGTAGGCAGTGGAACTACCCGGTCCTTCGCGCCTTTGGCGTTGCGTACGACGATCTGGTGATAACCGAAATCGATGTCTTTCACCCGCAGGCGGAGCGCTTCCATGAGCCGCATTCCGGTACCGTATAGCAGACTCGCCAACAGCCCATGCACTCCGGAGAGGTGGTCGAGGAGCCGGCGCGCCTCGTCACGCGTTAGCACGACCGGCAGGCGACGGGGCTTTCTCGCACGCTGGAAGGTGCCGAGCTCCAGCGGTCGTTGTAATACGTTGCTGTAGAGGAAGACGATCGCACACAGCGCTTGGTTTTGCGTGCTTGGTGTGACTTTTCGGTTGATCGCCAGATCCTCGAGGAAGGCGCGGACTTCGTCCGAGCCGGCGCCGTGGAGGTCACCCTTACAGTGCATGGCAAAGCGCCGAAGCCAATGAAGATAGGCTTGCTCCGTCTTATATGAGTAGGCGCGGCGGCGAATCTCGCGGATAACGGCTTGAAGCAGGGGATCACCAGGCGTCTGATGCTCGCGGAGTACCGCTTCGCTGCCGCGGGCCGACGGAGTTTGCGGCTCGCGATCGGCCATCGCGTGGTCCGAAGGTAGCTGATTCGCCGCTTCGCGCCAGAGGGCCCAGTCGAATGTCTTAGCCCATGGTAAGTGTAGCGTTTGGCCGAGGAACTGTAGTGCTTCGACGATCTGGCGAAACTGCCAGTCATAATAATCCCCCGAATGCGTCATGCGACGAAGGTAAGCGGCAGCGTCTTCAGCGGTGATTTCGGCGGGTGGTTTCTTGACTGAACTGAGAAACTGCTGCGCGCGCCGGACATGCCACCGGGCGCGGCTCTGCCAGATGAAGTGATCGCGGAGAACCGCGACGTAGCGGTCCCAGAAGCGGGCGGGCAATGGCACGGAGCATGATTTCTAGCCAAGATCGGAAGGTGAGGTTATATTTAGAACCGAGAAATCGAGATAGGCAGAATGCCGTCTAAACAACTAATTGCTGAATTTGGTATTAAACGCGATCTAATACACTGTTATGCGGCCCAGATGGCGTCGCGGTGCGGTACGGTCACACACGCGATCCGTAGCGGACAATCGATCACGTAACGCGCTGGTGTGGAGCGAAAACGAAGCCCGGATTGGGAGTGCATCCGATGCGCCGCCTAACTCTAATCACATTCGGTTGTGTAGCTATGGGAACGGGGACGACGCTGGCCCAAGAGTCAGCTTTTCCGCCGGCTTCGCCAGAAGATCCACTCGAGGCAATCATCGTAGAACTTGAGCGGCATGACCTTGTTGCGATTGCTATAGCCGGGTATGAGGAGGAGCATCAGATTATCCACTCGCTTCTCAGTGACCCCAGATTCGTGTCGCTTGTCGATGACTTTGTCGTCGAGTTTGCGACTTCGCGATATCAGGATACGATTGACGCATTCACGAGCGGCGAGCAAGTTCCTTACGAAGAACTGAGGAGGGTGTGGCAGGACACCACTCAACCCCATCATGTTTCTGATCCGCCTGTTTTTGAGGCGTTCTTTCGAGCCGTGCGAAGGGCGAATTCCGCGTTACTTCCAGAGCGGCGACTGCGGATCGTCGCGGCAGAGCCGCCTATCGACTGGAGTATGATTGACGATTATGAGGATCTCTTGCCGTGGCTGCAGCGGAGATTTCCCTATGAAGCAGAAGTTGTAGAACGAGAAGTGCTTGAGAAGAAACGTAAAGCCTTGCTTCTATCTGGAGCGCTGCATTTCGGGAACAACTCACCCTTACTCAACGCAATCGACGCTCATGGCGCATCCATATTCAGAGTATGGATGATGCCTGGAGAGAAGCTAAGTTCTTTGCAACCCGGCGTGGTGTCTTGGCCGAGACCGAGCCTGGCTCGAGTAGCCGGCACTATCCTCGGTGCTGCAGACATCGTCGAATCCTATGAAGCCTTCAACTTCCCGCCCGGGGCCTTCGAGGAGCAGTACGACGCAGTAATCTATCTCGGGCCGGAGCCAGGCCTCACCGAGACGCAGATTTCTCCAGAACTCTGCGTCGATAACGGCTATCTGGAGATGAGATTGCGTCGCTTGCGGATCGCCGCCGATGGCGGAGCGCCCTTTCTAGATCAGTTCGTGGAGTACTGCGGCAGCTTTCTCGAAGCGACACGATCAGAAATACTGAGATGAACGTGCGGGCTACAAGGGCGCCGCATAACAATGTGATGCAGACGGACGTGTCAAAGTGTCACGCCCCTTGCTTACGCAAGGGCCGTGCCAGTCGCCACGCCGCTGATCGCAGCGTTAG
>CAZFJU010000031.1:0-26158 GCA_964518995.1 uncultured Gammaproteobacteria bacterium
CTCATGAGCGCGGCGTGCTCGGCCGCGCCGGCGAGTCGGGGCAAAGCGTCGCGCTCTCCTTCGATACGCAAGTGGGCGGGCAGATCACGCAGTCGTTACCGGATGCCTCGGTGGTCACGCTGAACACAAGCACCAGCGTTGCGATCGAGTACTCGGCGAGCGCCCGCGAGGCCGTGCTGCTGCGCGGAGAAGCGTATTTCGCCGTCGCCGACGATCCGCTGCGGCCGTTTCGGGTACGCGCCGGCGGCAGCGTCGTGCAAGCGCTCGGTACCGCGTTCAACGTCAAGATGGCGGCGGGCGGAGAAGTCGAAGTCACGGTCGCGGAAGGCCGCGTAAAGCTGCTCGACCCGGATCCGGCTCCCACGACGGTCGGCGGCGAGCGCTCTGCCGGCACCTTCGATACGACGCTGATCGAAGGCGAGACGGCGCTGCTCGCGCGGGGCACTGCACGAAACCGCGGCGCCGCACCGCGAATCTCCCGGCTGGCACCCGGCCAGCTCGAGATGAAGCTCGCCTGGCAGCGGGGCATGCTGATTTTCGAAGGCGAGCCGCTCGAAGCGATGCTCGACGAGGTCGAACGCTACACGACGACTGATTTCGTCATCGCTGACGACGCGCTGCGCGGCATCCGCATCGGCGGCTATTTTCGCGCCGGCGACGTCGAGGGGCTGCTGATCGCGCTGCGTGAAAGCTTCGCCATCGAATCCGAGCGTCTCGGCGGCGAAACGATCGTGCTCCGCGCTGCACCTTGACAACCCGGCGCGCGATGCATGGCCCGCTGCGCCGGCTCGCGGCAACCGCCCTGCTCGCGCTTGTCGCCGGTGCAGCCGCCGGCGGGGCGATCTTGCGCGAAGCCCATTTTTCGATTGAACAGCAACGTGCCGACAAGGCGCTCATGTCCTTCGCGCGCCAAGCGGAGGTGTCCGTGCTGTTCCCCTATGATCTCGTCAGCAAGCTTACGGCCAATGAGCTCATCGGGGTCTATGAGCTCAACGACGCGCTGCGGATTTTGCTCGACGGCACGGGGCTCGATGCCGCGATCGATGGCGATGAGCGCCTGACCATCCGGGTCGGTGCGACCGGAGAGGAGGCGCGACGCGGCGAGGCTCAGCGCGCTCGGGACGTCACGCGGCGCGACCCGTTCGGCACGCGCGCCGCGGAGGACGGCGCGGCGCCGGCGCGCCGAAGAGCCGCCGCGCCGGCCATCGAGGAAGTAACCGTCACCGGATCGCGAATTCGTCGTGACGATTTCAGCAGCGCGCAGCCGACCAACGTGCTGGACCGCGCGCTGCTGGACGACCTCGGCATCGTCAACATCGGCGACGCCGTCAACCACTTGCCGTACAACCTCGGCAGCTGGACGCCGACCTCGAAGCCCGGCGGCAACGACAGCTATCCACTCAATGTATTCAACGGGCTTCATCTCGCGAACCTGCGCGGCCTCAATCCCGCGTACGGCTCGCGGACGTTGACGCTGATCGATTCGCGCCGGCACGTGCCGACGAATCAAGGGGACGGTGTCGATCTCAACGTGATCCCGTCGATTCTCGTCGAGCGGATAGAAGTCGTGACGGGCGGCGCCTCGGCGTCGTACGGCTCGGGCGCGATCGGCGGCGTCGTCAACGTGCTGCTCGATCGAGATCTGGATGGCGGCAGAGCCCAGATCGATTTTGGCACGACGGCCGTGGGTGACGGCGATGATCTTCACTACGGCTTCGCCTGGGGCGGCCCTGTGGGGCGCGACGGCCGCGTCGTAGTCGGGCTCGAGGTGCAGCGCATGGATGAGATCCGCAACTGCATCGAGACTCGCGCGTGGTGCGCACGCGGCGCGCAGATTCAGGTCAATCGCGACTACGCGGTCAACGACGATCCGAACTACGTCTACCGTGAGGATGTCCGCGTGGACATGAGCACGGCCGGCGTATTGCCCGAGCTCGGCCTGCGCTTCGACGAAGCGGGCACGAGTCTGGTGCCTTATGCCCCTGCGGATCGATACAACGTCGGCGGCGATGGCCAGCATGTTTATCTCGATACTTCATTGCGCTCGAACGTCGACCGGCGCGTGACCTATGCAAGCTACGAGCACCGCTTCGCATCCGGTCTCGGCATGCTCGTCGATGCGTCGACCGCGCGGGTCGAAGCCTATACGCCCCAGGACAGCATCGACCTGTTAGACACCTTGCTCGCCCCGGATAACTTCTACCTGAATCGACTCGCCGTGAACCCGTGCGCGCCGGCGCCGGATGCCTGCCGCATCAGCAAAGACTTCAGCGCCCAGGCGAGTACGGCCAACGACACGCGCGCCCAGCTCGAACGCATCATGATCGGTTTCGACGGCCGCTTTGGCTCGTCGCAGTGGACATGGGACGCGTATTACCAATACGGAAAGTCCAACATGCTGCAAGCCGTTTACGACTCGCGGCATGCCGATCGACTGCAGTTCGCGCTCGATGCCGTCGACGACGGCAGCGGCAACGCGGTATGCCGAGCCGTTCGCGACGGTATCGGCCGGGGCTACGACGGCGACCCGAGAATTGCCGAGGGCTGCGTGCCGATCAATATCTTCGGCTTGCACGGCATCACGCCCGAAGCCTTCGACTACACCTTCGGCCGGATTTTCGAGACGACGGAAGTGACGCAGGACATGCTCGAGTTCGTGGCGTCCGGGCCCGTGCTACGCGATCGCGGGCCCGTGCCTGTGCGAGGCGCCGCGGGCGTATCGTGGCGCAGCGAGTCGCTCGACAACATCGCCGACCCGACTCAGCCGAGCTACATTCGCACCGATTACAACAGTCAGTACGGCGAAACATTCGGCGGTAACGTCGACGTGCTTGAGATCTTCGGCGAGCTCGATATTCCCGTCACGGAACGACTGAACGTGCAGCTTGCCGCCCGCCGCTCGGCTTACGAGAATACCGCTGGCATCGGCACGGGCATCGCCGGCGACACCTTTCGATACGATATCGGGGCGTGGAAGGCCAACGGCAGCTGGGATGCGACACCGTGGCTCACGATGCGCGCGTCCTTCTCGCGCGACATTCGCGCACCGAATTTCCGCGAGCTCTATTATCGAAAGGTTTTCCCCGAAGGCAGCAACTTCGGCTACTGCGATAACCCGTGGACCGGCAACCGCTTCCTCGGCTACTACACGCAGACCGGCGACCCGTGCGTCGTCGAGCTGCTCGGCGGCCACAGCTTGACGACGGAAGAGGCAGACACGACCACCCTCGGCGCTGTCGTCACCTGGACCGAGCGCAATCTGCGCCTCGCCGTCGACTACTTTCGTATCGAGATCAGCGATGCGATCAGCCCCGCGAATCTGCAGCTGACCATGGACGGCTGCTACCTCGAGCGTGATCCGTTCTTCTGCGGGCAGATCCAAGGACCCTTGCTCGACCCGAACGATTCGCTCGGCGGATTCGCGCGCATCGAGAAAATCAGCCCTGAGGCACTGAACCTTACTGCATATGAAAGCCGCGGCGTGGACATCTCCGCGGACTGGCGCGGCAGCTTCGCATTCGGAGCGCTTTCGTCGCGCCTTATGGCGTCGCGGACCATCGCGCAGCTCGTGCAGCCGAGCTCGAGAACACCGCGGCTGATCGACATCGCCGGCGTCACAGGTTGGCCCGGGACCAGCGCGGACTGGGAGCCGGCGCCGGCGTGGGCGGCGCAGTGGACGACCACCCTTCGCCGCGCTGCGTTCGGCGTGACCGCGCATGCGCGCTACGTGAGCGCCGGCAACAAGCACGCGACGCGGCGCGGCCCGCAGGACGAAGGCTACGACCCGAGCAGCGCCGACAGCATCGATGACAACCGCGTGCCGAGCAGCCTCATCTGGTCGCTCGGCGGCCACTACGACCTCGCGTTTGGCGGCAACCGTCTGCAAATCTTCGGCACTGTGCACAACGTGCTCGACCGCACACCGCCGCTGATCGGCAGCGGCCTCGCGGGCACCAATCCGGTGCTGTTCGACACGATCGGCCGCAGCTACCGCATCGGAGTGCGCGCCGAGTTCTGAGCCGCCATGCCAAAATGGCGGCTGCAACGAGTCGATCAACTCGATCGGGGGAATTCATGCACCGATATACTTCGCTCGCAGGCGCCCTGCTTGCCGTCTCCGCTTCAGCGCTGGGCCCGGATCTCGCCGCCGCGCAGAGCGCCGACTCGCCGGACTGGAAAAACGACGCGCCCGGCCGCGTGCATCGCATCGATGTCGCGTCGCTGCCCGAGCCATTCGCCACGCCGTCGAACGTAAATTTTCCGACGATCGCGCCGAAGCCGGACGATGCCGAGCTCGCGGTCCCGGCCGGCTTCAGCGTCGATGTCTTTACTCGCGACCTCGAGCGGCCGCGTGTGCTGCGGGTCGCGCCGAACGGCGACATCTTCGTCGCCGAGACGCGGCCTGGCCGCATCAAACTGATGCGCCCGTCGGCGGACGGCACGACCGCGGCCCGCGTCGAGACCTTCGCCGAAGGGCTCACCCAGCCGTTCGGCATGCAGCTCTATCCGGCCGAGCAGCCCGAGTGGCTCTATGTCGCGGAGAACAACCGCGTCGTGCGCTATCCCTACCGCCCCGGCGACACGACGGCTTCCGGCGAGCCCGAGGTGGTCGTGCCTGAAATCTCGCCGACCGGCGCCGGCCACTACACGCGCGATCTCGTCTTTTCGGCGGATGGCGCACAGATGTTCGTTTCGGTCGGCTCCGAATCGAACGTCGCAGACGACTTGCCGGAGAAGACGCCCGAGGACATCGCCGCGTGGGAGGCTGAGCATGGCGTCGGTGCGGCCTGGGGCGGCGAGACACACCGTGCGGCCGTGCTCGTGTACGACGTGGGCTCGCCGGAAGGCCGGGTGTACGCGACCGGGCTGCGCAATTGCGTCGCGCTCGGCGTGCAGCCCGGCACCGGCGAGATCTGGTGCACCGTCAATGAGCGCGATGGTCTTGGTGACGATCTTGTCCCGGACTACTCGACGCGTGTGCAGGAAGGCGGCTTCTACGGCTGGCCGTGGTACTACATGGGCGACAACGAGGACCCACGGCATGTCGGCAAGCGTCCGGATTTGGCCGGCAAGACGCTCACGCCCGACGTGCCATTCACGTCGCATTCGGCCGCCGTCGGTTTTCTGTTTTATGCGCCAGGCAACGGCGCTGCAGCGTTTCCAGACGAGTATGTCGGCGACGGGTTCGCGGTGTTCCACGGCTCGTGGAACCGCGCGGAGCGTACCGGCCACAAGGTTGTGCGTCTGCCGATCGAGAACGGCGAGCCGACGGGCGAATATGTCGACTTTCTGGTCGGCTTTATCACCGACGACGGCGCGCCGTGGGGGCGGCCTTCGAGCCTCGTGCAGACGAGCGACGGTGCACTGCTGCTGAGCGACGACGAAGCGAACGTCGTCTATCGGATCTCGTACTCAGCGGCGGACGCCGAGCCGCAATAGCGGGGCGACAGGGCGACGGTGCTGGGCGGCGGCGCTGGCCTGCCGCCGCCCACCGCCAAAGCGTTATATCGCGCCGATTCCGGACACGCGTTGCGGTTAACGAATGGCAACCCGGCTAATAGATCACCCCGTTCTCCTGCTCCCAGCGGGACCAAACCCCCATCATCTCCGCTAGCTTCGCGGGCTGCGTCGCGGACAGATCGTGCTGCTCGGACGGGTCCGCGGCGAGATCGAAGAGCTGCCAATGGCGTTGCTCAGGCGGCATCGCCTGATCCCACACGAGCTTCATGTCGCCGACGCGGACGGCGCGATGGCCGTGCAGCTCCCAGCCAAACGGGTGGTCTGCAGGACGCACGGCGTCCGCCTCACCGTGAACCAGCGGCAGCAGCGAGACGCCCTGCGGCGGTAACACATCGCGGTCGCGATAACGGTTGCCGGGATGCTCGGTCCCGGCGAGGTCGAGAAACGTCGGCAGGAGATCCATGATCGTCGCGATCTCGTCGCTGCGCGTGCCGCCTTGAACCTTGCCCGGCTGGTGGACGATCGCGGGTGCGCGTATGCCGCCCTCGAATGCGGTCGCCTTATGCCGGTTGAACGGTGACGCGCTGACGCTCGCCCAGTTGCGCCCGTAGTTGACGTAGCTCGTGGCGCTGCCGAGATTCTCGACGCTGTGATCGTACTCGTGACCGACGCGCTCCTGGATGTTGCGGCCGAGATCCATGCGCGATGACTCGGGGCCGTTGTCCGACGCGAATACGATGAACGTGTTGTCGAGCTCGCCGATCTCTTCGAGATAGTCGATCACGCGACCGATGTAGGTATCGAGATCGCTGATCATTGCCGCGTAGATTTCCATGTGCCGGGCCGCGGCCTTCTTCTCATCGTCCGTCAGCTCGTCCCACGCCGGCTGGAATCGCTCGTCGGGGATAGGCTCGACGTCGTCCGCGACCAGTCCGAGACGCTTCTGGCGCGCGAAGCGCTCCGCATACAACGCGGCATAGCCGTCGTCATACCGGCCTACGAAGCGTGCAATCGATTCTGCAGGCGCCTGCAGCGGCCAATGCGGCGCGGTATACGCGAGCCACGCGAAGAAGGGCCGCCCGGTGCCGCGATCTTGCTCGATGTACTCGATCATGCGCTCGGTATAGAAGCGCGTGGAGTAGAAATCGTCACCCACCTCGACCAGCGTGTCGCCATCTCGGTAGCGAGCGGGCTGCGGGCCGCGCCAGTCCCACGGGCCGAGATGCGCGGCGCCATCGAGCGACACGAACGAGCGGCTGAAACCGCGTGCCCGCGGCCCTGTCTCGACCTCGTTGCCGAGATGCCACTTGCCGGTCATGTAGGTGTCGTAGCCGGCATCGGCTAACAGCTCCGCGAGCGAGGCCACCTGAAAGTTCAGATACCCGACATAGCCCGGCTGATCCCGATGCTCGTCGCGCCGCGGTGCACCCTGCACGCCGACTCCAGCAAGGTGGTTGCTCATGCCCGACATGAACATCGCACGCGTCGGCGAGCACGCGAGGCTCGTATAGAACGACGTGAGCATCATGCCGTCGCGCGCGAGCGCGTCGATGTTCGGCGTCGGGATCTCGCTGCCGAACGCGCCGAGATCGGAATAACCGAGGTCATCCGCTTGGATGAAGACGATATTCGGCCGCTCCTGCGCGTGCGCCGCCGGCGTCATGACGGCGGCCACGACCGCGAGAAGGAGCAGGCCTCGCGGGCGTAGGCGGCCTATGCGCGCCGCGTGCCGCCAATGGCGCGCCGAGTGTCGATTCCGAAGCACGGGAGTCACTGCGATCGGTAGCATCATCGATGGGCCCCGTCTGCCGAATGAACGAACTTGGCGGACGCCGCGCGACGCCGCGGCGTTCAACGCACGATAGCGCCCTCGTCGGCGGCGCCAAGTGGGTCGAGTGTAAGCGGCGCGGTCGATCCTAGTCGAGAACGATCGCACGTCGCGTTGGCGATGAATACGTCGGGCAGTCAGGCGCGCAGGAACCGCTGCAGCTCTGCGAGCACCTCGTCAGGCGCACCTTCCTGCATATTGTGACCTCCTGGCATCGGTCGGCCCGTCACATCCGTCCCGCGCTCGCGCCAGATCGCGAGCACGTCGTAGAGCCGCTCCATCGCGCCGCCCTCGGCCCACAAAACATGCAGTGGGCATTGGATATGCTGATCGAGATCCGCCTCGTCATGGACGAGATCGATCGACGCGCCGGCACGATAGTCTTCACACATCCCGTGCACCCCCTCCGGCGTACCGTTGGTGCGCTGGTACTCGGCCATCGCCGGCGGCAGCGGCCGCCCGGATGCCGCCCGTGCCGCGTCCCGCTCGAGCAGCTCGTTCTCAGGGATCGGCGCGGGCCGCAGGTAGCTGAACCAGTGGTAATACGCCTGCACGAAATCGAGCGTGACGTTCCGGTACAGATAGAAGGTCGGCACGATGTCGATGAACACCGCGCGCGTGACCGCGTCCGGATGATCGAGCGCCATGCGGTGGCCGACGCGGCCGCCGCGATCCTGACCGACGAGCGCGAAACGTTCGAAGCCGAAGTGCCGCATCACATCGATCTGATCCTGCGCCATCGCGCGTTTCGAATAATTCGAGTGATCGGGCAGACCCTCCGGCTTGCTGCTGTCGCCATAGCCGCGCAAGTCTGCGGCGACCACGGTGTACTCCTCCGCCAGCCGCGGCGCGACGTCGCGCCACGTGTAATGCGTCAGCGGCGCGCCGTGCAGCAGCAGCAGCGGCGGCCCGTTGCCGCCCTTGACGGCGTGGATGGTCACGCCGTCGCTCGTCTCGATGTCGTACGGCGTGAAGCCTGCGATGCCCGGCGCGGCGGAAACCGCGTCGGCGGCGCCGCTGGGGCTGGCGGTGCCGCCCGCGCCCTGCGCGTGCGCATTGCCGAGCGCTTGCGTCAACGCGGCGCCGGCGAAGAGCATCGATGCATTGCGCAGAACGGCCCGGCGATCGAGCGACGCGGCGCCGGTGTCGACGACGGCGTCGACCGCGGCTGGGGTCAGTTCAGTCATGGTTCGGTCCTTAATTATTCTCGTTCGTTCAACAAGCGCTCGAGCAGCGCGATCGTATCGGGCTTCGGCACCGGCGGATGGGTCGCGAGGAAGACGCCGTTCGCCCAGTCGAGCGGCGTGCGGCCCTCGCGGTCCGGCACATCCAGACGGGCACCGTGGGCCGCGAGATACTCGATGATCTCGTTCGCGCCGATGTTCGCCGCGCCGTGGATCGCGCCGACGCCCATCGAATTCACGGCGTTCACATCGTTGTCGAGCTCGAGTGTCAGCTGCACCGCCGCGAGCATCGCGTCCGGACCTCGCGTATAGGTTTCGTCGACGGCCCAGTTGACGCCGGCGGCGACCATCAACGGCGTCGTGCCCGCATAGGTTGCGATGCTCGGATCGGCGCCGTGCTCGAGCAACCGGTGCATGACCTCGAGATCGCCTGCCGCCGCGGCGCGCAAGAACGGCGTCTGCCCCGTGAGGTCGACCCATGCGACGGAGCCGACGACCTCGACGATGAAGCGCCGCTCATGCGGAAACTCGCGCGTGCGTGCATTGGGGTCGGCGCCGATCTCGAGCAGCCGGTCGATCAACGCGAGCGCCTCGTCACGAACGTGGAACTCGTTGTTGCGCGGCCCGAGCTCGAGATTGCGCATATCGACGGCCGCCCACAGCGGCGTCTGCCCGTACCAATCCGACGCGTTCGGATCGGCGCCGGCATCGAGCAGCAGATGAGCGATCTGCAGGTGATCGGTCTTGCCGTCGCGGCTGATCCGCACGCCGCTGGCGTTGATGATGGCGTTGATCAGCGGCGTGATGCCGTTACCATCGGCGAGATCGACCTCCGCTCCGGCAGCCACCAGGCGCTCCGTGATTTCGCGTTGGCCATGCCGGGCCGCATACCACAGCGGCGTTTTCAGGCCGCCGGCAGGAAAGCGCTTGCCGCGGCCCTCGGGCCAGCCGGCACGGACGATGCCGATGCCTTTCGACAAGCCGTCCGGCGATTCGCTGGGCGGGATGAAACGCGGCGGCTCCTCGGCGAAGGTCTGCGCATCGACGTCCGCGCCGGCCTCGAGAAGCAGGTCGACGACCTCGAGCTGGCCCTCGCGGACGGCGACCATCAACGGTGTCTGCCCATAGTGCGGCTCGCGCGCATCGACGTCCGCGCCATGCTCGAGCAGGGCCGCGGCAATCTCGGGCTCGCCGGCCCGGGCCGCAAGCAGCAGCGGCGGCTCGCCGGCGCGGTCCGGTGCGCCCGGGTCGGCGCCGGCGTCGAGCAGCAGCGCCGCGATCTCGGCCGCGCCGACATCGATCGCGGTATGCAGCGGCCTCACGTCGTAACGGCTCGCAGCGTTCACGTCGGCGCCGGCGGCGACGAGCCGCTCGACGGCGGCCCGCTCGCCGAGCCGGACGAGCCAGTGGAGCGCCGGTGTGCCGTCTCGACTCTGCGCATCGACGTCGATGGCGCCGGCAGCGAGGAGCGCAAGCACGGTCTGGACGTCGCCGCTGCGGGCCGCTTCGGCGAGCGGCGACGCGGGCGCCTCGTTGGCCGCGGGGGCGAGCGGCACGATCGCGTCCGGCTGCGCCGGCCCGGGCTGAGCGACCGCTGCACCGCTCGCCGCACAGCCCAACAGCAGTAGCAGCGCTTCTTGCCGCCATGTTTTCAATGCGAACATGATCGCTCCGCTCAGATATCAACCAGCCCCGTGCTGTCCGCGAAGGCCTCGAGCGGCACGTCGAGCTTGTGCAGCATCGTGAGCAGAAGATTCGCCGCGGGCGTGCCGTCCGACACCCGCACGTGACGCCCGGGCTGCACCCGCCCTCCCGCTGCGCCCGCGACCAGCATGGGCAACGGATCGTGATCGTGCTGGTTAGGGTTGCTCATGCCGCTGCCGTACAGCAGCAGCGTGTGATCGAGCAGCACACCGTCGCCATCGGGCGTCGTGGCGAGCTTATCCAGCAGATAGGTGATCGTCGTGCGTGTGTGATAGACGTTGAGCTGCGCGAGCCGATCGATATTGCCGGGCAGCTCGGAGTGATGAGAACAGTTATGGAAGCCTTCCGTCACGCCGCTGCCGGGATACACGCGATTGCTGAGCTCGCGCGCGACCAGGAACGTTGCGACTCGCGTCAGGTCGGCGGCCCACGCGAGCACCAGCAGATCGAACATCAGCTTCGCGTGCGCCTCGAAATCGCCAGGCACGCCGCCGGGCTTGTCCGGCACCTCGAGCTCTGCGAGCGGCGAATCAGCCGCGAGCGCGAGCCGCCGCTCGAGCTCGCGAATGTCCGTAAGATGCCGGTCCATCCGCACCCGATCGGCCGCCGGCAGGTTGCGCTGCAAGGACGCGATCTCGCCAGTCACCGCATCGAGCAGGCTCGACAACTGCTGCTGCCGCGCCGCCCGCTCCTCCGGCGTGCTGCCGTCGCCGAACAGTCGCTCGAATATGACGCGGGGATTGACCTCCATCGGCAACGGCGTCTCAGGCGTCGCATAAGCGATCGACGAGCCGGGCTCGAGCGCAAGCTCGAGTGACGGCAGCGGCGTCTCTTGACCCATGTGCCGCGCCGCGACTTGATCGGCCGACGTCGGCGACGGGCCCGTGCCGTCCGGCATGCACGTGAGCCAGCACTTCGATGAACGGGAGTGATTCTCCGCGGCCGACGAATCGCCGACATAGGCGGCGGCGAGCTTGAGGCCGCTGACGATGCTGAAGCGGTCGCGATAGGCCTCGAGCGGCTCGAGGATCGGCCCGAGCGCGAAGTCACGGCCCTGCCCTTCCGGCGTGAAGCGCGCCATGACCGCGCCGTGCGGCAGATACACGAAGCCGAGCCGCACCGGCGCAAGACCTGCAGCGGATGCGCGGCGCATGCCCGCCGGAATCATCGATTCCAGCAGCGGCAAGCCGACCGCGACGCCCGCGCCGCGCAGCATCGTCCGTCTCGAGAGGTGTTTTCTGGTGAGATACCGCATGGCGCCTCCGCAAGTTATTCGAGCACCGGCTCGCCGGTCTTCACGCGCTTCTGAAATGTATCGCTCGCAACGATCGCGCCTACCAGCGCATGGAGCGTATGGCCCTCGCGCTCGGCCGCACGCACCACCTCGCGCACGGCCGGCTTGTCGTAGTACTCGAGCTCGCGGCCGAGCGCGTAGGTCATGAGCCGCTCCGCCGTCGCAGTGACGAATGACTCCGAGCGCTCGAGCAGCGCGCGGCGCAGATCGGCGGGACCCTCGAGCCGCGTGCCATCGACCATCTCCGCGCTCGAATCGATCGGGTAGCCATCCTCCTGATCGCGCCATCGGCCAATCAGATCGTAACTCTCGAGCGCGAGCCCAAACGGATCGAGCATCCCATGACACCCCGCGCACGCCGAGCTCGCCCGATGCGTCTCGAGCCGCTCGCGCACCGTGTTGCCGGCGAGATTCTCCGCCGCGGCCGCCTCGGCGGAGAGGTCGGCTTCGGCGCCCGGCGGCGGCGACGGTACCGGAGCGCCCAGCAGGTTCTCGACGATCCACTGGCCGCGCAGCACCGGCGAGGTGCGATTCGGCGCGGACGTCGCCGTCAATATGCTCGCGTGCCCGAGCAGGCCGCGGCGCGGACTATCGGCCGGAATCTCGACGCGGCGCATGCGGCTGCCGCGCACGCCCTCGATGCCGTAATGCGCGGCGAGGCGCTCGTCTAGATAGGTGTAGTCGCTATCGAGCAGATGGAGCACGCTGCGCCGCTCGCGCAGCACGTCCGCGAACAGCAGTTCCGTTTCGCGCCGCATCGACGCGCGCAGCCCCGCATCGAAGGCGGAATCCTGCGGCGCCGCCTCGCCGAGCTCGCGGAGCAACAGCCACTGGCCCGCGAAGTTGTCGACCAACGCGGACGCGCGCGGGTCCGCGAGCATTCGCTCGGTTTGGGCCGCGAGCACCTCAGGATCGTCGAGCCGATCCGCCGCGGCCACGGCGAGCAGCTCGTCGTCCGGAATGCTGCTCCACAAGAAGAACGACAGGCGTGACGCGAGCTCGAAGTCGTCGATGCGGTACACCTCGCCGGGCGCGATGCCCTCCGGCTCGCGCTCGAGGCGATAGAGGAAGCGCGGGCTCACCAGCAGGCGGGAAAGCGCATGCTGGATGCCGACCTCGAAACTCCCGCCCGCGTCGCGGCCGAGCCGGTAGAACGCCAGCAGCTCGTCGACCTCGGCGGCGCTCGCAGGACGCCGATACGCCCGCGTCGCGAGCCGCGACAGAATTTCGGTCGCGCACGAGGGCTCCTTCGCCGCCGATTCCGGCCTGCAGACGAAAGTTTCGCGCCGACTCGGCGTATCTCCGGCGCCCGTCGCGTCGTAGGGCCCGGTGATCGTCAGGGATTGCACGGCGCCGGGCGAGCCGATTTCGCCTGCGTAGAGCTCGTTGACGCCCGTGCAGCGCTCGTCGTCGACGAGCGCGACGGCGATACGATGCGGCCCGGCCGGCACGCGCAGACTGAACCGGCGCGGGCTGCGCACGTCGAGCGGCACGTCGTTGAAGGTCACGTCGATCGCCGGCCCGTTGCACCAGACCATTGCACCTGTCGGGTTGTTCCAACCTTTGCGGGAAGCCGACGCCCCGATCGAGAACTCATAAACGGCGTCGAGCGGAAACACATGCTCGACCACCATGCCGCCGCGCGTGCCGAGCGGCAGACCTTCGACGTGCCGGCGCTGCGCGGCGCCCGGCGGCGCGGTATAGCGCGTCTCGCCGTGGCCCATGGTCAAATCGCCGACCGCGCGGCGGCCGATCTGCATCGCGGCCATCGCATAGGCTTCGAGAAGCGTCGGCGAAACGGTGAGCGCGGCGGCGTTATTGTCGAAACCGCCGACCATGGCGTCGGCGGGCAGCGTCGCCGCGATCGCGCTCGCGTCGAAAACGAGCAGGTCGCGAATCGCGTTCGCGTACTCGGTACGATTCAGGCGCGCGAGCGGCTTGGCGCCGGGATTCGGCGCGGACTGCCAGGCCGCATCCAGCTCGCGCTCGAGCGACGCCGCGAACCGATCGAGCACCTCATGCGCGGGGCGCGGCGCGTCGATCGGCGGCATGAAGCCGGTGCGCACCTTTCGGACGGCAGCCTCCCAGACAGGCGCCCCGGGCAGGAAGTCGTCTCGGTCGATCTTCTCGAAGGAAAGATCGCCGGAACGATCGATATCGTTGTGGCAGGACACACAGTATTGGTCGAGAACCTGCCACTCGACCGCATCATGCGCGCTCCATGGGAGCCGGTCGCGCCAGACATACAGGCTGGCAAGTGCAACGCCGGCGGCGCTGATGACGATCAGCCTCGAAACCATAGGCCGTGCCCGCTCACCCCCTCACTTCCGGTAGCATACCGGATGAGTCGCGCCGGTGCCCCTCGTGCCGGCTCCGGAGCGGCCGCGGCCCCGCGCGGCCGTGCCGCCCGCCAGAGTCGGCCCGCGGGATGCCCCCCTAGCGCTTGCGCAGCAGCGTCAGCCCTTCGCCGACCGTCAGCATCGCAAGATCGACACGCGCGTCGTCGCGCAGCTGCTCGTTCAGCTCGAGCAGCGCCTTGGCGTTATCCGACACATCCGAGATGATCGGCCCGCCCGCGAGCGCGATGGTATTGTCGACCGCAATGAGGCCGCCCGGTCGAATCAGCTGCAATACGCGCTCGTAGTAGGCGTGATAGTTCGTCTTGTCGGCGTCGATGAATGCAAAGTCGAAACGTTCGGCCTCGCCGCTCGCGAGCAACTCGTCGAGCGTCTCGAGCGCCGGCCTGATGCGCAGATCGATCCGCCCCGCGACGCCTGCCTCGTGCCAGAACGGTCTGCCGACGTCGGTCCAGCGGCTTTCGACATCACACGTGATCAGCTCGCCGTCCTCGGGAAGCGCGAGTGCGACCGCGAGCGCCGAGTAGCCGGTAAAGGTGCCGATCTCGATGCAGCGGCGCGCGCCGACCAGCTTGACGAGCAACGCCATGAGCTGCCCTTGATCCGCGCCGATCTGCATCACGGCGTTCGGAAGGGCGGCCGTCGCCTCACGCAGGCGCGCAAGCACGTCCGGCTCGCGCGAGGAACGCAGCACATACTGATAGACATCGGAGGGCAGCAGGGCCGTTCTGGTCGTCATGGCACTCGCATCGATAATGAGGTGACGACGGAGTGTACCCGAACCGTCGCAGCGCCAAGCCGCAGCCGCTCGCGGCGCTGCGAGCTTTCGGGGGGCCTTATTCGAAGCTGAAGATATCCTCCGCCTCCGGCCGCTGCATACCGTGCTCATGGTATTTTTCCCAGATCTGCGCCCACGGCCGCCCGAACATGTCGGGCACTTCGTATTCGATGACGGTACCGGGCGCCACGGGCGTCGCGCGGCCCTCGAGCGGGAAGATCGTCTGCGTGCATTCGATAAACACGTACGGATCTTCCTCCTCGAAGCCGCTGATCTTCTCGAGATGCCGCACGATGCGAATTGGCTCGACGAGCGCTTCGGGATCATAAAAGATCCCTTCGTGGTTCAAGCCGATGAAGCGGCCGTCCGCATCGCGATCCGGCGTATAGATTTCGATAGTCTGTAGGCGGCTCGAGAACTCGGGGTTGCCGTGCACCTTCCAGCCCTGGATGTTCGACGTCCACGTGATCAGCACGTCGCCATCCCAGAAGCCGATCGTCTCGCCATACCAGCGCGGCACCTGCGCGCCGAGGTAAGGCACCTCGCCGTCGGTCTTGAAGGCCCGACCGATATGCACGTTGGTGAGGACGTTGCCGGCGTCACCCGCCATGATCTGCACCAGCGATGGCGTGACGAGGACCGTGTGCGGCTGGTTCGTGACGCCGTGATAGTGCCAGCGGCGCATGAAGCCCTCCGGCCAGCAGTACTGCGCCGGCCACTGCGGTGCATTCGTATGCCCCTGATGGTAAGCCTGCTGCACCATCCGCGTCTGATACTCCTCCGTGAGCAGCGACAGAATCGTCGGAAACTGGTTCCAAAACAGCTCCGCATACCAGTTCTGCCCGCGCGGCCAAACATAGCGGCCGCTCCATTCGCCGGGGACGCTCGCATACGTATGCTCGGTCGGCCCGCCCCGCTGCCGCGTCTCTTCGAGCAACGCCGCGTAATGCTCGGCCGCCGTCGCGAACGGATACGGGCTGACGATCGCGTCGCGCGGATAGTCGCGATCGCAATGTCCCCACGCCGCCGTCGCGGGCGGCGCGGCGCCGATGACGCCCGGCCCGCCGCCGAATGCGGCCCACTGCTGCTCGAGCGCGCCTGGGCTGTTGCAGCGAAAATAACGCGGATCGCTCCAGAGCGCCCGGTCCTTATAAAAATCCGAGCTCGTGAAGAGATCGACAGGGAGCGGCTCCACACCGGCCGGAGCGTCACCGTTCCACGCGCTGCCGTTGCGTTCCTCGACGGCGACCCCGTCCGCGCCGATGCGCCTCACGCGGTACGGCCCGACCATCCAGTGACGTTCCGGATAGCCGTTGATCTCGGCGGGCGGATAGTCCTCGAGCGACTCGCGTGGAGTGTGCAGCGGCGTCGGTATCGCGGGATCGAGCGGCGCGGCACGGCCGACGCTGACGAAATCGATGGTGGCGATGCGCTGCGCTTCGGCGCCGGCACAGAGCATCAGGGCGGCTGCCGCCCCGGCAAGCATGCGGCGCATAGAGCTCATCGTGGTCTCCTCGCTGCGCCCCGAACATCGGCCGAGCTCGGGACGGCTGTGCGTAGATCAACGCGCTCGCCCTGCGGACGAGCGAAGCGGCAGGCACTATAGCATCCGTCCCCTCACGACCTCAGCTTTCGGCAGCGCGGCCACGCTCGCGCCGCAAGGTTCGGCAGCGGGTCGAAAACGCCGCATTTTCGCGGCATGATGGTTTGAAACGGAGCGGCGTATGTCGACTGCAATGAAGCCCATCAGGAGCTACTCGACGCGAGTGGAAGCCGATCTCGACCGTATTGCGCTCGAAGCGGAGGGCATTGCGTGCGTCGTCGTCGGCGTCGGCACCGCATGGGAGGGCGGCATCGAAGGCGTCCGGCTACTCGTTCGGGGCGACGACGAAGCGCGGGCGACCCGCATCCTCGATGAGCGCTGAGAGCCCGTGATCGCCCATTCTTGAAATCTCGTCGAGCGCCCCTAGTCTCCTGATCGGCGGCAAGCTGCGTGCATCCGCCATCAATCGGAAAGCCATTCGAAGGAGAAAGGAGGAGAAGCGTCATGGCAAGCCACTGGATAAAGATGGGCAACGAGCTGCGTCGTGCTTCGATGGTCGGAGTGCTCGCGTTGGCTGCTGCGATCTGCTCGCAGTCGACGCTTGCCCAGCCCGAGGCCCAGCCCGAGGCCAGCGTACCGCAGACCTACGACTGGTCCGCCGAGCTCGTGTCGTTCGACCAGGAGTCGGCCGCCGTCACGCTCAAGGCCCGGATGGACACGCGCGTCGATAAAGCGGCTCTCGGCGAGCTGTCCGAGGGCGATCCGATCACGATCACGTGGACCGGCCTGAACTGGGGCGCCGGCATCGCCGCGGTGAACCCGGAGGGGGCGGCGGAGGAAACCGGCCGGCTGCATCTGCCGGCGGAATTCGCCGGCACCGAGCTCGACGATGCCTATCTCCTCTTCCGCGTTCAGGTGCCCGAGGATGCCGCAAGCAGTATCGGCTCGCTCGAGGCCGGCAGCTGGGTCACGGCCACGACGCCCCGCGACGCGGCAGAGGCCGAAGAAGCGGTCAGCACCATCCGTCCTTACAATGACGTGAGCTGAGCCCGCCCGGCGCATTTCGATCAGGCTCATTCGAGCCGGCGGCTGGCGACGCCGCATCCCGCAGCCTTTCGCGTTGACTGCGAGCGTACGCCAGCCGCGGGCCGGCGCCGGCGCGCGTGCCGCCCGACCCCCCCGGTGCGATAAAACATCGACTCGCGCCCGGGCGCGGGCCCGCTGTCGTCAACGGGGGGGAGATCGCGGTGGACCGACTCATGCCATTTCGTCCGCGCGCCGAGCGAGTCGTCGCGGCGTGCTCATCGACGTCAGTGCGCCGTCTGGCCGCAAGCCTCACGGCGGCCGCAGCGCTCGGCGTATCCGCTGCGGCGCTCGCGCATCATGGTTTTGGCCGGTTCGACCGGACGCAAGACGTCGCATTCACCGGCACCATTACCGGAATCGACTTTGTCAATCCGCATTCTTATCTGTACTTCGATACGGTCGACGCAAGCGGTGTGGCCCGCTCGATGCGCTGCGAGATGCGCGCTGCCACGTTGATGCGGCGGTCCGGCTGGTCCGAGGAGATGTTCGTGATCGGCGCGGAGGCCAACGTGGCCGGCTTCGCGCATCGGGACGACCCGAATGCCTGCTATCTCGAAGACATCCGGATCGGCGCAGCGCCGCAAATCAATCGCAACGATCAGCTCGAGCACCGCACGACGGACGCCGAGGCGCAGCGGCCGCTGCGGCTGGCCTCCGGCGAGCCGAATATCTCCGGGGATTGGGCCCAGGAGCAGTACGTGATCGCCGTGCCGCCGAACGGCGCCGGCAACCTGGTCCCGAAAAGCATGATCGAGGCCGTCGAGGCGGGCGAGATCGCGATGGCGGACGTGCCGCCGGCGGGCTGGGGCCCGCGGCCGGTGACCTTCACCGCACGCGGGCAGGCGGAAGCCGATACGTTTCAGATGTGGTCCGTCGCGGACAACCCGCGCCTGCGCTGCGAGCCGACCAGCATCATCTTCGACTGGGTGTTCGACGGTGCCGTCAACCGTATCACGCAGCAAGGCGACCGCATCCTCATCAACTATGGCTTGTATAGCTTCGAGCGCGTCATCCATATGAACCTGGACGCGCATCCGGTCGACCTCGAGCCGAGCTATGCCGGCCACTCGATCGGCCGGTGGGAAAACGATGTCCTGGTCGTCGATACGATCGGTTTCGCGCCGGGCGTGATCGCGCCGCCGGTACGTCACAGCGCGGAGCTGCATATCGTCGAGCGCTTTGCGTTGAATCCGGAAACGCTCGAGCTGCGGCGCGACTACGTGGCCGAAGACCCGGTGTATTTCACTGATCAATACGTCGGCTACGACATCGTGCTGCCGTCGGACGTCCCGTACGTCGCGCACCCGTGCAACGAACTGGCGCCGGAGTTCATCCCGCAGCAGCCTGCGGCACAATAAAGGGACGCTCTCCCAGCGCGCGACTGCGCCGGCCGATACCCGTGCTTGGCGAGCAGTGCCATACTTTACGTTTAGACACTGGGGGACCACCATGCACCGCGCCGTCAAGCCCGCCGGCACTGTCGCCGCCGCCATTGCCGCGCTACTGTCCGGCTCGGCCGCGCTCTCGCAAACGACCGCACCGGGCGTCGCACCCGCGGAATCGGCCGCTGCAGCGTATGCCGATTCGAGCTGGAAAACGCCGCGCACGTCGTGGGGCGATCCGAGTCTCGAAGGCGTATGGAGCTCGGACGACCTGCGCAGCGTGCCGCTGAATCGGCCGGCACGCTTCGGCACCCGCGCAAGCCTCACCGCCGAGGAGTTCGCTGAGCGCAGCCGGGCAGACGAGGCCGGGCGTTCCGGCGAGGGCTCCTTCCTGCAGCACGAGTGGGGCGTGCGCACGTTCGGCTATACGTCGCTGATCGTCGATCCGCCGGACGGACGCATGCCGGCGCAGACTGCGGCGGGCGACGCGCTGACGGCGACCCGCAGCCGCGGCACGTTCGGCCCCGGCCCGTTCGACGAGCTCGCCGATTTCACGCTCTACGACCGGTGCATCACCCGCGGCGTGCTCGGCTCGATACTGCCGGTCATCTACGGCAACGGCGTGCGCATCGCGCAACATCCCGGCGCCGTGGCCATCAGCTACGAGATGATTCGCGATACGCGCATCATTCCGCTCGACGGTCGGCCGGCGCTCGACGAGACGATCAAGCAGTACATGGGCAGCGCGCGCGGACGGTTCGAAGGCGACACCCTGGTCGTCGAAACCGCCAATTTCACGGATCGCACCAACATCGGCACGAACGGCAACGGCAACGCGAACAGCGAAGCGATGCGTCTTACAGAACGCTTCCGGCGCGTGGACCCGGAGATGATCGAATACGTCGCAACCGTCGACGATCCGGTCGCCTTCACAGCGCCGTTCACGCTGCGCATGATGTTGACGACGCAGCCGGGCTATCGCCTCTACGAGTACTCGTGCCACGAGGGTAATGGCGCCGTACGCAACTCTCTGAGCGGCGAGCGGGTCTACGAGCAGCAGGTGGCGGAGGCGATCGCGAACGGTCTGCCGATTCCGGAGCGCGCGACCGAGCACAATCAGATCCGCAACGGCTTCGGCGAGGACGTGGTGCCGTTCAACATCAACGCCGGCGAGTAATGCTTACTCCTTGCGCGCGGCGCGCGGCTCCGAGGGTGTGTCGAGCTGCGTTCGCTTGATCAGCTCGCCGACCATGCGCCCGGCGCCGACCAGCTGTCGCCACGACTGCCGGGAGCCGCTCGTTTTGATCGACGTGCGCAGCACGCGGACGAACCGCGCACGCTGCGCCTCGACCACCAGCGACTCGAGGCGGATCCAGAGCAGCTCGAGGTTGTACGGCGGCGTCGTATCGAGCCGCACCGGCACGATGGTGTCGATCGGCACGACCAGATCGCCCGCGATCGCCTCGAGTGCGCCCCGGATCGAGTGCTCCTTCGGCGCGTCCGGCGAGTCGACATTGTAGGGCGGCGACCACTCGCGCACCGGGCTCAGCCGGTCGATATGGCTGACGACGACGATCGTCGGCGGCATCTTACGGGCCGGGTCGGCCGCGAAGCGTGCACGGACGGCGTCGAGCGCGGCGCGCTCGAGCGCTCGATCCGCGCGATGCGCGGCCGAGACCCAGATGATCAGATCGCATGCGAAGGCGCGTTTCACGAACTCGGCCACCCCATGCTCGTCGTCGATGCCGGGCGAGTCGATCAGGTAGGCGGGCGGCACACCGTCCTGGCGCAGCTCGTATCCCTCGAAGCCTGCCGTCATCGGCAGCACATCGACGCCGGCACGCAGGTCGCCAAGCATCCGGTTGACGAGGGTCGACTTGCCGGCGTTGGTCTGACCCGCGATCAGCAGCCGCAGCGACCCCGGCGGCGCGGCCGGCGCCGCGACGTCCCCGAGCCCCTCACGCGCCGCGGACGCGGCCATCTCCAGCGCGTCGACGCGCACGCGGCCGCTATATAGCTCGATCGCGGCACGGCCGACCTCCTCGATCCACAGCCGGACGATGCGCCGGCGCACATTCACCTGCAGGCTATCGAACAGGTCGCCGACCAGATGATCGCGCAGCTCGGCGACCACCGCGTGCAGCGGGCTGACCGCACGCGCGAGCCGCACGAGCGTGTAAAGCTTGAGGCCCTGCTTATAGCTCGCGGTGACGAGCGGCCTATAGCCCCACGCCCGCAGCAGCCGGCCGACCTTGAGACGATGCGAAAGCGGCACGTGCTCGAGGATCACCAGGCGCAATCGTGCGCTGACGCGCTCGGTGAGCAGCAATAGCTCCGGCAGCGTGAACTCGAGCGCCGGCTCCTTACGCCCTGCGTGGTAGTGCTGCGCGACCTCCTCGATGGTGCGCTGCCCAAGGGCGAGCATTGCACGGAAATTGTCGAGCTCCGAGCCGTCCGCCTCAGCGCTCCGAGCCTCGACGGTGCGCCACGCCGCTTGCTCGTGCGGCGCCCACGTCGGATCGGCCTGGGTGATCGACGGCCTTTGCGCGGCGCCGGCCGCCGGCCGCAGCGGCCGATGGCGGATGCGCAGCGCGACCCAGACGAGCAAGGTAAGCGACACGGCGGCGCCCAGCCACCAAACCAGCCACCCGCGCTGCCACAGCCACGCGATGCCGGCGGCGCCCAGCACGAGCATCGGCGTGACGAGCAGCACGATCGCCAGCACCTCGAGCCACCACCGCGACCAGAACCGTCTCATTTCAGCGGTCCGGCCCGGCGCACCATATCGAGGGCCTCCTTCAGCGAATCGCGATAGACGCGCCGGACCTCGTCGACGTCCGCATCGGGCTTACGCCTCGTCGCGAGATAGTAGGACGCCGAGCGGCCAAGCGCATAGGTCACCGAGAAGCTGGTTGCGCTCGCGGCCGCGGCGCCGACCGTCTGCCCATACACCGGCACGAGCTTGCCGAGCTGGCGCAAGCCGAGGCTCACGCCGAGCCCGATCGCGGTGCCGGTGCCGAGTGAGGCGCCGAACTGACGCAGGGTGTCTCGATCCCACGAGAGCCCATGGATGCGGCCGACGCTGTGCAGCATCTTGCCCTGAATGCTCGGCACGGTGACGAGGCCGACGACCGGCACGACGTCCGCGGCCGCGGCCGCGAGCGCATAGCCGAGAATGTGCGGTCGCGTGCGCTCCATCAGCCGCGCGGGCTCGCCCTGCGTCAATGCGCGCAGGATCACATCCATGCCCGCGGAGCCCGCGTGCTCGAGCGCGTCGAGCAGCGCCGGGAGGCCGAACAGCGGATCCCGGTACGTCTCTTCCGGCCGCGTGAAGTCGATCGGCACCGTATGGATCGCGCCGGTTCCGGGCAGCGCACGGAACATCGCGGCCTGCTGCTCGAGCGCGCGGCGCAAGTCGCCGAGCTCGGGCGCGGTCGCGATCTGCTCGTACGGGAAGTGGTCGGCGCCTTGCGGATAGCCTTCGTGAAGCGCGGTCTGCGCCAACACGATCGCCCAGTCCGGATGCCGCTCGCGCACCGCGCGCAGCACGCGCAGAATCGCATCCTGCTTGGTGTCCATCGCACGGGCGACCGCGAGCACCACGTGCGCCCGGCTCTCGAGCTGCTCGAGATCCTCCGTCGGGTCGTAGCCGACCTCGCCGAGCCCACTGCTGTCGAGAAAGCGGATGACCGGCACATCCGGCGGGAAATCGAAGACGCGTGACGTGCGCGTGCAGGGCTTGAAGCCGACACCGATCTCGGCGTCCGGATGACCGGTGATCGCGCGTACGATCGATGTCTTGCCGGCCTGGACTTTGCCGAGCATCCACACGACCGGCGCGCGCTCGCGCGCAAGCGCGCCGATCTCACGCTCCTGCTGCGGATCCGGCTCCGGGTTCAGGACGACCCGCCGGATGGTTCGCCACGCGCGCGTCAAGCGTTCGCTGGACATGCCCTTCACGCCGACGACCCGAGCAGCGCGGCGCCCGTGCTGCCGTAACTCTTCACTGAGCCGATGTTACCAGCCTGGACGCCGGCGGATGCTCGCGACGTCGATTCGATGCTCCGACACCGCGCTCCGATCGAGCGCAGCCTGCTCGTGCTCCGCCCTGCGCCGGCGCTTCGCGTCGAGCAGCCAGTGCGGGCAGCGGGCGCGGTCTGTGTAGAGGTTCTCGCAATCATCGCACCGCACGCATTCGGTGACGACGATTTTGCGATCGCGTATCGCCCCCCATTGGCATGCGTTCTCGCAGACCTTGCACTGGCTGCACTCCGACCAGCGCTTGATCCGAAGAACGGATAACGTCGACACGAGGCCGAGGGCCGCGCCGACGGGGCAGAAGAAGCGGCAGTACAGGTTACGGACGAAAACGCTCGCGACCAGCAAAGCGCCGAGCCCGATCCACAGCGCGGTCGACGCTTGGAACGTAAACATCCAGAACGGCTCGATATAGCGGTAGAAGCCGATCTCGCGGCTCAACAGAAAGTAGCCGATCGCACCCGCCAGAATCACATATTTAATGTAGCCCGCGCGGCGCTCGATCGCCGGCGGGATCTCGATCTGCCAGCGACGCGGCACGACGGCGTCGATGAGCTGCGTGAGCGCGCCGAACGCGCAGATCCTGCCGCAGTACAGCCGCCCCCAGAGCAGGGTTGCGCCGACGGCGAAAATCGCAAACGCATACCACGCCATGCTGTACGAGAAGATCGGCAGATTCGCCGTCAGCGCGCCGAAAATATTCGTGATCGACAGGAGCTGGCTCTTGTAGACGCCGAGATACAGCACGGATAGCCCGAGCGTCGCATACTTCAGCGGCACGCTGCGCCGCGAGAAGCCGAACATCGCGAAGGCCGCGAACGCCGCGAAGAGGAGTATGTCGGTCGACTGATCGCTGGCGAGCTCGAGCAGGGTCGGCGCCGCTTCATCGAGATCGTCGAACCCCCACGGGTCGTCGTCGTCCTGCGCGCGCGCGGCGAACGGCATGAGCAGGCTGGCGGCAGACGCGAGGCACATCCTGCCGAAGTGCCGCCGCGCGGCGAGAACCTGCCTGCCGAGGGTGCGGACCTTCATTGCGACGGCGGCGTGAGATGCGCGCGCGCGATCCGGCGCGCGCTGTTGCGTACCGCCCGGGTAGCGCTGCCAACGGTCACCGTCGCGCGCGAGATCGAGTCAATGTCCTCGCCGAGGCGGAATCGATCGCGCACGCTCTTGCCGGCGAACTGCGCGGGAAACTCGGGCAGATCGATGGAGAAGTAGCCGTACGGCTCGCGGTGCTCGGCTACGACGATGCCGGTCAGCACGCCTTCGGTGTCCATGCCGACCAGAATCTTGATCGGCCCGTCGTACGCACGCTCGAGCGGCTCGAGCTCGGTGGTCCAGAACGCAAGGCCGAGCAGCTCGCTCTCGCCGCCAGGCCCGAACGCCTTGAAGTGCGGCGGGCTGCCCTCTTTCGGCGAGAAGCTCGCGGCGTGCGGAAACAAGCTCTCGAGCTGCGCTTGCAGTGTCCGGTCGTCGACCGCTTGACTGCGAACCGTCGCCGATGCGACCAGGCAGAACACGACGGCGAGCAATCCCAATCGCAAGGCGGGCTCCCTCCACTTGATCGGCCGATTATTGCGAGCCGCAGCCGCGGCGGTCAATTTACCCGCATGGGTGACCGGTCCGCGCGCTCGGCAGGACGCGCCGCACCGGTTGGAGAATTCGCGCGCGGCATGTTAAGTATGCATACATACAAGGAAAAGCAAACGAGTGACCGCACGTGTCGAGCTGTGATGCAAGAAAACGAATGAGCTGCGGGGGAGCGCTCTTGCTCGGGATACTGCTAGGCGGTGCGCTGCTCCTGCAGAGCGGCGAAAGCGCAGCGCAAAGCAATGCGCTCGAACGCCGGCTCGCGGCCGCGACGGCGGTGCAGTGTCGATTCACCGCGCTCGCAACCGGCGATTGGGCCGGCGATACCGGCACGGCGACCGTCGCAGAAGTCGAGCACGAAGCAGCGTTTTTCGATGTCGATATCGATGGCGGCACGGCGGAATCCGAAGGCCAGTTCGGCGCCACCTTTATTGTGGTGCGCTATGCGCATGCCTATCTGCACTTCATGCAGATGAGCGATGCCGGTCCGCTGCATCTGACCACCGTGTTGGCGCAAGAGACGAACAACGGCCGACTGAAAGCCATCCATACGCGGCACGAGTATTCGAGAATCGCGTTGCCAGGCTTCACGTCGCGCCCCGAGATGTATATCGGCGACTGCGAGGTCAGCTGAGCAGGGCTCAGTCCGCGCGCTCGTCCGAGTACAACGCCGCAACTCGCGCGGCGTCCCCGGCCGATAGTGCGGAGACGGCCGCGATGTCGGCGCGGCTCGTCAGCCTTTCGCGGTAGCGGCCGAAATACGCTGGAATGTCACCGCCGTACTGAAACGAATACATGATGTCCGCGTAGTCGGCGGTGTGCTCGAGCCCGAACGCGTGGCCGAGCTCGTGAACGCAGGTCAGATAAACGATCGTATCGCGCAGGAGCGGGTCCTCGAGCGCGGCCGCGGCGATGTCCGGACCGAGCGCCCGCATGTCCGGCCGCACGTACACTTCGGCCCCGCGGCGCCCGCCCACTCTGATCGGCCGCATCTCGCCATACTGCCCGGCACTCGCCGGCACGAAGTAGATCCGCACGACGGCGTCCTCCTCGGCCGCGGCCGCCAGCTCGAGCTGGCCGCCGGCTGCATCGCTCCAGGCTTCGAGCGCCCACACAGCGAGCTCCCGATCGGACGCGCGATAACGCGATTCCGGTGCGCCCTCGGCGACGTAGTAGGTAATAGGCGTACCGGCATCGAGCGCCCGGAGCATGCTTTGCGCCGCGGCGCTGCCGCCGGCCAGCGCAGCGACGCACGCTATCGCGGCGAGCAGCCGATAGTGCCGGCCTCTTTGCATCCTACTCATCTCGCGCCTTCCTCCTCCTGCTCGACCAGCTCGCACTTGATTGTCGGCGGCGCACCATCGGCCGTGGCCGGTGCGATTTCCGTGCACACGGGCCGCGAGCGCAGATACGCCGGCGTGATGTGCGCGAACAAATTTGGCGATTCGCCGCGCTCGGCGCAAGCCGTCCCTAAGGTCATGCCGCCAAAGCCGAGGCCGAGACCGCCGGTCAGCGCGTTGCAGAAGTCAGCCAGCGCCCGGCCGACGCGCGTGCGAGCTTGGCCCGGCGTCAATACGGACGGCCCGCCGCTCCCGCCAGAGCGGGCAGCGCGGTCGAAAATGCTCTCGGATGGGCCCGGCTCTTCGGGCGGCGGCGCCTCGATCACGTCATCGAGGGAGAACGTCAGATAGCCCTGCTCGCGCTCCTGGCGCTCGCGCATCTCCTCGCGGGCGCGATCCCAAGCGTCCTCGAGCTCGGCCTGGGTGACGACGTAGTTGTCGGGCGAATCGGCCGCACCGGGCGGCACCGTGTCTGGAGCCGACGGCTCGGCCGGCTCCGGGAGTGGCGGCGGCTCGAGCGGCTCGGGCGTCGGGGGCTCGGACGTCGGGGGCTCGGACGTCGGGGACTCGGACG
>CAZFJU010000032.1:0-25828 GCA_964518995.1 uncultured Gammaproteobacteria bacterium
ACTCGGTCCGAAGAGGTTGCCGCAGCGGTCAACAACGCCGCGGTGGCGATGGCGAGCGGTCTGTACCAGATCGCGACGAGCTTACAGCAGGAGCAGGCGGAGGCGATGCAGGCCTATCTCGCATCGCTCGGCACTGCGCTGCTCGAAGCCAACGCGGCGGACATGCAGCGTGCGCATAGCCGCTATCTCGAGGCCATCCAGAGTCAGGAGTCCGAGGACATCAACGAAGCGCAGAGAAACTACTCGGAAGCTCTGCTGGCATGGGGAAGAAGCGGGCTCGAGGAGCGAATCGATCGATGTATGGATCACGCCGACTACCTCGCCGCGTGGATCGCGAGTCGCGACGATCTCGAGCTTCATCCGCCGCAGAGAATCGGCATCGTGGTCTGGCGGCCGCGCGGACGCGCCGGAGCGGAAGCACTCGCCGCCGCGCTACCCGTCGGATGCTCGTCGCTCGTCACGGTCGATGGAGAACGTTGGCTGCGTAACGTTGCGGCGAACCCGTGCGCGGAGCCCGCAACGATCGTCGACCTGCTGCGCGCCGCACTTGCCTAGACTTAACGATTTGCTGTTAAATCTTTGCCGGCTTTAGCTTTGGGGGGGCTCCCGCGGCTTCGGCGGGGAAGCGCCACGCCTCCACAGTGTAGATGAGACTAAGCACACTCTGCAGAAGCCTGATTCCGTGCTTGGCGCTTGCGATTACCGATGACGTAAGCGCGCAAGACGGGGACGAGCTCAGAACTGCCGCGCTCGTCCTTTTCGGTGTGGTCGCTCCAGTTACGGACGACGAGATCCGCGACCCGCGCGCTGTCCTCGGGCAGGCGCTCTTCTGGGACGCGCGTCTGTCGGCCAGCGGGAATCTCGCCTGCGCGAGTTGTCATCTACCGGAGCTTTGGGGCGCAGACGATCGCCCGTTCTCGATCAACGCACGCGGTGCGGAAACGTCTCGCCATGCGCAGACGGTGTTCAACTCCCAGGAGGCCCCAGCAGGTCTTCGCTGGATCGGAGATCGGCCGACGGGACAAGCGCAAGCCATCGGCTCCATCACCGGTTCAATGGGGTTCGCGAATGTCGCTGATATCGTCCCCGTGCTGCTGCAGCATGGATATCGGCGGCTGTTTGAGTTCGCGTTTCCGGATGACATCGATCCGGTGTCGGTCGAGCGCTACGGTCAGGCGCTGCAGGCATATGAGGAGACGCTGCGCACTCCGGCCCCATTCGACCAGTGGTTGCTGGGCGAAGATACGGCAATGACCGACCAAGAGATCAAGGGGCTAAAGCGGTTCATTCAAGTCGGCTGCGTCAGCTGCCACAACGGTCCGCTGCTCGGTGGCACCATGCTGAAACGATTCGGCACCGTGGACGAATACTGGAAGCACACGGGCTCGACGGACGTGGACCTGGGACTGATGCAGAGCACTGGCAACGAATCGGATCGCTATGTATTTCGAGTCCAACCGTTGCGAAACGTCTCCCGCACGGCTCCGTACTTTCACGACGGTTCGGTTGCCGACTTGGAAGTCGCGACCCGGATCATGGGTCGAGTGCAGCTGGGCCGAGAGCTGACGGGCGCGGAGGTGGAGGACTTGGTTGCGTTTCAAAGGGCGCTCGCCGGCGACGTGCCGACTGCGTTTCGGGCGCCCGAGTGGCTCGAGTCCCCGGTTACGGAGAAGGTGCAATAGGCCGTAGGGCGGAAACTTCGAGCGGGAAGATCGACGCAGTGGCCAGTCTCGATTCTGATCGTACGGTGGACAAAGGGAGGACCTCAGCATGCGTATACATAGACGTTCCGCTGTAATCACGGCGGCGGTATGGTTTTGGCTTGCCAGCGTGTCGACGCACGCCCAGCCGTTGACAGGGGATGATGCCACGGGTGAGGACGTCGAAGGTCGAGTGGAAATACCGGCGCGGCAGACCGGCTCGCCGATGACCTATATGCACGGCGGCAAGCAGAACATCGTGCTCGCGGTCAGCCATGCCGGCGCCAGTGCCGGCGGCGAGCTGATCGCTTATGCGCTCCCGTAGGCGCGGGCCGCGCGGCCCATAGCATCGCGCGGCGGAGGTCGGCAGCTGGCTCGGGTCAGCTGCTGGGCTTGTCCCAGTCGCGCAAGGGCGTGCCGCCGCGCGCGCGAATGCCTTCCATATAGGCGCTCAGCACTTGCCGCGCCGGGAAGCCGCGCGCTTCCGTCGCGTCGGCCCAGCGCGTCGCGATGTCCGGCATTGCGGCGAGCCATTTTTCTTTCTCCTCGACCGGCAACGGGGTGACGGTGGCGCCCTCGTTGCGCATCCGCGCTATGCCCTCGTCGTAGCGGCGCCTGAGCTCGTCCGCGACGCCGCGGCTGTACTCCGGGCCGAGCTCCGCGAGCACGTCCTGCACGTCTGTCGGCAGGCCGTTCCACGTCTCGAGGTTGATCGACATGGAGCCCGACACCTGGCCGCCGAGCCCGACCAGCGTGATATACGGCGCCACCTCGTGAATCGCATACGCCGGGGCGCCCGTAAGGATCGTCAACACGCCGTCGGCGACGCCCGTCTGTAGCTGCGTGTAGTAAGTCGTGAGGCCGCCGTCCACCGCGACCGCGCCGGTGCCCTCCAGCCAGGCCGCGGCTGGGCCGGGCGCGAGAATCTTACGCCCTCGCAAATCCTCCATGCGGGTGACCGGGAAGTTCGACATGAGGTGATAAGAGTCGAGCGCGTTAGCGCCGAGGAAGCGCTGGTTCTGCGCGGTCCACGCCTCCCGCATCGCGGGCAGCGTGCGGTGCAGCTCGTTGTAGACATCGAAGATCGCGTAGTAGTCCTCGCTCGAGAACGGCGTGAAGTAGGTGATGTTCTGGAGCGGCATCTTGGAAAGCTCCCAGAGCGTGCCGACCCAGCCCATGTCCGTGAGGCCGATCTCGATGGCCTCGAGCGTGTGCTCGTATTTGTAGAGCGAGCCGCCGTAGGCCTCGGTCCAACGGATACGGTACGGGCTGCCGCGGGCTTCGAGCCGCTTGTTGGTTTCGGGCACGACGAGTCGCTGCATCGTGCCGACCCACGCGAGGCCCGTGGAGTGGCTGGACGCGATGGTGAGCCGAATCGTGTTCGGGTCGTCGGCGGTACGGCTGCAGCCGCTGAGCGCGGCGGCGATCGGCGCCGCGCATAACGATTGGATGACCGTTCGACGCGTGCTCATGGCTACGCCCCTGCCGTCGTAGCGGCGGCGACACGCGAAACAGGCGAAAGCGCGACCGGCTGCAGCGGGAACGTCATGGAGCTCATTGCATCACTTCGCGAGGGCGGCGACCCCCGATTCTGGTCGAGGAACGCACGCGCCGCAAGACGAGCCACGGTGCACGGTGGACAACCCGCGCAAAGACGCGTAGGAATGCTTAAGTTCTCTGCATCCAACTCTATACCTGGTATTTGCACAGGTAATACCCGCGAAGACACGATGAATTTAAGGCAGTTTGATCTCAATCTCTTGCTCGCGCTCGATGCGCTGCTGAAGGAAAAGAACGTCACCCGCGCCGCGGAGCGGCTGTTCATGAGCCAGCCGGCCGTAAGCGGGATGCTGGCGAGGTTGAGGCAGGCTTTCGATGACGAGTTACTCGTTCGCGTCGGCCGCAATCTCGAGCTGACGGAGTTCGCGGCCGGCATCGCGGGGCGAGTGCACAAGTGCGTCCTCGAGCTCGAGGAGCTGGTGGGGTCGAAGCCGAGGTTCTCGCCGGCGACCGAAAGCCGGTCCTTCAGCATTGCGGCGAGCGATTACGCAGTGTTGCTGCTGTTCGGCCCGCTGATGCGGCGCCTCGCGGAGGCGGCTCCGAATGTGTCGCTGCACTTCGTGCGGCTCGATGTGGAAGCCGGCGAGCGTATCGCTGCGGGCGAGATCGAGTTCGGTATTTTTCCCGCTGCGCTGGAGTCGCCGCTTCCATCCTTGCCGTTGTTCGACGACAGTTGGGTCTGCGCGCTTTGGGCGGGGCATCCGTCGATCGGCGATACCCTGACGCTGCGGGAGTACTTGGAGCATCCGCATCTGTCGTTCAATATCTCGGATCCCGGCCACCTGTCGATGGCGGACGAATACCTGTCGAGCCACGGTCAGGTGCATCGAATCGCGGCGACTACGGCAAGCTTCACTGCGGCGCCGTTCATGCTGCGCGGCACTCGGTTGCTGGCGATGCTGCCGAAGCGCCTCGGTGAGCGCATGCGCGAGGCGGCAGACCTCCGCTTGCTGGAGCTGCCGTTCGAGGTGCCCGTGCTCTCCGAGACGCTGACGTGGAATCCCCGCTTCACGTCGAGCCCGGCGCACGTGTGGATGCGCGAGCAGCTGTTGGAAGCCGCTACCGACCTGTAATAGCCACATCGAGACGGTCCTATGCGGTGGATGGCGCGGAGAAGCCATAGTCGCGCCTTATACCTCGCATCCAACTATCTCATTTCCGCCGCAGTGCGCGCCGCGGCAGTATCCGATGCTCGAGTCAGGCAACTTCCCCTGCCGGGAAGGCCAACGAGGATCGCATGCACAACCACCACGCTCCCTTCCGCGCGCTATGCCTCGGCGCCGCGGCGACGCTGCTCGCAGCGCCCCTCGACAATGCTCGTTCGCAAGATTCGGAAACGGGCGATACGGCGGCTGACGCACGCATCGAGGCGCACATCGAAACCGCGCGCCGCCTGGCCGGCGCCGAGCTCACGGCGCCGTTCGAGTTCTTCTGCGTTGCAGGTAACGCGCGGCCGAACGATTTCTCCGCGCCGCCGCTCAAGCCCGTGCAGCTGTTCGACAACTTATATGCGTTCGGCAACTCGGAAACCGTCGTCTATGCGCTCACCACGTCGGCGGGACTGATCCTGATCGATGCAGGAGTCGCAGCGGAGGTGGAGCCGGTGCTGCTGCCCGCATTCGATGCGCTCGGGCTCGATCCTGCGGACGTAAAGCTGGTGTTGCTCGGTCACGGCCATTCCGATCATTACGGCGGCGCGAGTCACTTCCAGGAACAATACGGCGCGCGCGTCGGCACGACGCAAGCCGATTGGGAAACGATCGAGCAATCGGCGGCCTCCGGGCGGCCGGGCAGCACGCCGGCGCCGTCACGGGATCTCGTCGTGCGCGACGGAGAGCCGATCGTCCTCGGGGATACGACCGTCACGCCGGTCGAGATTCCCGGCCACACGCCGGGGGCGCTCGCATTCATCTTTTCGGTGCAGGATGGCGAGGCGAGCCATGTCGCGGGCCTGTTTGGCGGCACCATTCTCGCGACGGCGTTTACGCCTGCCGCGGGGCTCGACCAATACATCGACTCGATCGCCCGCTATCTCGAGGTTGCCGCGCGAGAGGGGGTCGACGTGCTGGTTCAGAATCACCCGATCTTCGACGATACCCCGGCGCGTCTCGAAGCGCTCGCTGCGCGAATGCCGGGCGATCCGCATCCGTTCGTAATGGGCGCAGACAGCTATCAGCGCTTCTGGGGCATCGTCTCCGAATGCATGCAGGCGGACATCGTCCGCAAAGCACTCAGGTGAGCACTATGAAACGCGTACCCATGCTTCTCGGTCTGGCTCTGGCGGCGCTTCTGGCCGTGCCTGCGGTCGCGCATCACTCGTTTTCCGCAGTCTATCGGGCAGACGAAACGATGCAGATCGAAGGGAAAGTGGCGCAGTTCCAATTCCGCAATCCGCATTCGGTGCTGCACGTGCTGGTGCCGGACGACGCCGGCGGCACGACGCGTTGGGCCATCGAGTGGCAGGGCGCGAGCGCGCTCGGCGCGCGCGGCGTGACGGCGCAAACTCTGCGCCCGGGCGACCCGGTCATCGTGACGGGCCGCCCGGGGCGAGTGGCCGAGGAGCACCGCATGCTGCTCGTGACGATCACGCGAACCACCGACGGCTTTGGTTGGGGCACCAGGCCCGGGGAGGTCGTGGAGTGATACGCCGGCCTGCAACGTCGTGGTGGCCGCCGGTGGCGCTTTCGCTCGCCGCGCTGATGTTGAGCCTGCCCGCCTATGCGCAGCGCGGCGGGCCGCCGGGAGCCCCCGCAGCTCCGCGATCGGCGCAAGACTCGGCCCAGGTGGATATCACCGGCTACTGGGTCGCGCTCGTGACGGAAGACTGGCTTTGGCGAATGGTCACCGCACCGCGCGGGGATGTGACGAGCGTGCCGCTCAATCCCGCGGGCAGGGCGGCCGCGGCCGACTGGCAGCCGGAGCGGGACGCGGCCAGCGGGGAGGCGTGCCGTCCGTTCGGCGCGGCCGGCCTGATGCGCATGCCGGTGCGGCTGCACATCACCTGGCAGGACGAGAATACCTTGCAGATCGAGACGGATGCGGGCGCGCAGGTGCGCGTCCTGCATTTCGACCGCGGCGCCAGCGCGCCGGCCGAGAAGACCTGGCAGGGATTCACGACTGCGGAGTGGACCCGGCCGGTCGGCGGCTTCGATCTTCGTGCGCTGATGAGCGGCAGGGCAGCCGGCCCCGCGGACGGCCCCCCGAAGGGCTCGCTCAAGGCGGTCACGACGCAGATGCGCGCGGGATATCTGCGCAAGAACGGTGTGCCCTACAGCGAGAACGCGACGCTCACCGAATACGTCTCGCGGGTAACGGGCTTCGGCAACGACTATCTGACCGTGCTCTCTATCGTCCACGACCCGATGTATCTGACCAGTGACTTCGTCACCTCGTCGCACTTCAAGCGGGAGCCCGATGACTCGAACTGGAACCCTTCCCCGTGCCGGACGGCGCCGCCTCTGGCGGCTGGAGAATAGACGATGAGACGTCTCGATCTGCTCGTCGCGCTCGCGCTGTCGCCGGTCTCGATTTCGTTCGCTCAGGTGGACTTCACCGGAGCATGGGATCATCCGGGCCTGTTCGGTCATGAAGACTTCAACGACAGGGGCTCGGGTCCCGAGATCGGCGACTTCATGGGCTTGCCGCTCAACGAGGCCGGGATCCGCAAGGCAGAGACCTATTCGGGCTCCTGGCTCAGCGTGCCCGAGCGCCAGTGCACGCCGCATCCGGCCGCGTACCAGATGTGGGGCCCGAATACGCTGGTCGTCACGACCGAGTTCGAGCGCGTGAGCAGAGCCGCGCAGGCGATCCGGCTCGACGGCACTTTCGGGATCGACCGCATCGTCTGGCTCGACGGCCGGCCGCATCCGCCGCCGGAAGCCCTGCACACATTCGAGGGCTTCTCCACCGGCCGCTGGGAAGGCGACTCTCTCGTGGTCGAGACGACCCACATGAAGCCGGGGTGGTTGCGGCGGAACGGCACGCCGACCAGCGAGCGCGCGAAAATGCTCGAGTACTTCACGCGCTTCGACGACTACATGCTCGTGACCACGATCATCGATGACCCCGTGTACTTCGCCGAGCCGTTCGTCAGGACCACGGAGTATTTGCCGACGGCGCGGCCGGCGCCCGTTCTGGGTGACCCGTTTACGCGCAACGACGGCCCGATCTTCTACAAGTGCTTCCCGGCGGAGGAGACCACGGCCGACAAGTACTACGTGCCGCACTATCTGCCCGGAGAGAACGAGCTGCTCGACGAGTTCTCGGAGGACTATAGGATTCCGCGCTGGGTGATGGCGGCGGGCGCCGCCACGATGTATCCCGAGTTCGCGCCGCGCCTCGAGTCGGCAGGCGACCAGACGGTCGCCGCGGTGCCGGCCGACGTTGCGCCGCTGGAGTCGCCGCCCGAAGGCATCCGCTCGATGCATGTGAAAGGCAACGTCTGGGCGATCTTCGGCGCCGCCGGCAACATCACGGTGCAGATCGGCGATGAGGGCGTGCTCGTCGTCGACACGGGCGGCAGCGAGGCCGCCGCCGATGTGCGGGAGGAGATACGCCGGCTCGCCGGCGACCGGCCGATCCGCTACGTGGTCAGCACGCATTTTCACGCCGACCACACCGGGGGCAATGTCCTGCTCGCGAACGAGCCGCGGCAGCAGGCTGCCGTGATCGCGCACGAGAACGTCGGGCTGCGCCTCGTGGAGACCGGCGCGGACGCCGGCAATCTGATCATGGATACCTTCTACGGCGACTCGAAGGCGATCTACTTCAACGGCGAGCCCATCGAGATCATCCACGTGCCGGCTGCGCACACGGACGGCGACGCGATCGTATTCTTTCGCGGCTCCGATGTCGTCAGCGTCGGCGGAGTGATCTCGACCACGAGCTTCCCGAGCTTCTCGACGAGCCAGGGCGGCTCGGTCAACGGGCTCCTCGCGGCCCTCAACCGCATCCTCGATATCACCGTCGCCGAGACCCGTGCGCAAGGCGGCACGATCGTCGTACCGGGGCACGGGCGGCTCTACGACGAAGCCGACGTCGCGGAGTATCGCGAGATGCTGACGATCATCCGCGATCGGATTCAGCACGCGATCGACAACGGCGAGTCGCTGTCCGACGTCAAGCGCAGCCGCCCGGCGCTCGACTATGCGGGCGTTTTCGGCGCGGCCGACGGGCCATGGACTACCGACGCATTCATCGAGGCGATCTACCGGGATTTGTCCGGCGAGCGCTGAAGGAGGAAAGATGATGAGACCCATTCACCGCGCGAGCCTCGTGCTTGTGACCGCGCTCGCTCTCGGCGCGATGTCGGCTGGTGCACACCACGGCAGCAGCATTTCCTACGATACGCAGAACCTGTGGACGACCTGGGCCACCGTCACGCAGTTCAACTATGCGAACCCGCACCCAACGATGACGTTCGACCGGGCCGTCGGCGACGGCGAGGTCGAGCACTGGGTCGCGGAGCTTTTAACGAACCCGTCGACGATGGCGAGACAGGGTTGGACGCGCAAACGCACGCTCGATGCGCTTGCACCTGGAACTCGCGTCAAGCTGACGGTGGGCACGTCACGCGCCGGCGGATTCAGCGGCATCGTGATGCGCATCGAGGATGAGAGCGGCGAGTCCGTCGGCGGCGGATTCGGGGGTCCCGGTGCGCCGGATCTCGACGGCGTGCCCGGCGGTCTGCAGCCGGAGCGCGATCGGCCGCTCCCGGGCGAGGAGCTCGCGCGATGACCGCTCATCCAACGCACGTCGCCGCCGCATGTTTCGTGCTCACGCTGCTCGCGCACGGAGCCGCGGCTCAGAGCGAACGTCCGCAGGCGGCGCCCGGCGGCATCGGCTCGTCGGATACCGACACCCGCACCTACGACAAGCGGGATTTCAGCGGGCTGTGGAGCCGCGCGCCGCAGCAATACGATCTCGGGCCGTGCCCCGAGTGCCGGGACCCTGCCACGTGGCCCGGCTACGGCTTTTTCGGCGAAACGCCGCCGATGACGCCGGAAGGGCAGGCGCGCTTCGAGGAGAACCGGCCGTCCCGCGGGCTCGAGCTCGGCAGCGAGGAGGCGGAACAACGCACGGACATCCATCCCGGCTACCGCCGCGCGGTGTTGCCTGCGTTCGGCAACGATCCCGAGATGCGCTGCGAGCCGCTCGGCCTCCCGCGGCTGATCACCTTCTCGGGGATCGGCGCCGCGATCGATATCGTCCAGACGGACGATCGAATCGTGCAGCTCTTCGAGTGGACCTGGGATTTTCGTGACATCTGGCTGGACGGTCGCGAGACGCCGAATGTCGAGGATTACCTGCCGCGCTTCAACGGGTACTCGACCGGCCATTGGGAGGGGGACACGCTCGTGGTGACCTCGACCGGCTTCGACGACCGGCAATGGCTCGACCAATACGGCTTCCCGATCAGCAGCGAAGCGGTGCTCGAGGAGCGCTGGGACCGGCCGACCCCGAACCGACTGCGCGCGCGCCTGACGCTGATCGACCCCGCGACCTACACCGAGCCTTGGGAAGGCAGCCCGAAGGTCTGGGCGCTGATCCCGAAGGAGATGATGGCGATCGGCGGCTGGTCGGGAATTCTGGAGGACCGCTGCGTGCCGAGCGACGAATCGCTGTTCAACCAGTTTCGTGATCGGGCGGCCGGCCTCGATGTCGATCCGGAGAGCGCCGCTCGGTAGGCACGCCGTCGCATTTCGCTGTTTTGCACCGTAACGGGCCGGACGACGATCCGGTCCGCGCCGAACTCATGTCTTTGCGTAGGGGGAACCAAAGAATGAAGGCACCGATCGATCGTCTGGCTGTCAGCAGCGCCTACGCGCGAGGCGGAAAAGCCTCGGTGCTCGCTGCTTCGGGGGCGGCCATGCTGGGCGCGGCTTTTGTGATCGCGCCGGCCATGCCGGCAGCGGCGCAGGAAACGGCGGACCGCGGGCTCGAGGAGGTCACCGTCACCGGCTCACGCATTCGACGGCAGGATTTCACGGCCAACGCACCGATCACGACGATCGACCGGAGTACGTTCGAGGAGACTGGCGCGATCGGCGTCGAGACGATCCTGAATCAGCTGCCGCAGTTCGTGCCGGCCGTCACGCAGTTCAACTCTGCCGGACAAGTGGACTCGAACGCCGTGTCCACGGTCGGCGCATCGACCGTCAGTCTGCGCGGTCTCGGCGCGAACCGGAATCTAGTGCTGATTGACGGGCGCCGCGCGATGCCGATCAACCCGACGATGGTGGTCGATACGAATACGATTCCGTCCTCTGCGATCGAGCGCGTCGAGGTGATCTCGGGCGGTGCATCGGCCGTGTACGGCGCGGACGCGGTCGGCGGCGTCGTCAATTTCATTCTCAAAGACGATTTCGAGGGCGCGGAGGTCGGCATCCGGTTCTCCGACACCCAGCACGGCGGCAACCAGGAGGTCGCGATCTCGGGGCTCATCGGCTTGAGCACGGACCGCGGCAATCTCCTGCTCGGCGTCGAGCGCTCGACGCGAGCCGAGCAGTTCCTGTGGGAGCGCAATTGGCGCGTCGCGGATTACGCCAATCCCAGCACGGGCGGCACGAACGGATTCGTGACCGAAACGTCGGTCGGCAATGCCGCCTTTTTCGCGGACCTCACGTTCAACTACGCTGACCAGAACGTCGTCAACTCGATCTTCGCCGACGGCGTCAACGCCGTTGCATGCGCACCCAATCCGGGTGACCCGCCGCCCTTCGTGGGGCTGCGCTTCGCCGGAGTATGCCCGACCGACGCAAACGGCGTGAACCTCGGCGTGCCGAATAACGCAACGTTCTTCATCAATCGCACGCCCGACGGCACCGGCACGGTGTTCACCGGGTTGAACAACCCGGTAGGCGCTGCCGGCTCGTATCGTTACGAGGGCCCGTTCGACGTCGGTAATTACGGCGAATTCCCGGGGCTGCCGTTTCGCGTAATGCAGCCGAACGGCAACATCAAGGAAAACACCTTCTATCACAGGGCGTCTACGCCGCTCGAGCGGCTGTCGTCCTTCGCGAAAGGCGAGTTCGAGGTGGCCGATAATCTGAGGCTCACGGCCCAGGCCATGCTGACTCGCACGCAGACGCGAACCGCGCTCGGCACACCGCCCGCGACGGTCACGGTGTGGAGCGCCCGCGTGCCGTTCGGCACGACCATCTACGAGCCGTCGGTCGTCTCGTTCGGAGCCGACGGGCTGCCGAACACGGGTGACGCGGGCGAGGACATGACGACGTTGCCGGCTTATCTGTCCGGCGGCAGCTATCAGGTCGAGTGCCCGGCTGTCGGCGGCTGCACCGAATCGCAAGCGTGGCCGCTGCCGCCCGAGATGCAGGCGATCATGATGTCGCGGCCCAATCCCGAGGCGGACGTGTACGTCGGCCGGCCGATGGACTATATGCGGTACCTGCTCGGCGACGGCCTCGGCGGCCGCAATACCACCACGACGATGCAGCTCGTGATGGGCGTCGAAGGGGAGCTGCCGAGCAACAGGCATGCGTGGGATGTCACGGTGTCGACCGGACGCACGGACGCGGTCGTGACGCAGGTCGGTAATGTGAGGCTAAACACTTACCGTCAGCTGATGGCGTCGCCGAACTACGGCGTGGCCTTCGTCGGCAACCCGAACACGGAGGCCGACGGCTTCGCGGAGGGCATCCCGACGTGCACGTCCGGTCTGCCTATCGTGCGCGATTTCCTGCCTTCGCAGGATTGTATCGACATGCTGCATGCGACCCTGCAGAGCCAGACGGCCGTAACGCAGAATATCGTGGAGGCCAATCTCGTCGGTGAGCTGATGGAGATGCGGGCCGGGCCGCTGGGCTACGCCCTCGGCGTCAGCTATCGCGAGAACAGCTTCGATTTCCGTCCCGACAACCTGGTGCGCAATTCCTCGGTGGCGGACAGCATCGCTGGGGTGTTTCCGCAGACGAACAGCGGCGGCGAGTTCGATGTCGCCGAGATCTATGGGGAGCTCCTGATCCCGATCGTGTCCGACGGGCCCGCCGGCGTCGAGCACTTCGCGGTCGAGCTCGGCGGCCGCATCTCGGACTGGAGCATGCCGCAGGTCGACAAAGTCGAAACCTATAAAGCGCTGATCGATTGGGCCTTCACGCCGCGCTATCGGATGCGTGGCGGCTTCAATCGAGCGCTGCGCGCCCCGAACCTGGGTGAGCTCTTCCTCGGGCGCACGCAGATCTTTCAGCCCGGCGCGTCGGTATTCGGTGATCAATGCTCGCAGAACAACCGGGTGGGGCCGTTCAGCGCGAATCCCGCGATTGCAGGCGCCCAGCAAGCGGCGCAAACGCAGGCGATCTGCCGAGCGCTGATGGGCGCGGGCGGCGCCACCGCGTACTACGACAGCCGGCCGATCACGGAGCAGCCGGAGACGGGCTCGCCGGGCACGTTGAACTCGTTCGGCAACCCGAACGTGCGGGAGGAGCAGGCCGATACGTTTACGCTCGGTGTCGTGATGGACTTTCTGAACGATTGGACGCTCACGGTCGACTATTACACGATCGAGATCGAGGACATGATCGCGCTGATCGGCCCCGACACGGTGTACGAGACGTGCCTCAGCATCGACAAGAACCCGACCGCCGATCTCAGCCTGCCTGCTTGCCAACAGATCATCAGGAACCCGGCGGACGGCGAGGCCACGAACATCGACCTCGGCTTCACGAACCAAGGCCGGGCCAAGGTGTCCGGTCTCGATCTGCAGCTCAATTGGACGCGGATGCTGACGAACGGCGGGTTCAATGTGAATATGGTTGCCAACTACAACCTCCTGTCCGAGACGCAGGACAGGCCGGATGTGAACACCGTCGATCACGCCGGGACCGACGGCTGCGCACTGCAGATCGAGTGCCAGGGCTACGACTATCGGCTGTTCACGACACTGAGCTACTTCCGGGGGCCGTGGAGCGTGACGCTGAGGCACCAGTTCTGGCCGTCGATCCTGGACGGTTCATACGCGAAGGGCTTGCCGCCGACCACGGTGCCGGACCCGTACGGGGGCGTCGACAGCAGCTATCAGCTCGTTTATCTGGGCGGCACGTATTCGTTTGCCGATAAGTACCGGCTGACCGTCGGGATCGAGAATCTGTTCGACGAGAAACCGCCTCTGATGGGCGGCAACCCGAACGCGCTGCCGTTCCCGATCGCGCCTGCACGTGCGACGTCGGCCGGCACGGGAGGGCTCGGTCAAGGCGGCAACTCCGTGTACGAGCCGCTTGGTCGACGGGGCTTCGTGAGTCTGACGATGAATTTCTAGTGTCGTGATTAGAAGTACGCGCGCATTTTCGCCTCTGGCTAGGCGCGGCGACGAGTAATAGCGGAACTATCGCGAGGAGCCGCATCACTGCCAGAGGCGTCTCCGGTCGCGTCGTTCCCTGCGCCACCATCGGCATAACGGCCGGGTAACATGCGCCGCAGCACAGGGTCTTTTTCAATGTAGTGATGGTAGAGGGCCGCGCCGACGTGACCGATGACGATGACCGGGAAGACGTACGGGCCGAAGATGCGATAGTGGAACGTGTCGAAGAATACGTCCCACTGTTGCAGCGTGATTCCGAACGTAGCGAATATCCAGCTCGCAAGCTCGGTTCGCGCGAACGGCGGAATTTGAAAGAGGCCGAAATCCACGCCGCCGAAGTTGCCGAGATAGCCAGACACCGGCATCGCAATGATCAGGAAGTACAGCGAGAAGTGGCCGAGCTGGGAGAACCGCGCTTGCCACCGCGGCGTGCCAGGCGGAAGCCGGGGCGTCGCGTTGCATAGACGCCAGACGACACGAGCGACGAACGGCAACAGAATCGAAAAACCTATGGCCTTATGGTAGTTCAGGCCTGGAATCAGCCCTTCCGTATGTCCCCACGTCAGCCAGAGGATGACCACGTACGCGGTAACGATCCACGCAGCCATCAACCAGTGCAGAAATTTCGCGACGCTGCCGTAGGCGGTCTCGGTGTTTCTCAGCATGACATCCGTACCGTTGAGTTGGGCGATCCGTGCCGACGGTAGCGCGGCTGGCGACAGCGATTGTGCAACGGTAGGGCTCGCGTGTCCCATCACGCCGATGAATGGTAGTTATCGATAAGACCGATTGGTGCGACGGTACGGCAGGTGCTGTAATCGATGCGAAATGTCATCCTTACGCGCCGCACGGTCTGCACGCGGTGCCGCATGAAGATAAACCATGAAAACAACGATTTTGCTGACCGCTGCATTCGTGTTGCTTGCATCCCACCCCCCGCGGCTGCAGGCGCATCATTCGATCGTCGAATTCGACTACACGCTGGCATATGCGGTCACCGGGACGGTCAAGGAACTGCAATGGACCAATCCGCATTCTTGGGTGCAGGTGCTCGTTCCGGCGGATGACGGTGAGAACATCGAGTTCGGCTTCGAGCTGGGTGCCCCGGTCTTCAATATCCGCTTAGGCTGGCGCAAAGACAGCATCGTGCCTGGCGACAAGGTGACGGTGGTGTACTGCCCGTCGAAGAACGGCAGCCCGCGCGGCACGCTGATGTACGTTCACCTGCCTTCCGGCGAAGTGCTGTCAGGCGTGGCGCCGCGGATCTACTCGGGGCCTTCGGTCGAGGATCCGGCCGCTGTACCCGCGCCGCCGCTGTTGAGCCAGAACTGAGGGAGACATGACGATGCGATTCTCGCTGAGCTCGCTGCACGGCTTATTGCTCGCGTGTCTTGCCGGCGGAACGTACGGCGAGGAGCTGGCGCGCGAGTCGTTCAATGGCGTATGGCTTATTTCGGAGGACACGCCCGCCTTGCGAACCATGGATGGCTCAGAACCGCCGTTGTTGCCGGAAGCAAGAGCGCGATACGAGCAGAACCTCCGCGCGCGCGAGAGCGGCGACACGTATTTTGATCGCGCCACCTGGTGCGCGGGCGTCGGGGTGCCGCGTTTGCTGCTCGCCAATCACCCGTTCGAGATCATGGTCGACACGCGTCAGGTGGGTTTCTTCTTCGAATGGAACCGCTGGGTGCGGCTTGTCGATATGAGCGGCACGGAGCTCGAACCTTACTATCCCATGTCGCTCGGCACCGCAAGCGGCGCGTGGCAGGACGACGGCTCGTTGGTGATCCAGACGGAGGGGCTCATGCACGAGACGATAATGGATCATGCCGGCCTGCCGCACAGCGACGAGTTGATGATGACGGAAACGCTGCGGCTGCTCGATGCCGACACGCTGGAGAACCACATCCGCTTCGACGATCCGCTGACCTTCAGCGCCCCATGGGAAACGAAAGTGACATATGTGCGTCAGCACGGTCGGCGTTTACAGGAAGATGTGTGCCTGGATCGCATCAAGCAGGGGATGCCGCCGATATGACGCATTCAGCCGCGCCGATGAGCTTCCGCAACGCCGCCCGCGCTTTTTTCCTTTGCGGCTGTTTGTTTGCCTCGGTCGGGGCCGGCGCCCAGGACGGCGGTTTCGGCATGAGCGCGGTGCCTCCTATCCCGGGCTACGAACCGTCCACCGATCCGCACGATTTCAGCGGCCTCTGGCGCAGCAGACCGGTGCCGGGTTCCTTCTTGCCGTTCGTCCTCGGCGGCGACCTGCCGTTTACCGACGCAGCGAAGACACGCGTCGAGTATGCGCTGGAGATGGCTGCTCAGAACACCCAGCTCGCGACCCCGCACATCATGTGCCGCCCCACCGGGGTCAATCAGGCGATAGGACCTATCGCGCCGGTGTACGTGCTGCAGAACGCGGAGAAGATGGTGTTCGTGGTCATGGACGAGATCCGCGATATCCGCCAGGTGTATTTCGCGGACGAGCATCCGAAGAACCTCGAGCGCAGCTACGGCGGGCATTCCATCGCGCGCTGGGACGGCAATACCCTGCTCGTGGATACCATCGGGTACAACGGGCGCGGCGTCTTGGACAACGCAGTGCATTCTTCGCAGATGCAAATGACGCAGGCGATCACGAAAAGCGCCGACGGGCGAACGCTGGACATCGAGATCACGCTGGACGATCCGGAAATTTTTACGCGACCTGTGACGCTCAAGCGCGAATGGGCCTGGGTGAATGGCCAGCAACCGCTGGAATTCGACTGCGAAGAGAATCCGCGCGAAGATAACTTCTCCGGTATGATCTTCGAGGAGGAATATCTCCGCCCGATTTGCATTCAGCACGAAGGGCAGGGCGAGGAGCTCTCGAAAGTCGTCTGCGAGCAGCCTTGATCGAGGCGTCAAGGGAGATCGAGCACAGCGAGCACGTGCGTTTTATAAGAGCTCGGCCGGCTACTCCGCCCGATAACTAAGGAGACGAAATGGGCATTTCCGTCGAGAGCCGGCGCGGGCGCGCTGCGTTGATGGTCGCGCACTGCGCCGGCATGGTCGATCTCGTCGCCTTGTCGGTGTGGGTCGGCGTCTTGATCACGCACTACGGCTTCGACGCCCAGCGAGCCGGCGGGCTGCCTACGTTGTTTCTGGCCGGCGTCGTCCTGGCCAGCGTCGTGCTGGCGCCCCGCTTTCAGCGCCTTCCTGGCCGCAGGGTCGCGAGCGCCGGCTTCGCCATCTCGGCGCTGACGTTCTGGCTGGCGGCGGGCACGACGAGCTATGCCGAGCTCGCCGTGCTGCACGGGCTATCTGGGGTGGCGGCGGGCGCTGCACTCAGCGTCACTCACGGCACGATCGCGCGCAGTGCGAATCCACACCGTCTCTTTGCGGTCGTCGGCATCGCATTGGGCGTGTTCGCGGTCGTGTTCCTCGGCGGCACGCCGCAATTGATCGCCGCGCTCGGCGGCCCGGCGCTGTTTCATACGTTCGCTGCTGTGATGGCCGTCGGCGCCATTGCGTCCGCGCTTGCCTTTCCGTCGCCCGCGCCGACGCCGGTCGCGGAAATGCGGTCGGCGAGGCTCCCGACCTTGCCGCGAGTCGTCTGGTTTGGCATCGCGGGCATTGCAGCGATGACGCTGGTGCAGGCGATGACCTTCAGCTTCCTCGAAGGGGTCGGCCACTACCGCGGCTTCGCGCAGCAGGCGATCAACGGTGTGCTCATCGCATTGGGCCTCGTCAATCTGCTGCCCGCCGCGCTCGCGGCGTTGCTCGAGAAGCGGCTGGCGGCCCGCAGAGTGGTGCTGATCGGGCCGGTAGTGCAGTGTGCACTGGCGGCCACCATCATGTTGTCGCCTGCCTTTGGCCCGTACGCATTCGCAGCATCGATTCTCGCGGCCGTGATGATTTTTACGCACACCTTCGCGTTCGGCCTGCTTGCGCGTTTGGATACGAGCGGTCGCGCGCTGGCCGCGACACCTGCAATGCTGATGATCGGCTCGGCGATTGGCCCGTTTCTCGGCGGCACGCTCATCACGCTTTCCGGCTACGAATCGCTGGCCTTGGCCGCCGCTTGCCTCGCCGCGGCGGCGGTGTTCTGCTTTTCCCGCCTTCCGCCTGAATCAAGGCCCGTGTCAGTAGAGCCGGTGGGTGAACTCCGGCTCGGCTAGTGTCCTGTCCCGGAAATACGCCGCGAAATGGTGACGTTATTTGCGGGACAGGACACTAGGTCTACAACGAAGATGAGGAAGCCATGCTGACGAGCCCGAAAAGAATGCTCATCGGAACACTGCCCGCCGCGTTGCTGTTGTTCAGCGTCGCCACTACGGCCTGGGCGGCCGGCTCGGACGACGCCATCGAGCGTTTCCTGATCCAGGAATTGCAGTCACGCTATGCGCTCGCGCACGATTTGACCGACCCGGAGATGTATGCCTCGGTCTTCACCGAAGATGCCGAGCTGCATGGCGCCGGCCGCATGCTTGCGAAGGGTCGGGAGGCATTACAGGCGATCGGCGTCAACGACCGCAGGCGCTTCAATGCAGGCGCGGCGGACGGCGAGCGTTCGTTCGGTGCGCTGCGCCACATCGTTACCAATTCCGTGATCGAACTCACCAGCGCCGCGACGGCCACGGGGTTCTGCTATGTGATGACGGTCGTGATGCGTCCGGAAGGCGGCCCCGAAATTCTGAGCTTGGGGCGTTATGAGGACGAGTACCGCAAAGTGGACGGCGAATGGCTGATCGCGAGACGCGAGATCGTGATGGACATGGGCAATTCGGCATTAGGGGAAGCGACCGGGTTGTTCGGGGCGCCCTGAGCGCGGCACCGGTGCCGAAGCGGAGCAAGCTGATGCGAACTACGCGCTATTCGACGTGGGCGGGTCTCGCGCTCGCTTTGGAGTCGTTGTTGCTTGCATCGAACGCAACGGCGCAGGAAGCCCAGTGGCCGATGGGCCGCGTCATCGCCGACGCGTGCACCCGCAGCGTCACCCTTCCCGCGCCGACGCCGGGCCCGGCGCGCGGGCCCGGTCCAGGCGGCGGTTTCCCGGCGCCGCCTGCGCCGGCGGGGCGCGAAGAGCCCTCGCGACTCGTGAAAGTCAGCGAGGACGTCTATGCGATCGTCAACGTCAACGACGCGGCCTTTCCCGACATTCCCTTGTATGGCGGTAACGTGGCCGTATATTTGACGGACGAGGGCGTCGTGCTCGTCGATGCCAAGACCGACGGTATGCACGACGATCTCGTAGCGAAAGTGCGCTCATTGACCGACGAACCCATCAAGTACGTCGTGCTGACTCACCACCATGCCGACCACAGCGGCGGAGCCGTGCGACTACAGGCGCTCGGTGCGACCGTGATCGCTTCGGCCGCCAATCGGCGCAGCATGGCTGCGGCGGGCCAGCCGGGTCTACCGCAGGTGAGTTACAACGGCCATGCGCAGATCGTGCTCGGGAGCAAGCGAGTCGAGCTGTTGGAGTTCTGCGGTCACACGAGCGGAGATACAGTGGTCTATCTCCCGGATGCTCGGGTCGTGGTCGGCGGAGACCTCGTGACCACGCCCGCCTCGATCCCACAGGTCACGAACTATGCCGACGGCGGAAGTTGGACCGACATGGTGCAAACGCTCGATGCGTTAGCGGAGCTCGACTTCGACTTCATGATTGCCGGACACGGGCCGGTCTTGACGAAACAACAGTTCCTCGAGCACCGCGAGAGGATTGCGGCGATCCGAGCGCGTGCGCAGGAACTGGTCCGGGACGGCAAGTCGGAGAGCGAGATTGCACAGGCGCTGACCGCGGAGTTCGAGTGGGGTAGCGGCTTCGCCGCCGGAAACATTCCCGGCATGATGGTCGAGTTCCAGTGACGCGCCGGTGCGGCACCGGTCTGCAGCGGACGCGTGCCGTCAGCAGCAATTCTCCACGATCCGATAAAGCTTGCCGAGATCGACCGGCTTGGACAAATGATCTACCACATGCAACTTTTTTGCGGCCGCATTGACATCCGCAATGCCGGATAGCAGGACTACCGGCACGTCCCTCATCGTCGGGTCCTCGCACAATGCTCCGCGAAATTCCCAGCCGTCCATCACGGGCATCATCAAATCGAGAATGATGAGACACGGCGGCCCGGTTTCGCGCAGCTTCTCGAGCGCTTCCTGACCGTGCCGAGCGGTCTCGACGGCGTGGCCTTTGAGCTCGAGGAGCAGCGCGAGATTCTCGCGCACGTCCTCGTCGTCCTCGACAATGAGCAAATGATCCGTCATGGTGGTCCCGGCTGTGCTTCGTTACGGGGAAGTGTCACGGTGATGGCGGCGCCATGCTGCGGCCTGCTGCACACTTCAAGCGTGCCTCCGTGCGCCTCGACGACCTGCCGAACGATATAGAGGCCGAGGCCGAGGCCGCCGTAACGGTGGTGTGACGCGGCCCGTTCGAAGCGGTGCAGGATGCGTTCCTTGTCGGCGGGGTCGATGCCCTCGCCCTGATCGGAAACGACGAGCCGGGCATGCTCGCCTCGAGCTTCGACCTGCACGTCGACTGGCTTGCCCGCGCCGAATTTAAGGGCGTTGGACAAGAGATTCGTGAGTACTTGCTCGACACGCACGCGATCCCAGATGCCGATCACCGCGTCCGGCACCGACAGGCGTACCCTGCAGCCGGCTGCAAGGGCCATATCGTAGTGGCGGGCGATGACGTCTTTCGCCACCGCTGCGAGATCGAAGCGCTCGCGGGCGAGCTCGAGCTTGCCGAGCGCGATGCGCGACACGTCAAGGACATCTTCGATCAGGCTCGTGAGCCGGCGCACCGTCTGCCGCGCGCGGTCTACCCGCTCGGTCACGCGCTCGTCGTGAGTGCCGAGCGGCGCCATGAGATGGCGTAGCGCTTCGAGCTGCAGCTGCAGAGCCGCCACGGGGGTGCGCAGCTCGTGCGAAGCGACGCTCAGAAACATATCGCGCGTATGAACCGCATCCTCGGCCAGCTCTGCACGGACCCGCTCCTCTTCGGCAAGGCGCTCGGCCGCACGGAGTTTGCTGTCCGCGCCGGATCGAATGAGCGAGGCGGCCACGACGTTCGCGACGGCCTGCAGAAAATGCACATCGGCGTCCGAGAAGGTGCGAGCCTTCTTCGCGTACCCGCCGAGCACGCCGTACGGCCGGCCGTTGTGCCCGGCGCCCTGGATGATGACGCTCACGCCACCGGCGGCATCGTGCGCGGCGAGCAGCGACGAGCGGCGGAACCGTCTGTCCGCCGTGAAGTCGGACACGACGACGGGATCTGCGGAGGCGAGCGTGTAGCCCGCTTGCAGGTCCGGCGTCGTGCCGACCGTGGCGTGTCCGACCAGGCCCGGTTGCCAGCCGATACCGGCATGCAGGGTGAGCCTGGAGCCGTCGGTGTTCAGCTCCAGCACTTCCACGAGCTCGACATCGAGGGTTGCGGCGACCAGCGCGATCGCGCGCTCCAGCACCGCGCCGATATCCGTCGTACCGAGGGCGAATAGCCCCAGCTCCGCCACGGCTTCGAGCCGCCGGTACCTCGCTTCGGTGCGGGCAAGCTGCTCCGTGCGCTCGCTCACGTCGCGGTCGAGGTCGGCGAACGCACGGTGCTTCCATAGAGCGATAATCAGCGCCACCTGCAGCTCGCGCTCGTCGAAGGGTTTCAACACATAACCGTACGGGCCCACCTCGGCGGCGCGGTTCAGGGTGGCAGGATCGGCATACGCCGTAAGGAACACCACGGGCACGCTCATCTGCGCCCGAATGCGCCGAGCCGCTTCGATACCGTCCATGTCATCGCGCAAGCGGATGTCCATGAGGACAATGTCCGGACGTGCGGCCGCCGCTTGCGCAATCGCCTCTTTGCCCGTCGAAGCGGTGCCGCAGACGCAGAAGCCCATCGTGCGCAGACTGTTGTCGAGATCCTTCGCCACGATGCCTTCGTCTTCGACGATCAGCACCCGGGCGCCTACGAGGCTCGAGACGTCGCCGAAGCTCAAGCTCACGGAGCACCTTCCACAAAGCGGATCCGCACCTCGGTGCCGTGGCTGCGGTCTACGTCGAGCTGCGCCTGAAGCTGCTCCACCAAAGTCTTGACCAGCTGCAGGCCAAGCGTGTCGGCGCGCATGATGTCGAGCTCCGGCGGCAGACCGACGCCATCGTCGTACACCGCAAAGGTGAGGGCGCCGCTTGCCTCGCGGGCGATGCGCACTGTGATCTGGCCTGCGCGATCGCCGGGGAACGCATGCTTCAGGCAATTGGACAGCAGCTCGTTCAGGATCAGCCCGCACGGGACAGCCTTATCGATCGCCAGGAACTCGTGGGTCGCTTCGACCGTCAGCGTAATCCGCCTGCGATCGACTCCGAAGGATCTGAACAGGAGACTCGCCAACTCCTGCACATAGTCGCCCAAGTCGACCCGCGACAGCTCGCTCGAGCGATAGAGCTTCTCGTGCACCAATGCCATCGATCGGATCCGGTTCTGGCCTTCGACGAACATTTCCTTGGCCGCGGGGTTATCGACGTAGCTCGACTGCAGCTTCAGCATGCTCGAGGTCACTTGCAGGTTGTTCTTCACCCGATGGTGTATCTCCTGCAACAGCACCTCCTTTTCTCTGAGCGAAGCGCGCACCTTTTCGTCTGCCTGCTTGCGGTCGGTGATGTCGCGGATGGCGGCAAGGAACAGCATGCCGTCCTCGGTTTGCAGCGGGCTGAGGCTGATCTCCACGGGAAACTCGTCGCCGCTTCTACGCCGACCGAGCAGCTCGAGCCCGACCCCCATGGGCCGCACGCGCGGATCCCGCGCGTACCGCGCCCGATGTTGGGCATGTTTGTCGTGGAAGCGCTCCGGCAGCAGCATTTCCACGGGCTGGCCGACCAACTCTGTGCGCGGGTAGCCGAACACCCGCTCCGTCTGCGAGTTGACGAGCGATATGACGCCGGCCGTATCGACGATGACGGTGGCGTCCGGCGCTGCCTCGACCAACGCGCGAAACTTGGCCTCCGCGCGCTTGCGGTCCGTCACGTCGCGAATCGCCACCGCAACGACGGTGCCGGCTTTCCCCGTCACCGGGCTCAGGCTGATCTCGGCTGCGAACTCGGTGCCATCCTTACGCAGCGCGAACAGATCGAGCCCGACGCCCATCGGGCGCGGCTGCGGGTTGGCGAGATAGCGAGAGCGGTGGTGAGGGTGGGCATTCCGGTAGCGCTGCGGAACCAGCATCTCGACGTGCCCGCCGAGAAACTCGTGGCGCGAGTAGCCGAACAGCGTTTCCGCCTGGCGGTTGACATGAACGATGCGGCCCTCTTCGTCGGTCACGACGGTCGCATCGGGCGCTGACTCCACCAGCGCGCGAAACAGCTCGCCGTCGTCCCAGCCTGCAAGGATCCGCTGCGCGTTCATTTAGCCTCTTTTGCTGCTTTAGTTGCACGGGGAAGCTAAGGATAATGACGCCAAGCGAAATGTGCACCTCGCTTTCGCGCCGGCAAAGCCGCAGATCCGAATAGCTTCCGGACCGGAGAAGGTCTGAAGGGTTGATGTCGACCGCGCCGGGGCGCAGTATTGGGGCCCCGCTGCCATTTGCCTCTAGTATCGAGCAGACTGGATGGTGCGACTCGCCGGCATTCCACTGGCCGATCTTTTCGGCCTGACCGATCGGATCAACTCGGCGCTGCCGCAATCCTTCCAGGACGTGGTTGACCGCTTCGTGGTCGTCCGCCATCGGGCGACGCGCTCCCCGGGGGCGATCGTCCATCACGGCGCGCTTCAAGCGCTCACCGCGGCGGCCGGGTCGGACGTCGAGGCTCTGGACCTCGGCTTCGGCACGCTCATGATACCGCTTGCGACGGGCGGGGTGCCGTTCCAGCTCTCGATGGTGCGTCAGCCGATCACCGATAGCCTGGAACCGGCCGCGCAGGCGTGGCAGCTCGACATCGCGCTTACAGAGTTCATTCTCGAGCTGGGTTTTCTCGAGGCGGCCCTCTACGTGCCGGACAGCGGCGCGACCCCGCGCCACCTCGTGCGCGATCCGGCCAACAAGACGGTGCGCATTATCGGCGGCGCCACCGTTCGCTTCGAGAAGGGCGGCGCGGACAGCCCGATCGCGGTCAAGCTCATCGACGCGTCGGATCCGCTCGATCCGACGGCGTCGTCCGGTCCCGTCGCAAGCCTCACTTTCTCGCCGCCGCACTTCTTTTTCGGCACCTCGGCGTTCGGCATGACGGTCGGGCGGCTGACGTACGATTTCTCGGCGGAGTATTCGCCGCCGTTCGTGCTCGAGCGCGGCCAATCGGCCGCATGGATGGGGCTCGCGATCAGCGAGGCGACGGTGTACGCGCCGCGCAATCTGCCCGCCCTCGGTGATCTTTCGGGCGGCGTGCGTGATGTGCTGATCGGCAGCCCGCTCGGTTTGCAGGGTGAGCTCGAGATTCAGTTCGGGCGCACGGCGCTCGATCCGGCAACGTTCCGATTCGTCCAGGAAGGCGACACGGCGGAGCGCGGCGCGTCCGGCTCGGGCACGTCGCGCACCGTTGCGATCGATGCCGCGCAGGACGAAGACGTGCGAATGGCGGCGGCGTTCACGGCGTCCGCGCCGCCCGAGGGCGGCTCGACGCTCGAGGATTGGGGCGCCCGCTGGGTATGGCCCGACGGCTCGTCGGCAAGCGGAGACACCTCGAGCGGCACGGTCCGGCACGGCCAGGTGTTGCAGGTCGTGCCATTCGAGCGCATCACCGGGCAAGACGCGCGGATCGAGCACCCGGAGATCACCTTCCGCTTCGTCGCGAGCGGCACGGGTCCTGCCGTGCGTGCGACAAGCGGCACCGAGAGCTTCGATAACGTGGTGCACCTGAATGGCACGGCGGCGGCGATCGGCGCGCTGACGTTATCGGCGGTCTCGACAGCGCCCGGCACGAGCCAGCTCAGCTGGGAGGTCCCGTCGACGGGGCAGACCGGCGACGGGACGAGCTTTACGCCGACGTTCGACGACGGCGCCGGCACCCATTTCATCGTGCTGCGCGAGAAGCCCGAGGACGGCGAGGCGCGGCTCACGCGCGTGCAGGTTCGGCTGGTCGAGAGCGGCCGCTTGTTGCTTGGCACCGAGGCGGGCGTGTTCGCTGCCGACGACGCCGGCACCGTGCTCGCGCCCGCGGCGGTCGAGGCGACCTTCGACCTCGCGGATTTTCACGCGTCGGGCGAGCTCAATCCGAGGAACGAGCAGGCGGTGCTGACGCCGGCGGCGCCTGCGCGCGTCACGGTACCGGCCGCCGGGCTTGCGCAGGTCACGATCGCGGAGGGCGGAGCGCCGCCCGTCGTCGAGCACGACCGCCACGTGCAAGTCCTGATGAAATTCGACGACAACGTCGTCAATGGCTGGGGCCCGCTCAAGCCGAGTGGAGCCGTCGCCGCCGGCTCCGAGGCCGATCTGCACGCGCAACTGCACGAATGGGCCGCGCATTACCCGGGCGCGGAGTTTCTGGTGATCGGGCGCTGCGACGATATTGGCTCGGATGCGTACAACAACACGCTCGCCGATCGGCGTGCGGCCAAGGCGGTCGAGCTGCTGACGTCGGCGCCGGCGGGCTCGGCGCAGACGCCGGTGGCCGCGGCGATCGTCGCCGAGCGCGGCGAGCAGGATCCGTTCGATCCGGCCGACGGCGTGACGCCGGCCGACGAGACGAGCGTCGGGATGTCGCCGGAAGAGCGCGCCACGGGTCGACTCATCAACCTAATAGAGGACCAGACCGGCTGGCCGGTCAACGAATGGGATACGTCACATGCGGCCGAGGCCACTCGGCGCGTGTACCGGCGAGCCGACATCTACGCCGTCGGCGGCACGCCGACCGACGCCGCGATCCGGCGCGAGCTCGAGCCCGGCCGCGCGGCCGACCTCCGGCGCTCGCTGATTCCGGCTGCGGGCCGCGATGTCGTGCCGGCAGATGCCCGGACGCCAAGCTGCGACTATCGCGTCAAGCTGCTGCTCGGCTGGGACAAGCCGACCGCGAGCCGCTGGCAGGACGCCGTGCCAAACCTTGCGGAGTTCGAGCTCGCGTGGACGCCTCAGGAAACGCCGCTGCCGTCGCTCGGCGGCGAGGCCGTCGATTTGAGCCGCGAGGTGCTCACGGTCTACGGCAAGTGGATTCACGATGATCTCACCGGCTTCACGCGCGTCACGCTCGGCGTGCGCTCCGACGGCGACCCGGAGGGGCTGTTCCCGATCGAGAACCGGCAGCTGACGACGGCGCTCGCATTCGGGCCGATGTTGCTGTCCGGCGT
>CAZFJU010000033.1:0-2331 GCA_964518995.1 uncultured Gammaproteobacteria bacterium
TGACCCCTTCTCCTCGCTGGTCATCGACTCGCTGTTCGTGGGCGAAACCGACAACCTCGGCAACCCCGGGACGCCGGAGGAAATTGCCTACGGCCGCAGCCTGCCGAAGCCCTCGATACCCGATTTCCCGATCCGCGGCTACGAATACTACGATTACCGTGATGACGTGGTGAACTCGACATTCGTGAATTACCAGGACAATGACAGACGGGAAACCGGAGCGCTCTCCTGGCTGCTGTACACGAGCTCCGGGGTCACCACCGACAATACGATTCGGGGGGCGAAATTCGTCAATGCCAAACCCGTGCATTTCCCGAAATACGACTTCCGATTCGACAATGACAACAGGGGAGGTGTGGCTTGGCGGACCGCAGTGATCCACGACCTGGACGGCTCGGTCGGCGGCATCCCCGACTCCTACGTTCTGATCCACGATGGCGAGAACGACAGCGTTGCCACTGACGAGACCTGTGAGATTCATCCCACCTGGAACGCCGCCGTGTGTGAGGGTGATATCGGGCGGTTGTTTCTCAACAAGCCAGGCGGCAGTTTCGCCGATTTGGCTGCCGGGTCGCCGGTCGCGCTCCACCGCAATGGCAAGGATCATCGCATCACGGCGAACCAGAGCAACGTCCGCTCCGGCACCGAGATCCGGGTGAATACCGAAAGAGAGGAGCTTCATCTCAGTCTGAGGGAAATGGACGAAGGCTCATGGGTCCTGTTTGAGCTGCCGGGTTACACCGCCGCAGTCAATGGGGTGCAGCAAGACAGCATGGAAGCATTGCGTCATGCGAGCGAGACCTCGTGGTTCAAAGGTCAGAATGGTCTTTGGGCCAAACTGGTGATCACCGATGCCGACTTCCAGGGCCCTGTTGTCGAGCCGGTCGGCCGGCTGGTGGCCCAGACCACACTAACAGTAAGGCGGTAATCCACCGCGGAGGACGAGGCCGCTTCTCGTAGCAGCCGGACCGAACGGTTCCGGCAAGCAGCCGTCTACGAAAGGCGTTCGGTACGATCTCGGCGCAAGAGCTTGCCAACCAAGCCCGAGCAGACCGCGAATCCGCGGTCGTCGTTCGGGGCGAAGCGGGGAAGCGAAAGCGCAAGTCTCGCGAATCTGAAGCGACATGACGCTCGTGCTCGACAGCGGCGCGCTGATTGCGCTCGAACGCAACGATCGCGCCATGTGGCGCCGGCTGAAAGCGGCGCATCTCGCCGGCGAGGTGCCGATTTCACACGGCGGCGTCGTGGGGCAGGTCTGGCGGCGTGGCGGGCCGCGTCAGGCGCCGCTCGCAAGAGCCCTCGGAGGAATCGACGTACGTCCGCTCGACGAGCATCTCGGCCGGCTCGCAGGCGCGCTCCTGGCTCACGCCGGCACGAGCGACGTGATCGACGCAGCGCTCGTGCTGCTCGCCGCCGACGGCGACGACATTGTTACATCCGATCCCGGTGACCTCGAGCCGCTCGCCGCGCTCGCGGGCTGCCACGTGGAGTTACTTCGCGCTTGAGATGATCGCTCGCCATCGATCGCGTCCGTGCGATCCGAAAGGCCCGTGCGCTGAATATTCAGACGATCGGATTGATACCTTCGAGGCCCGCATGAGCACAGGCGCCGAGAAGATGTCGATCGTTCGAGTATATGCGCGCGAACCCCTCCGACCGGGCCGTTATCAAATGCAGAGCATCGAGGGACTAACGAAGACCGCGCCGTTCAACGTCGCGAAAAATGCATGGACCTGCCGCAAGAGTTCTTCTGACGGGCCTGCCAGATACCAGAGGCCATTCTCGAGATCGTGCTCGAACTGGCCCATGAGGGCTGCGAATACGTCGCGATCGACAGCACCCTCCCGCAGCTTCCGATGGAAGGCGGCCGACACTTCCGCCACGGTGATGCCCGAGGTGACGACGCGACCCATCTCGCGCGCCAGAGCGCGAACCGGGTCGCGGCCCGGTTCATTTAGATAGAATTTCGCAATCAGCGCGGCACGAAATATACCGATGTGACGGCCATGGCCGTCAGCGATCGCGGTCTTCGGACACGATGTCCTCGACTGGCCGGCCGCCGACGGGCCGATCGAGGCAGGCTGCAAACTCGCGACGCGGCTTCCAGTGTTCGAACACATTGACGAGAGGTTCTTCGTACACCGGCTCTATGCGGGCCACCGCAACGTTGCGATCGCGTACGATAATCGCCCCATACTTCCTCGCCGCACGCACCCAGGCTCCTGTCCGGCGATGCAGCTCTCTAATGGAGATTTCCTTCATGTGTGACAACGTCACACATCGGCGATCTCCCGTCAAGGCTCGACGAGCGGCTCTTCGTACGCGAGCTCG
>CAZFJU010000033.1:2431-25797 GCA_964518995.1 uncultured Gammaproteobacteria bacterium
CACATCGGCGATCTCCCGTCAAGGCTCGACGAGCGGCTCTTCGTACGCGAGCTCGATCCACTACGGCATGCAGTTCGAAAAGGCGGCCGTCACCGCGACGCGCGAGTACTTCGAGGATCTAACTGCCGCGGTCTCGCTGGTTCCCGCATGCAGGGACAAGCCTGACGCTTGGGCGAGGCGCTTGCGCGGTTCTTCCTCCGGCTGTGCCGCGCCAGGCCGCGATGCGATACGTGATCGAGTGGCCGATGAAATCGTCCACACATGTACTTAACGTGCTGCACACGTCCAAGATGATTCAGCTGCGCCACGTCCCGGATGCGCTGCACCGGAAGCTGAAGGCGCGTGCCGCGTTGGCAGGCCTGCCGCTGTCGGACTATCTGATCCGCAAAGTGCGAAAGATTGCGGAACAGCCGACGCCCGAGGAAATGCGCGAGCGCTTGCGGCAGCGAGAGCAGTATCGGGGCAAGACGTCACCGACCGACGTCGTACGCGCGGAGCGCGACACTCGCTGATCGTCATCGATGCCTCCGCCCTGCTCGAGCTGCTGCTTGGAACCGGTCGGGCGGAACGCGTCGCGGTGCGGGCATTGGCGTCCGACCAGCGGCTGCATGCACCTCATCTGCTCGACATGGAGGTCGCGCAGGCTCTGCGCCGCCTCGTCCAACTCGACGACTTGAGCATGTCGCGCGCGGAGCAGGCGCTCGATGATCTCGCTGCGCTGGTCATCGACCGCCATGGGCACGAAGCCCTGGTGTCGCGTATTTGGCAGCTTCGCGATTCGGTGACGGCATACGACGGTGCGTACGTCGCATTGGCCGAGGCGCTCGACGCACCGTTGCTTACGTGCGGAGCTTGGGCGTTCCCACGGTCACCACGCCGTGCTGGAGGTGGTCGAGTGAAGTCGTGATGACGCGTACTTCGTTTGGAACCGTCCACGGACCCGAGCGCCCGCCGCCGCTGAAGACGTTCACCACATATCGACTCGCCGGTGCGGCGTGCCGGCCTCCGCAAGCCCAAGCTCGGCGGCGAGAGTGCGCCCGTGGCACGCTCCTTGCTGCTCGGGATAGGCTTCCTGGCTAGGGCGCGGGCCGCAAGATCGCGCGGGGCGCGACCCGACCCGGGCCGACCCGACCCGAACGAATCGCTACCGCCTTCCGGTTCCGGAAGGCTCCGAGGAAATGCGAACATGTCAGAACGCGACGTTGAGAAGATCTACTCGACGACGGAGTTTGCGGCGAAACTGCGGCGGCTGGCCGATGCCGTCGAGACCGGCAAGCGCTTCGAGATACAGATCGCGGGGGAACGGATCTACGTTCCGGCGAGAGCGAGCTTCAGCATCGAGCATGAGCGCGGTGCCGACGAGGAGGAGATCGAGTTCCAAATCTCCTGGGCGCGGGCCGACTCGTCCGACGATACCGAACAGCAGCCTTGAGGGGCCTTTCAGGGATCTGCGCCGGGCCGGCCGCGGCCTTTTTAGAGTAGTTCGTGCGTTGCCGAGGCGTGCTGTTCGTCCGCTGCTACACGGATTCGAGTAGTGGCTGATAGCCCATCGAGGCGTGCGAGCAGTCACGCTGCGCAACATGCAACGCATGAGTACGACGATGTCGAGGTAAGCGCGACCTGGCCGAAAGCTAATGCAATACATACCGTCAACCCGCTTGCGATGGGGTGCAGGCGACCGCACATGCCGCCTTGACGGCTGTTCGGAGCTTGGTGCCGCGGCGTTCTACGCGCCATAATCAGAGCCTCGTAATTGGCTAGGGATACCAGGGTCAATCCATGCACGTCATCGCGGTACTGCGCGCGCGGAAAGGGTTTCATGTTGCAGTCATTGGGCGGCCGGAGTGTGGATGCGCGTGGAATAGAACGCCGTCGGGACGCTGTGGCTAGACCGCCTCGCCTCCGAGATTGATGCGTAGTAGAATTTTTATCTCCGCATAGCGCCGCAAGCCGCGGCAGCGATCGTGATCGAAGCCGCCGGTATCAGGTGTCCCCCAAATGAATACGTCTGGAACCGAGCTCCGCACGGAGCGGCTGCTGTTGCGTCCGCCCGTCGTCGACGACGCAGCGGGTGTCCTCAACGAATATGCCGCGGACCCGGAGGTCGCGCGCTACATGACGTGGACGCCGCATCGAAGCGTGGATACCGTCCGGCTGTTCCTGCAGGGCGTCATCGAGCGGAGCCGAGGCGGCGCGGAGCACTCGTGGATACTGGTGTCACCGGCCGACGGCCGGCTTCTGGGCATGCTCGATGCGCGCATCGCGGGCCATCGCGCCGACATCGGCTATGTCCTGGCTCGCGAGTATTGGCAGCGGGGATACATGACGGAAGCCGTTACGGTCGTCACGCGATGGCTGCTGGCTCAGCCCGAGATATTTCGCGTGTGGGCGGTGTGCGATATTGAAAATCGCGGCTCGGCGCGAGTGCTGGAGAAGTCGCGCTTCCAACGTGAGGGCATGCTCCGCCGATGGATCATGCATCCGAACGTTTCCTCCGAGCCCCGGGACTGCTACATGTACGCGCGGGTGCGATGAAGCCGGACGAACGGGCGGGTAAACACGCTCGGCGTAGCGGCCGCCGGCGCCGGTTCGGGTACGTCGCCGTGTCCGTTGCCGTGTCCGTCGCTGCCGCGATGTGGCTAATCTTCAAGTTGTACGAGCCGCTGATCGTGGGGCCGTTCGGCTGGACGGCGATGCCCAATGGCGCATTTCCGTCGACCAGCCGCAGTTCGGGGGGTGGCCTGGCGGAGGCGGCGGCGCGTGCGGAAGCGTGGCTCGAAGAGGCCCGGTTCGACCTTGGCGCGCCGGCGCTTTCCGCTGCGGTCTCGATCTACGGCGACGTCGTCTGGGCCGGCGCGGCCGGCTTCGCGGATCTCGAGCGGCAGCTCGCCGCGACGCCCGCGAGCGTCTTCCGCATCGGCAGCAGCTCCAAGGCGGTCACAGCGGTGGCCATGGGCACGCTGATCGACCGAAACGCCGTCGATCTCGATGCTCCGGTGTCGGTCTATATTCCGGATCTTGCCGAGCCGCTGGCGTCGATCACCACGCGCCAGGCTATGAGCCACACGGCAGGCGTGCGCGACTACGGCGCATGCCTGTGCTTTCCGGCAATCGAATACTTCAACCGCAAGCACTATCGCACGCAGCGCGACGCGCTGCGGCCATTCGAGAGCGACGAGCTCTTGTTCGTCCCGGGCGCGGGGTTCGCTTATTCGAGTTACGGCTACAACGTTGCGGGGGCCGTGATCGAGTCCGTGACCGGCGAGCGCTTCGCGGATTTCCTCGACGCGGCCGTCTTCGAGCCGCTCGGCATGGAGGCGAGCCGCGCCGAGACCGGCGAGCCGCCGGAAGCGCTGGCAGTCTTCTACGATATCGCTCGGCCGGGCTTGTTCAAGGAAGTGTTCCGCGTCGATCACAGCAACAAGCTGCCCTCCGGCGGCCTGCTGTCTACGCCGTCGGATCTGGCGCGTCTCGGCTATCAGATGATTCAGTCGACGCTGTTCGACGAAGAAACCCGTAACGTGCTCCTGCCGCCGGGCGATGCTCCGCCATTTTACGGCCTCGGCTGGCGCTATCAGGTCGAAACGGAGTTCGTCGGCAGCACCACGCCGCGCATCCATCACCATGGCACGGCGCTCGGCTCGACGTCGCATTTCACGGTCTACCCGGAGTACGGCATGGTCGTTTCGGTCATGATGAATGCCGGCCAGCTGCCAGGGCGCGGTCTCGAGCCGCATGCTCATGCGCTCGCCGCGATCTTTGCGGCGGAGCTATAGTGCCTGTTGCGGGCCCCAGGCCGCCGGGCTGGGCCGGGTTGGCTAGGCCGGCGTGCGGATGAACCGCTCGCCCGCTAAGAGGGCACACTTCAAGGAGACCGCGAGCGAGCATATGAAGGCACAGCAACGCGACGAGCTGTTAGAGACTCTGCAAGCTCGCTTCGAGCACAACATCGAGCGGCACAAGCGGCTTGGATGGGACACGGTGCGCGCGCGGCTCGAAAAAAGCCCGAAGAAGCTGGCCGCCCTCTACGAGATGGAACGAACGGGCGGCGAGCCGGATGTCGTCGGATACGACAAGAGCAGCGGCGAATTGGTCTTCTACGACTGCTCCGCAGAAAGCCCGAAGGGCCGCAGAAGCCTGTGCTTCGACCGCGAGGCGCTCGAGGCGAGGAAGGAGAACAAGCCGGAGAACAGCGCCATGGATATGGCGGCTGCGATGGGCGTCGAGATGCTGACGGAAGACGAGTACCGGCGGCTGCAACAGCTCGGCGAGTTCGATTGCAAGACGTCGAGCTGGATTAAGACGCCCGACGATGTGAGGGCGCTTGGCGGGGCGCTCTTTTGCGATCGACGTTATGGCAAGGTTTTCGTCTACCACAACGGCGCACAGTCGTACTATGCATCGAGAGGGTTTCGCGGCTGCCTGCGCGTGTAGGGACGGAACGCGTGTAGGACCGAACTATCCGGGTCCCTCAGCGCGGCGCCGGCGGGACGAGCAGGTCGGAGTAGTCGAACTCGAAGCAGTGGCGGCCCGCGCCGTGGCTCCAGAAATCGTCGCCCAGCACGGATTCTGCGTTGCGGCTGAACTCGGCACAGAGCTCGAACTCGGCGTCGCCGGCGACCGCATAGCCATACCGTTCGGCCGTGGCGGGATCGAGCGGCAAGCTCGAGAGGCGGAGGCCATCCGCGAGCTCCGCGAGGTCGGCCGGCAGTGCGGCGGTCTCCGCGTAATAGCGCCGCAGCGCTGCGGACAATTGCCGCAAATCGGCGACGCGCCGCTCGTCGAGGCGCTCGAGCCGCTGCTCGCTCGGCGGCCCGGAAATATACAGCCCCGTCGCGATCGCTGCGGCCACGACGGCGATGGTGGCATAAACCACGGCGCGATGGAGCGTCATCGTCCGAGTGCGCCGTCGTCCGCGCGGGCGGACCACAAGTAATAGCCGAAGCCGGCACCTGCGATCGTGCCGACGACGAGCGCCTTCAGCATGAACCGCAACGTGAGCTCGCCGCTCAGCAGGTTGAAGACCAGCGCGATCACGTCGCCAATGATCACGGCGGCGGCGACGAGCAGCGTAAGGTAGGTGAGCCATTTGCGAATGGCGGAGTTGCGCCGTGCCGGCTCCTCGCGGACCTCACGCGCGATACGCGCGGCGACGAGCAGGAAGACCGGGAACGCGACGATCAGTGTGGACGTGGCCCAGCGGATGCGCTGGCCCGCCACGACGGTCGAGTAGGGCGCGAGCGCGTCGGGGAATGCGAGGTTGATCAGCTGGAAGGCGAGCGTGCCGAGCTGGAAAGCCGTGACGTAGAGCGCGCCGAACATCAGCAGATACATGAACGCGTCGCGCGCCGAGAGCTCTGCCCGCGGCTGCGGAACAGGCACGACGAAGTCGACGTGCGCGAAGCGCGCGAGCCCGTCGCGGATCTGTGCCTGTGACCACCCGGCTTCCGTAAGTGCATGCTCGATGCTTTGCCGATTCGCGCCGGCCTTGAGGGCCGCTTCGACGAAGGCGGTGAGTCGCTGATCTGCGATAGCTGCTGCTCCGGCAGGGGGTGCGCGGTGGCCGCGCCGCGGGGCGCTACGGATTCGGCTGCTACAATATCACGCCACATCCTGCTCCACCGACTGCCGGCCGTTTCGCGGCCGGCCAGGGTCCCGTGCGTCCATGAGTGTCGTCAGTCGTCGGCTTCGCCTCCCAGCGCCGTACGGGCGCATGCTCGCACCCGTGTACGCGCCTTCGTTGCTGATGGCGGTGAGTCAAGAGGCCACGATGATCCTGTTGCCGCTCTACGTGCTCGAGCAGGGCGGCAGCCTCGCGCTCGCAGCCCTGCTGGTCGGGCTGCGCGGCATCGGCCTGCTGCTGTTCGACTTGCCGGCCGGGGCGCTGGCGGCCCGCTTCGGCGATAAGCCGATTCTAATGTTCGGGCTCGTTGCCATGCTCGCGGGCCTGCTTCTGCTCGCCGCGGCACCCGCGCTGTGGGTGTTCTTTCCGGCGGCGCTGCTGCTCGGCGCCGGCCACGCGGCCTGGGTGCTGGGCCGCCAGTCCTACATCACGCAAGTGTGCCGCAGCAATGAGGTGGGACGCGCGATCACCGGCATGGCGGGACTGCAGCGCGTCGGCGCGTTCCTCGGCCCGGCGGCTGGCGGGCTGGTCGCGGCATGGGCGGGCTATCCGGCCGCGTTCCTCGCCGGCGCGCTATGCGCGGCGGCCGCAGCGGGCTTTGTCGTGCGTTACGCGCGCGCCGGGCACGATGATGTGAGTGACGGCCAGCACCGCGGCTCGATGATCGCGGGTATCACCGCGATCATGCGCGAGCATCGCCGCGTGCTCGCGACCGCCGGCATCGCCGCGCTCGCATTGCAGCTGATGCGCGCGACGCGCCAATTGCTCGTGCCGCTTTTCGGCCAGGCTATCGGGCTCGATCCGGCTGCGATCGGCGTGCTCTATTCGCTCTCGGCGGCGATCGATATGTCGCTGTTCTACCCGGTCGGCGTGCTGGTCGATCGGCGCGGGCGCAAATGGAGCGCGGTGCCGAGCATGCTGCTGTTCGTGCTTGGCCTCGCGCTCCTGCCGCTCGCGGATAGCTACCTCAAGCTGGTCGCGGCGGTGCTGCTGCTTGGCCTCGCCAACGGGCTCGGCACCGGCGTCGTCATGGTCATCGGCTCGGATCTCGCTATGGCGAGCGGGCGCCGCGGGCAGTTCCTGGGCGTATGGCGGCTCATTGGCGACGTCGGTATGAGCGCGGCGCCCCTCTTGACCGGTGCGCTCGTGCAGATCTCGGGGCTTGCGCTCGCGAGCGGCGTCACCGCCGGAATCGGCCTTGCCGGCGCGCTCGTAATGATGTTCATGGTTAGCGAAACGCTCAAACGCTAGAAGGGACCCGGAGGCGCGGTGGCAGCCGGCCGCCGACGCCCGCCCCGCAGCCCAAAGCGCGTCAGTTTTTCGCGATGCTGATCACCTCGGGCTCCATGTAGCCCTTGAGCCCAATGCTCGAATATTGGCGGCCGAGCCCCGATTCCTTCGCGCCGCCGAACGGCACGAACGCGCTCGTCGCGCGATGCTGGTTGACCCACGCAGTGCCCACTTCGAGCCGCTCTGCAAGCGCTTTGCCGCGCACGAGGTCGTTCGTCCAGATGGAGGCGGACAGCCCGTAACGCGTGTCGTTGGCGCGGCGGATCGCGTCCTCGACGTCGGAAAACTTGAGGATCGGCACGACGGGTCCGAACTGCTCCTCCTGCACGAGGCGGCTTTGCTCGTCCAGATCGGCGACGAGCGTCGGCGGAATGAAATAGCCCGGGCTCTCCGGCACGTCGCCGCCCGATAAAATCCGTGCGCCGCTCCGTTTCGTATCCTCGAGAATGTCGCGCACCTTGTCGTACTGCATCTTGTTCTGGATCGGCCCGAGCTGCGTATCGGGATCGAAGCCGTTGCCGACCTTCGCCTGGCGCGCTTCCTCCACGAGCGCGTCGCAGAGCGCGTCGTAGATCTTCTCGTGCGCGTAAATCCGTTTGATCGCCATGCACACTTGCCCGCTGTTCACGAATGACGCGAAGAACACCTTTTTCGCGATCGCTTTCGGATCGACATCGTCGAGAATGATCGCGGGATCGTTGCCGCCGAGCTCGAGTGTCAGGCGCTTCAGCGTGCCGGCGGCTGCCGCAGCGACTTTCTTGCCGGTGGCCACGGATCCGGTGAACGAGATTTTGTCGATCTCGCTGTGCTCGGTCATCCATTGGCCGAGGTCGTCGCCGCCCGCCAACACGTTGACGACGCCGGCCGGAAAGATCTCGCGGGCGATCTCGCCGAGCTTCAGCGTCGTCAGCGGCGTATACGGCGATGGCTTCAATACGACGGTATTGCCGGTGTAGAGCGCCGAAACCAGCGGCCCGAGCGCTAAATTTACCGGTGCATTCCAAGGCGTGATGATGCCGACGACGCCGAGCGGCCGATACTTCAGCTCGATGCGCCGCTCCGCGTCATCGACCAATACCTCGGTCGGAATTTCGATCGTGACCATGCCGTTCGACTGTGCGGCGCCGCGATCGATCTCGGCGACTGACTGCGAGAGCGGTTTCCCCTGCTCGCGCGTCAGCAGCTCCGCGAGCGCCTGCTGCTGATCGCGCAGCCGCTGCGCGAAGGCTCGAATCAATTCGGCACGTTGCTCGTAACGGGTCGCCCGCCAGGTCTCGAATGCCGCGCGTGCACCCCGCACGGCGTCATCGAGCTGTGCGCGGCTGGCGGCCGGCGCGCGCGCGAAGACTTCGCCGGTCGCCGGATCGATCACCTCGAGTTGGCCCGTCCCGCGCACGAGCGTGCCATTGATCAACAGTGAGAACTCCTCACCGGAATACGTGCTGGTGCGGACGTGTTCGGCTCTTTCAGCCATCGAGCGATTACCTCCGAAATGGGTTGCTCTACTAGCACGCCACCGGCTGGCGGCGCGCAGCGGCGTTGAACAGGCCGCGCGGACATGAAGTACAATCGATCATACTATGACCGATCCCCAAGCGTGCGTCCGGCCGCGGTCGCGCGCACCGCTTCGCGGGCAATGCGGCCGCGAGAAAGCGGTCCGACTGGGCTCTCGGGACACCTTCAGCGGCAGATTAACCGAGGAGAAGTAGATGAAAATCGTCGTCGTCGGGCAGGGCGCCTTCGGGCGAAAGCATCTCGATGGATTGAAAAATATCGACGGCGTCGAGGTGGTCAGCTTGTCGGGCGGCAGCCCGGACTCGACCGAAAAGGTCGCGAAGCAGTACGGCATTCCGCATTGGACAACCAATCTCGGCGAGGCGCTCGCGCAGCCGGGCGTCGAAGCGGCGATCATCACGTCGCCGACGCAGATTCATGCCCGGCAGGCGATTGAAACGATGCGCGCCGGCAAGCATGTGCAAATCGAGATTCCGATTGCCGACTCGCTGGCCGACGCGGAAGCCATCGACAAGACGCAGCGCGAGACCGGCCTGATCGCCATGGGCGGCCACACTCGCCGCTTCAACCCGTCGCACCAGTGGGTGCACAACCGCATCAAGGCCGGCGAGCTGAAGCTCCAGCATCTCGTCGTGCAAACTTTCTTCTTCCGCCGGCAGAACATTAATCTCGAGGGCAAGCCGCGCAGCTGGACCGATCATCTGCTCTGGCATCACGCCTGCCATACCGTCGATCTGTTCCACTATCAGACGGGCGAGGTGCCTTCGAACGTGCACGCGCTCGAGGGGCCGAAGCATCCCGATCTCGGTATCGCAATGGATATGAGCATCGGCATGTCGGCGCCGGGCGGCGCGCTGTGCACGCTCGCGCTGTCGTTCAACAACGAAGGGCCGCAGGGTACGTTCTTCCGCTACATTTGCGATAACGGCACGTACGTTGCGCGCTACGATGATTTGTTCGATGGCAACGACAAGCAGATTGATCTGAAAGACGTCGCGGTATCGATGAACGGCATCGAGCTGCAAGACCGCGAATTCATCGCCGCGATCAAGGAAAAGCGCGAGCCGAACGCGAGCGTCGCCCAGGTGTTACCGGCGATGCGTACGCTCGACCGCCTCGAGAAGAGTCTGGCCGGGGCCGCGAAGTGAGCGAGATTCCGTTCTGCCGGCCGCCCGACCCGAACACCAAGACGCCGGCGTATCGTGCGCCGGCGCAGGCCTGCGATGCGCACTGTCATATCTTCGGCCCGGGCGATAAATACCCGTATGCGCCCGATCGTTCGTACACGCCGCCGGATGCGCCGCTCGAGCGTTTCGTGGAGCTGCAAAAAACGCTCGGGCTCGAGCGCGCGGTGCTCGTCAACGCGAGCTGCCACGGCACGGACAATACGGTCATTCTGGATGCGATTGCGCAAAGCGGCGGACGCTATCGAGGCGTCGCCAACGTCGATGGCTCGATCACCGACGCGGAGCTCGAGCGGCTCGACCAGGGCGGCGTCCGCGGCATTCGTTTCAATTTCGTCGCGCACCTCGGCGGCACACCCGATTTGGACGAATTCGACACGCTGGTGAAACGCATCGTGCCGCTCGGCTGGCACGTGGTGCTGCATTTCGACGCGAAGGATTTGCTCAAGTTCGAAGGCATGCTCCGCAAGCTGCCGGTGCCGTTCATCATCGACCACATGGGCCGCGTGCCGACGAAGGATGGGCTCGAGCAGAAGCCGTTTCAAATCCTCCTCGACACGGCGCGCATGGAGAACTGCTGGGTCAAGATATGCGGCGCCGAGCGCATTTCGTCCGCGGGCCCGCCGTTCCACGACGCCGTGCCGTTCGCGCAGGCGCTGCTCGAGGTTGCGCCGGAGCGCACGCTTTGGGGCACGGACTGGCCGCATCCAAACATCAAGAAGCACATGCCGAACGACGGCGATCTTGTCGATCTTATACCGCTGATGATGCCGGATCCGGCGCTGCAGCAGAAAGTGCTGGTCGACAATCCGCACAAGCTGTACGGCTTCACGGGATAGCGGCTGTTACAGGGTAACGTATGCGCGGCCAGTGTCGGCGTCTCGGCCGGAATCGATCGGCTCGGCAATGAGTGCGCTGCTGCGCGGCGTCGACGCGCTTACGTTCGACTTCTTCAACACGCTCGTATTTCATCGCGAGGGTCACGGCCGCGGCCGTGCGCTGATGGAGTACCTGACGGCGAGAGGGTTCGAGTGCGCGCCGTGGCGGCACGAGATCCTGTACGCGCTGTTCGACGGCTACGAGCGCGTCGGCGACCCGGCGTCGGCCGAGGAGGCGCGGGCGCAACGCGTCGCGCTCGCGGAGCGGGTATTCGAGCAGCTTTCGATCGCGGCGCCGGCGGACGAGGCGGCGCGCCATGCCGATGAGGTCTGGGATCGGCTGGGGCCGGCGTGCCTTGAGATCTTTCCGGAGGTGCCGGCAACGTTAGCGGCGCTCCGTGCGCGCGGCTTGCCGCTCGCGATCGTTTCGAATTGGCCGTGCGGGCTCAGCCATTTCTGCCGTGTGCTCGGCCTGGCTGCCCCATTCGACGCAATCCTGTGCTCGGCGGAGGTGGGCGCCGCTAAGCCGGATGGCAAAATATTCGCAGCGGCGAGCGCGCAGCTCGGCATCGACCCCGGCCGGATTCTGCATGTCGGGGACACCGTTATCGACGATTACGAAGGCGCCCGGGCTGCCGGCTTTCGTGCGGCGCTGATCGATCGGGAGCGCGGCACCGACGGGCGCACCGAGCCGGTGCTGGGGCGGCTCGACGAGTTGCTGGCAGTCTGATGGGGAGAAAAATATGGCGATGACGAAAGATATTCGGATCACATCATCGATCCGGCATGCGGCCGGTCTTGCGTTCTTTGCATCGATGGCGGTGCTCGGCGCGGCGTCCGCCGCGGCGCAGGATGTCGCGATTACCAATGTGCGCATCGTGGTCGGTGACGGCTCGGTGATCGACTCGGGCACGATCATCGTGCGCGACGGGCGCATTGCCGAGGTCGGGGCGGGGATGCTCGATGCGGCCGGGCTCGAGACGATCGACGCCGCCGGCCTGAGCGCATTGCCGGGCTTCATCGATGCACACCGGCATATCAACACCGGGCCCAACGAGCTGGAGGAGATGCAGGCGCTGCTCGAGGCGGGCTATACGACGATTCTTTCCGGCGGCGGCCCGGCAGACGGCAACCTCGTGCTCCGCGACCGCATCGAAAGTGGCGAGATCAACGGTCCGCGGATTATTCCATCGGGGCGCATCGCCCTTGCCGACCACACGCCGGATTCCGCACGCGCAGCCGTGCGTGCGCTCGCGGAGATGGGCGTCGAATGGACGGGCGAGATCTCGTTGACGCCCGAGCCGCGCCCGAGCGTTCACGAGATCGAGGTGCTGAGAGCCGTCGTCGACGAGGCAGCGAAGGTCGGCGTGACCGTGCAGGTCCACGCAGTCAGCACGCCGGCGATGGTGGCGGCGGTCGAGGCCGGCGTCCGACGGCTCGTTCACCTGCCGAACAAGGACTTTGTCGACCGCGATGCGGCGCAGATGCTCGCGGCGACCGATACGCTGATTCTCGCGACGATCGGTTTCGGCGCGCCGCTCTTCGGCGTCTTCGCCGACGATAACGTGCCGCGTTTTCGCGACGGTAACGCGTGGCCGGAGTCGATCGCAGGTGCGAATCGTGACGCGCAGGGACGGGCGCAAGGCAACGAGATCGGCTTCACGATCGTGAACGCGCGCACGGTCTGGGACGAGGGCGTCGTGCTCGGCTATTGCACCGATACGCGCTATGACCCGCTCGCGGGCCTGCAGCACGAGCTCGAGTCGTACAATGTGATGTTCTCGATGCCGGATATCGTTCAGCTGATGGGGCCGAACACTGCAGCGTACATCAACATGGAAGACGAGCTCGGCACGCTCGAGGTTGGCAAGCTCGCGGATATCGTGCTCGTCGACGGCGACCCGATGGAAGGCTATTGGCACATGCTAAAGGCGCGTATCGTGCTGAAGGAAGGCGCCGTCGTCGTGGATGAGCGGGCTGCCGAAGGCGCCTGAGCCCGCCGAAGGCGCCTGAGCTCGCGGCCGGCGGCGTTAGCCGCCCCCTGCGTCGCCGAGGCCGCGATTCTCGAGCACGACGCTCTTGATCAGCGCCCAGACCTCGCGGCCTGCGGCAAGCTCGAGCTCGTCGAACGCTTCGCGAGTGATGCGTGAACGCAGACGGGCGTCGCCGACCGCGAGCACCAGCTCGACATCAACCGGCCCGGCGAGATCGATGTCGAGCACGGTGGCGGCGAGGATGTTACGAATGCTGATGCGCCGCGGCTTCTCTGTCGCGATGGCCACGTCGCGCGCATGAATCCGCAGCCGCACGCGCGTGCCGGCCTGGACGCCGGCGAGAGGCACGCGGAGCGGCTGTCCGCCGAGCAGGAGCGTCGCCATTCCGGCCTCGGCATGCGCAACGTCGGCCTCGATCAAGGTGCCGGCGTCGCGCCGGCCGGTGACCGGCCACAGGTCGATTCTCTCGAGAATCTCGGCGACCGGCCCGCGGCCCGCCACGCGGCCTTCGTTGAGCAGCACGACTTGCGCCGCGAGGCGCGCGACCTCGTCGATGCTGTGCGTGACGTACAGGACCGGCAGGGCGAACGTGTCCGGAAGACGCTCGATGTACGGCAGGATCTCCGTTTTTCTGCCCACGTCGAGCGATGACATCGGCTCGTCCATCAGCAGCAGACGAGGGTTCGACAGCAGCGCCCGGCCCATCGCCACACGCTGCTGCTCGCCGCCGGACAGCGAAGTCGGCCGCCGCGGCAGCAGCGGCGTGAGGTCGAGCGCTGCGACGACGTCGTCGAAGCGAACGGCCTCCGGCCCCGCATGCGCCGCGACGCGTCGGGCGCCGAACCTGAGGTTGCGCTCGACATCGAGGTGTGGGAACAGGCGACCGTCCTGAAAAACGAAGCCGACGCGGCGCCGATGCGCCGGCACGCACACACCGGGTGCGAGCCAGGTCTCGCCGTCGAAGGCGACCGAGCCGGCGGCGTCGCCCTCGAGGCCGCTGATGATGCGCAGCAGGGTCGTCTTGCCGGAGCCGCTCGGGCCGAATAGCGCGGTGATGCCGCCGAGCTCGAGACGTTCACGCGTCTCGAGCGCGAACCTGCCGCGGCGCAGTCGAACGTCCAGCTCGAGCTCAGCCAACGGTATATCCGGCGCCGAGCGGCATGCGGCGATTGATCACATAGACGGCGAGCAGCACGAGAAACGAGAACACGAGCAGGCCCGCCGAGAGCGCGTGAGCCTGGCCGTACTCGAGCGTCTCGACATGCTCGAAAATGGCGATCGAGACGACGCGTGTTTCTCCCGGGATGCTCCCGCCTACCATGAGCACCACACCGAATTCGCCGAGCGTGTGGGCGAACACGAGGACGATCGCCGAGACATAGCCGCGCAAGGCCATCGGCGACGCGACCCGGAAGAACGTCTCGAGCGGGGAGGCGCCTAGCGTCGCGGCCGCTTCGAGCGGCCCGCGGCCGACGCGCTCGAATGCGCCCTGCAACGGTTGCACAGCGAACGGAAACGAATAGACGATCGACGCAATGACGAGCCCGGTGAACGAGAAGGTGAGCGTCGTGTCGGTAAGCTCGAGCCACCAGCGGCCGATCACGCCGCTCGGCGCAAGCAGGATCAGCAGATAGAAGCCGAGCACGGTCGGCGGCAGCACCAGCGGTAACGCGGTCACGGCTTCGACCATTGCTCGCCAACGCACGCGGGTGAACGCGAGCCACCAGGCGAGCGGGGTTGCGATCACGAGCAGAGCGACGACGGTGGCGCTCGCGAGCTTGAGGCTGAGCCATACGGGCCCGAGCTCGAGTTCCTGCATGGCGGCTCCGGCAGAGTCGGCGGCTGCCGAACGTCGCGGCGAATGTAGCCACGGACGGCGCGCGCTTGTCAACGGAGCGGCGCTCGGGGAGCGTGCTATTCTGCGGCAACATGTTCGACACGGCAGTTGCTCCAGCATGACCCGACGGATCGTCATCGCCATGACCGGTGCGAGCGGGGCCGTCTACGGCGTTCGTCTGCTCGAGACGCTGCGGGAGATCGACGGCATAGAGACCCACCTGGTCGTCACCCGCGCAGCCGTGCTGAATATCGCTGCGGAGCTCCCCACCCCGCGGCGGACGATCGAGCAGCTTGCCGATGTCGTCCACTCCGATCGCGATATCGGCGCGAGCATCGCGAGCGGTTCGTTTCGCACCGACGGCATGGTCATCGCGCCTTGCTCGATGAAGACGCTCGCGGCGATCGCGACGGGAGTGACGGACAGCCTCGTCTCTCGCGCTGCGGACGTCGCGTTCAAGGAGCGGCGCCGCGTCGTGCTGATGGTTCGCGAAAGCCCACTCCATCTCGTGCACCTGCGCAACATGCTGACCGTCACCGAGATGGGCGGCATCGTTTGTCCGCCGATGCCGGCCTTCTATGCGAAGCTCGAATCGATCGACGCGATGATCGATCAAAGCGTCGGCCGCGTGCTGGATCTTCTCGGCATTGAATCGTCGCTCGTCCGGCGCTGGGGCGGCTTGAAGGCTGAGCTGGGCGAGGACTGACCGGCTGCTGCTATAGGCGATCACGCCCGTACAATTCCTTGGCGCCGGCCACTAGGCTACCGACGGTACCCCGCTCGGTTGGGGCTGAAGGAGGAATCATGACCAGCGAGTCGATCGCTGCCAGGGTGCTTCGGCCTTCTGTGCTCGCATCCGCGATCTCGGCGCTGCTTGTTACGTCCGGAAGCGCGTATGCGCAACGCGACGAGGGCGTCGAAGAGGTCGTCGTCACGGGCTCGCGCATCGTCCGGCGCGATTTCGTGGCGAACAGCCCGATCATGACCGTGGACGAATCGCGCTTCCAGGAGTCGAGCACGATCGCGATGGAATCGGTGCTCAACCAGATGCCGCAGTTCATTCCGGCGGTCACCCAGTTTCAGACGGTACCGGCGGGCCAATTGTCGAACAACGGCGACCCCGCCACGACGCCGAGCGCGGCGACGGTCAGCCTGCGCGGCCTCGGGACGAACCGGAACCTGGTGCTGTTGAACGGCCGGCGTGCAATGCCGATCGATGCTTCGATGACGGTCGATATCAACGGTATCCCGAGCGCGGCCATTGCTCGGGTCGAGACGATCACCGGCGGCGCCTCATCGGTGTACGGCGCCGACGCCGTGGCCGGCGTGGTCAACTTCGTGCTCAAGGACGACTTCGAAGGCTTCGACGCCGACCTTCAGTACGGCATCACCGAAGAAGGCGATGCCGAGGAGTGGAAAATCTCGACGTTGTTCGGCGCGAGCTTTGGCAGCAACAGCAACGTTATGATCGGCCTCGAGCGTTACGAGCGCGGCCAGGTGCTGCAGCAGGATCGGGACTTCTATCTCGAAGGCTGGGAAGACACCGGCTCCACCGGCGGGCAGCAGGTGTTCTACACGGCGCCGTACGCTGCCTCGGACCCCGAGAACCCGTTTTCGCCGGCCGCGGTCGAAGCGGTGTTCGGACGGGGCGGTGTCGAGAATACCGGCAACTTCTATCTCAATGCGGACGGCTCGCTGTACAAGACCACTCCGGACGGCAATTTCCGCTACAACGGCCCGACGCGCACCGCCGACGGCAAAAGGTATCGATATATCCTCGATAGCAGCGGCAACCTCACCGAGAACTGGATTGATCAGCAACACTCGGCGCCGCTGAGCCGCAGCTCGATGTTCGGCCGAGGCCGCATCGAGATCGCTGATAATGTGGCGGCCTTCGGCCAGCTCCTGCTTGCGGAGTCCAAGAGCGAGAGCCGGGAACGGATCGTCGGGATGATCGGCGGCTGGGGCGGCACGGTGCCGCACGGCAGCGACATCTATGCGCCGTCCGTCGACGCCAACGGTAATACTCTGCTGGACTACCAGCCCGGGGGGCGGTTCGGGCTCAACTGCGGTCCCGTAGGCGGCTGCACGAACTCGGAAACCTGGCCGAAGTCGCCTGAGCTGCAGACGCTGCTCGACAGCCGGGCGGACCCTGGAGCACCCGTGTCGGTCGGCACGGCAACGCCATGGTTCGGCAATCTCAAGAATACGGTCACGACGCTCACGTATCAGTTCCTCGGCGGCGTCGAGGGTGATTTGCCCGTGCGCGACTGGACATGGGAGGCCTACGTCTCTTCCGGCGTGTCGACGACCGAGAATGAGCTCGTCGGCTCGACCTCGACACAGCGCTGGCGCTATGTCATTAGTCAGCCGAACTACGGTACCGGGCTGTTCCAGCAAGGCAATGAACCGGGCGACGGGTTCGGCGCCGGTTTCCTGGAGTGCACGAGCGGCTTCCAGTTTCTAGGGCAGGCTGAGGTGTACTACCACCCCGGGACGGGCCTCTCCACCGGCAGGCCGTCGGCGGATTGCCTCGCCGCGACGGGGCTCACGTACGCGCTGAACGGCCGGCTCGAGCAGACGATCGTGGAGGCGAACGTGCAAGGCACCCTCGCCGATCTGCCGGCCGGTGAGCTTGCCTTCGCGCTCGGCGTCAGCGACCGCGAGAACGATTTCCGCTGGTTCGCGCCGCCGATCAGCTCGCCGCAGTCGATCTTCGATCTGCCGGCCGGCCAGTATCCGCGCAGCGAGACGACAGGCACGATTGGAGCGACCGAGATCTACGGCGAGTTGCTCGTTCCGCTGGTGGCCGACAAGCCGTTCGCCCGGCGCATGAATCTCGAGCTTGGCTATCGATATAGCGACAATGATCCGACGGATAGCGTCGAGTCGTACAAGGCGCTGCTCGACTGGCAGGTCCACGATCGCATCCGTCTGCGCGGCGGTCACCAAGTCGCGAACCGCGCGCCAAACGTCGCCGAGCTGTTCCAGAACGAAGTGCAGAGCTTGTTCGTCCGGTTCAACGGCGATTGGTGCTCGGACTTGAATCCAGCCAACCCGCTGAGCGCGAATCCGAACCTGAACCCGAACGCGGCGCAGGTGCGTGCGATCTGCACCCAGCTGATGGGGCCGACGGGCGCGGCGATCTACTACGCCAATCCGGACCGGTCGGACGACGCGTTGAATTTCGTGTGGGCCTTCGTCGAGGGCAACCCGAATGTCGAGCATGAGACGGCCTCGACGACGACGGCCGGCATCGTCGCGGACATCACGGATTCGATCACGCTGACGGCGGATTACTGGTCGATCAAGATCAACGACATGATTTCGCCGCAGGACCCCGATGCGGTATACCAGCAATGCCTGTCCCCACAGGCGAATCCCACTTTCGATCCCAATGCGCCCGCATGCCTCGCGATCGTTCGCGACCCGGGCACCGGCGGCCAAGGTCTTCTGAGCACGTTCTATACGAACCAGGGCGCCGTCAACTTCGCGGGCTGGGATCTCGCGCTGAACTGGTCGCGCGATGTCGGTCCGGGGCGGCTCGGCGTCGATGCGACGGCCACGATTCTGACCAAGGCCGAGACGCGCGTCGGCCCCTCTTCGCCGTGGAACGATTGGGTCGGGACCTCCGGGCCCACGGACCTGATCGGCCTGAACGGCTGGTCGTACGATTATCGAACGTTCGTGTCGACGAATTACAACGCCGGCAACTGGACCGGGACGCTGCGCTGGCGGCACCTGCCGAGCATCGAATCGGAGGGGGCGCGCGCACCGGGCAGCACGTTCGAGCCGACGGATAGCTACAACATATTCGACTTCGCGGGCCGCTGGACGACGGGCGGCAACTGGGCGCTGCGGTTCGGTATCGATAACCTGTTCAACGTCGACCCGGAACGGACCTTCCGGCAGGCGGACGACACGGCTACAGGGATGACCAACGAGAACTTCTACGACATTCTCGGCCGTCGGTACTACGTCGGCTTCGCTATTCAGCTGTAGCCCGGTGGCGACGGCGCGGGGCGACCGCCGGCTCAATCGATGCCGAACAGCCCGAGCTGATCGCCGGGCTGAGCAGGCGGCGCGAAGAGATCAGTGCGCAGCGCACCTGAGCCCGGCCGCGGCAAGCCGTGCTTGCGGCACGCGACCTTGAAGCGCTTCGCGATCAGCTCTGCGTACGCGCCTTCGCCGCGCATGCGGCTGCCGAAGCGCGGGTCGTTGTCCCGGCCGCCGCGCATCGCCTGCACGAGGCTCATAACATGCGCGGCGCGTTGCGGGTAGTGTGCATCGAGCCATGCGCGAAACAACGTTTTGACCTCATGCGGCAGCCTGAGCATCACGTAGCCGACGCGGCTGGCGCCGGCTTGGGCGGACGCCGCGACGAGGTGCTCGATCTCGTGATCGGTGATCGCCGGAATGACCGGCGCCACCATGACGCCGGTGGGCACGCCGGCACCGGACAGCGCCTCAACCGCGCGCAGCCGCGCCGCGGGGCCGGCGGTGCGCGGCTCGAGGGTTCGCTTGATCTCCGGGTCGAGTGACGTGATCGAGACGGCGACCTCGACGAGATGGCTTTCCGCAAGCTCGGCGAGGAGATCGAGATCTCGCAGCACGAGCGCGCTCTTCGTGATGATCATGAACGGATGGCGGAAGTCGCGCATGACCTCGATCAGGGAGCGTGTGACCCGCTGCTGGCGCTCGATCGGCTGGTACGGATCGGTATTCGCGCCGATCACAATGGGGCTCGGCCGGTAACCCGGCTTGCGAAACGTCTCGGCGAGGCGGGCGGCCGCATCCTGCTTGTAGAAAAGCCGCGTTTCGAAGTCGAGCCCCGGCGATAGATCGACGTACGCGTGGCTCGGGCGCGCGTAGCAGTAAATGCAGCCGTGCTCGCAGCCGCGATACGGGTTGATCGAGCGCTGAAAGTTGACGTCCGGAGAATGGTTGCGCGTGATGATCGTGCGGGCCGCCTCGGGCTGGACGATGGTTTCGAGCGCGGGCAGCGGCTCTTCGAGCACGCCCCAGCCGTCGTCCTCACGCGTATGCGCGTGCAGCGCGAAGCGCCCTTCGATATTCAGCGTGGCGCCGCGCCCCTTGCGCGGCTGCTCGTGCGGGTGGTTGGGCATACAGCTACTGTACGCTTGGACAGCTGCGCAGGCAATGGCTGACGTTCACGCCGGCGAGCGACGCTCACTCGGACGTCAGCACCAGCCGGATGCGTTTGCGGGCCGCGTACAGGTGTGCGAAAGCGAGGGCGTCCTCGCGCGTCATCGGCTGCATCTCGATCAGCTTTCTGACGCGCGGGAGCCGGGGCAGCGAGTACGGGTTGTCGACGATGCGCTCGATCGTCGCGAGCGTCAGGGCCGCTTGCTCGGGATCGGGAAAAACGCGCACGCGGAGGTAATCGGCTTCCATGGCAACAGGCATGCACCGTTGTTCGTTCAGCACCGTGATATCCATCGTCCAGGTTGCTCGTGAGGAAAGTCCGGACAACGAGAGCAAGGCGCATGCCACCGCGGCGGAACCTGCTCCGCGCGCGGCTGCGATGGCGTTATGGAAAACCGCGGTGACGCTGAGCGTCACTTCATGACGCGGCTCATTCGTCGGCTTGCATCGACAGCAGCGTCGGGTTGCCGCCGATCGCCATGGTGTTCGCGGTATATGTTTGTTCGCTCGCAAAGCGCGGCAGATAGTGCGGGCCGCCGGCTTTCGGGCCGGTGCCGGAGAGGCCCGTGCCGCCGAAGGGCTGCACGCCCACCTGCGCGCCGATGATGTTGCGGTTCACGTAAACATTGCCTGCCCGCGAGCGCCGCGCGACGGCCTGCGCGACCGAGTCGAGGCGGCTGTGCACACCGAGGGTGAGGCCGTAGCCGGTCGCATTAATGGCGTCGATGATGTCGGCGAGTCGATGCTCCGCGTAGCGCACATAGTGCAGCACCGGCCCAAATACCTCGCGGGTCAAATCCCGCGCCGAGTCGAGCTCGATCAAGGTCGGCGGGAAGAAGCAGCCGGCCTCGAGGCTCGGATCGACCAAGCTCTGAAACCGCACGCGGTCGCGCAAGCCCTCGACATGCTCCTGCAGTGTCCGCCGTGCGTCGTCGTCGATGACGGGGCCGACATCCGTCGACAGCAGCGCGGGATCACCGATCACGAGCTCCGCCATATGCCCGCGCAGCATCTCGAGGATGCGCTCGGCCGTGTCGTTCTGCAGGCAAAGCAGACGTAGCGCCGAGCAGCGCTGCCCGGTGCTATTGAACGCGGACACCACCACATCACGCACGACTTGCTCGGGCAGCGCCGAGCTGTCGACGATCATCGCGTTGATGCCGCCCGTCTCGGCGATCAAGGTCGCGAGCGGCCCGTCGCGATCGGCGAGCAGGCGATCGATGGCGCGGGCCGTTTCGCCGGAGCCGGTGAACGCAACGCCTGCGACGCGCGGGTCGGGGAGCAGGGCGGCGCCGAGCGCCGCGCCGTCCCCGGGCAACAGTTGCAGCACCTCGCGCGGCAGCCCCGCCGCGGCGAGCAGCTCGACGGCGCGGGCCGCGACCAACGCGCTTTGCTCGGCCGGTTTCGCGATGACGGTGTTGCCGGCGACCAGCGCCGCGGCGACTTGGCCCGTGAAGATCGCGAGCGGAAAATTCCATGGGCTGATGCAGACGAAGACGCCGCGGCCGTCGAGCCGGAGCTCGTTGTGCTCGCCGGTCGGGCCGGGCAGGACGGTTGGCGCCGCGAACAGGCGGCGTGCCTCGGCGGCGTAGTAGCGCAGAAAATCGACCGCTTCGCGCACTTCGGCGATCGCATCGGCGACGGTCTTGCCCGCTTCCGCGATGCAGCGCGCGATCAGCTCGGGCGCATCCGCCTCGAAGCGCTCTGCTGCGCGCTCGAGCATTGCCGCGCGCATCTCGACGCCCGCGCCATTCCAGTCCCGCCACGCGCCGTGCGCGACGTCGAGCGCCGCGCGGGCGTCGTCGGCGCCGGCCCACGCAACCCGGCCGACGATACGCCGGCGATCCGCCGGATCGCGTTGCTCGACGATGTGCCCGGTCCGCAGCTGTCCGTCGACGACCGGACCGGCAGTCCAGCCGCCCGGTGCGGCTCTCGAGAGCGCGGCACCGAGACGTTTGAGCTCGAGCCCATCGGCAAGATTCCAGCCGCGCGCGTTCGTGCGCTCGCCGCCAAAAATTGCGGCCGGCAGCGGGATATGCGGATGGGGCAGCGCATCCCGGTGGCGGTCCGTCGCCTCGACCGGGTCCGCGACGATCGCCTCGATCGGCGCGTCCGCGCGTGTCACTCGATTTACGAACGACGTGTTCGCGCCGTTCTCGAGCAGCCGGCGCACGAGGTACGGCAGCAAGTCCTGATGGCTGCCGACCGGCGCGTAAACGCGTACCGGCCGATCGAAGCTCGACGAACCGAGCAATTCGCCGTAAAGCTCCTCTCCCATGCCGTGCAGCCGCTGGAACTCGAAACGGTCGCGTGCGCCCACCTGCATCAGCCATGCAACCGTATGCGCGTTGTGGGTCGCGAACTGGGGATACAGATGCGGGCTTTCGTGCAGCAGCGCGCGCGCGCAAGCGAGGTACGAGACGTCCGTGCTGGTTTTGCGCGTGAACACCGGGTAGCTCGCCAGCCCCTGCTGCTGCGCGCGCTTCACTTCCGTATCCCAGTACGCGCCCTTTACCAGCCGCACCGGAATGACGCGGTGGTGCCCGCGCGCGAGGTCCTCGAGCCATTGGATGACCGGCCAGGCCCGCTTCTGATAGGCCTGGACCACGATCCCGAAGCAGCCGGAGCACTGCGAGAGCCGGCGCTGCTTGAACACGCGCTCGAATACCGCGAGCGACAGCTCGAGCCGATCCGCTTCTTCCGCATCGACCGTGATCGCCGAGCCCGCGTAGGCCGCAGCGACCACGAGCTGCTCGAGTCGCTCGGCGAGCTCGGGCACGGCGCGGCGCGCTTGCCCGTACTCATAGCGCGGATGAAGCGCCGAGAGCTTGACGGAGATGCTCGGCGCGGTCGTGACATCCGCGCCCCCGTCCGTTCGCGCGCGAAGCGCGCGAATCGCGTCGCAATAGGCATCGAAGTACTGGTCGGCATCCGCGGCGGTCAGCGCGGCTTCGCCGAGCATGTCGAACGAATAGCAGTACTCCGGCGCCTCGTTGGAGCGCCGCAGCGCTTCCTCGATGGTCCGCCCCATGACGAATTGGTGGCCGAGAATGCGCATCGCCTGACGAAGCGCAGTGCGGACGACTTTATCCCCGACCCGGTCCATGAGTCGCGCCAGCACGCCATGCAAAGTTTGCCCGGGGAGCTCCTCCGCGCGCACGAGCTTGCCCGTCAGCATCAATGCCCAGGTCGATGCATTCACGAACAGTGATTCGCTCGCGCCGGCGTGCGACTGCCAGTCGGCGTCGCCGAGTTTCTCGGCGATCAGCTTGTCGGCGGTTTCGTCGTCCGGGATGCGCAGCAGCGCCTCCGCGAGGCACATCAGCACGACCCCCTCGGTCGATGAGAGGTCGTACTCGGCGAGAAAAGCATCAAGGCCTTCGCTGCGCCGGCGGCGGATCGATTCGACGAGCGCGCGGGCGTCGCGGACCACCGCCGCCGTGGCGGACGCCGGCAGCCGGGCGCGCTCGAGCAGAAACTCGAGGGAGCTCGTTTCGTCGGCAAGCCATAGTTTTGCGATCGGCTCGCCGCCCGCGATGAGCGGCGGCTCGCCTGCCGGAAAGAGCCAGTCTCGCGACACCGACTTCGTCATGCCTGCAAGTGTAGCGAGTTCCTTGTGTGCTTGCGGCAGTCGCCGGCCGCGCCCCTTGCGGAATCGATACGGGCAGCATAGCTTGAGCAAACACTGCCGCGTGCCGCCGGCGCGATGATCGGACCGTTCTTCGGCGAACATTGCAAGCACCTGGCGTACCCGGCGCGCGCACCGGCGACCTTTTCGAATAAGGAGAAACGCAGAATGATCGGCATCACCGGAGCCACCGGGCATCTCGGCCGGCTCGTCATCGACGCGCTGCTGTCCAAGGTTTCGCCCCAGGACGT
>CAZFJU010000034.1:0-25712 GCA_964518995.1 uncultured Gammaproteobacteria bacterium
TCGAGATCATGTTTCCGATTCTCGACCCGGCATTGAAAACACGGCTCATCGCCGATCTCGAGCTCTACCTCGCCGACAACACTCAGGCCTGGGCGCTATTACCCGACGGCAGCTATACGCTGGTTCAACCCGTCGACGACGCGGTGCCGGTGTCGGCGCAGGGCCAGCTCCTGGCTCAGCTGGCCGAAGCTTCTTGAGCGAAGCGCTCGCCGAACAACAGCGCGATCCCGAACGCGTCGAGCCAGCGTCGCTCGTGCTCGAGATCGGCTTCGGTCAGCGGATTGTCCGCGAGCCAGTGCGGCGGAACGGTCAGAGTGAGGAAGCGCTCGCCTGCGCTGAGCTCGAGCGGCGGCATATCGAGCGGGGCGCGGCCGCGGTTCAGCAGCACTGCGAGGCGCAGCAGCGCCGACATCCGTCGCGCCCGAGTGCGCCAGGCCGCCGGCAAGCGCTCGAAGACCGTCTCGTCGAGCTTGCGCCGGTGGGAGGCGACGATGCTTGCGAGCAGCTGCTGCTCCAGCCGGCCGAAGCCCGGCAAATCCGCGTGCGCGAGCAGATAGCCGCCGTGCAGGTGATACTTCGAGTGCGCGATGTCGAGGCCGACCTCGTGCAGACGCGCGGCCCATTGCAGCAGTAGACGGCAGTGGGGATCGTCGAGCCCCCACGCGGTCTCCACCTGATCGAGCAGCATCTCGACGGTCTTCTCGACGCGCGCGCCCTGCTCCTCGTCGACGTGATACCGGCGCTGCATGCCCAATACAGAGCGCTCGCGGGCATCTTCGTCGCGCAAGCGACCGAGCATGTCGAGAAGCAACCCTTCGCGCAGTGCACCGTCGCTCGCATCCAGATGCTCGATGCCGAGCCCGGCCATCACCTCTGCGAGGATCACGATGCCGCCCGGGAACACTTCGACCCGCTCGGAGCCGAGGCCCGGCAGCTTTAAATGCTCGATTCGGCCCGCATCGAGCATGCGCGCGATGATCGTCTCCGCAGCGGCACGGGAAATGCCCGGGTCGGCGATCCCGAGCTGATGCGCAATCTCAGCCGCTGCCCGCACCGTTCCGGACGAGCCGATTGCACGCAACCAGCCGTGGCGCCGAAAGCGCTGGCGAATCGATCGCAGCTCGAGCTGCACCTCGATTCGCGCTTGCTGAAAGCGCTTGCGGCTCAGCCGACCGTCGGCAAAATACTGGCGCGACAGGCCCACGCAGCCCACCTTCAGGCTCTCGAGCTCGTGCGGCTCGTACCCTTCGCCGATGATCAGCTCGGTGCTGCCGCCGCCGATGTCGATCACCAGCGACGAGCCGTCGATTTTCGGCGCATGATGGGAGACGCCGAGATAGATCAGCCGCGCCTCCTCGAGGCCCGAGATAACTTCGACCGGGTGGCCGCCGAGCGCCTCCTCGGCGGCCGCGAGAAATGCATCGGAGTTCTTGGCGCGGCGCAGCGCGCTCGTGCCGACGACACGCACTCGGTGCGCATCCATGTCGCGAAGCCGCTGGCCGAAACGCTTCAGGCACGCAAGCGCGCGCTGTTGACTTGCTTCGTCGAGCTCGCCGTTCTCATCGAGGCCCGACGCGAGCCGGACCATCTCCCGCAGCCGGTCGACGATCGCGAGGCGGCCAAGCTGGGAGCGGGCCACCACGATATGAAAGCTGTTTGACCCGAGATCGACGGCAGCAATGGCCCCCGATTCCTGGTCCGCGGAGCGCTCGTGGCTGGAAGGCAATCGACGCCGATCAGACGGAAAAGGATGAACCGCAACCGCAGGTCGTGCTCGCATTCGGATTGCGGATGATGAACTGCGCACCGGATAAATCTTCCTTGTAGTCGATCTCCGCCCCTTGCAGGTACTGGACGCTGAGCGGATCGACGAGCAGCGTAACGCCGCCGTTCTCGATCTCCGTGTCGCCGTCCTGCACCTCCTCATCGAACGTGAAGCCGTATTGGAAGCCCGAGCACCCGCCGCCCTGGATGTAGACGCGAAGCTTCAGCTCGGGATTACCCTCGGTCTCGATCAGCTGCCCCACCTTGGTGGCAGCCGCATTGGTAAATAGAAGCGGCGCCTCGCCGCTTGCGACATGCAGTTCGCTCATTCGTCTACTCTCCGACCACTCAGGCCGACCGCCATGCGGACCGGCTGAAGTTCTTGCGTATCCACTATGACCCTGGCTCGCGAGCCGAGTTCGACCCGCGGCCGCGGCACCTTATACCGCCTGCGTCGCACGTCCGGCGGCTATTCGCCGCTCGGGCCGCGCAGCGCTGCCCATTCGAAGGTTTGCGTCAGCGGCTCTCCAGGCGGCTCGGACGGCCGCACCTCGAGCTCCGCCGCGAGCGGCACGAACCCCGCCGGCAGAACCACCTCCTGCTCGAGCCCTTGAAAGTAGCGAAAGTCATAATCGAGCTTCGCGACCTCGGCCGCCCCGGTCAGCTCCGCAAGATCGAGCTCCGCCGGCTCGCCGTGCAGGCTCCCGGACAGTCGCCATCTTACTATGCCTGTCGCGCGTCCATTCTGCGCGATCGCCTGCATCAGCACGATACGCAGCAGATAGCGGTCGTTGCCGCCCGCCGGCACGACCTCGATACTTTGCACGCGCAGGCCCGCCTGCCCATCCGGCGGCGAGATGATGCCGCGATAGAACGCCAGCTCCTCTTCCTGCGCTTGCAGGCGGACCTCGCGCTCGGCCAGCATGCGCTCGAGCTGGGCGTACGTTTCACGGTCGATCTCACTGGATGTCGCGAGCAGCGCGACTTGACGCTTCAGCTCGTCGATCGTCTCCAGCTGCTCGGTGCTCAGCTGGCGAAGCTGCTCGACTTCCGTGCGGTGCGCCCACATGGAGTAGCCGGCCTGGTAGCGGCCTCCCTCGAACAGCATATAGGCCGCACCGAGGATCAGCACACCCCGCACCGCGAGCGCCCAGACCCGGCGGGAGGTCATGACTCTCGGCTCGATGGCGTCACCGGACGCGGCTCACGTGATCCGATAGGCGCGCTGCCAGCGGCGCGGCCACCACGACGGCGGCGCTGGCGGCCCGCTTTGCGGGAAGGCCAGCGGACCGAGCTCGGTCAGCGCACGGACATACACCAGCCGCTTGAAATAGATGACCTCCTTGACCGGCCGCCAATAGTCGACCCACCGGCATCGGTCGAATTCCGGCTCGTCGGTCAAATCGAAGCGCAGCCGTAACGGATCGCAGTGCATTTGCAGTAAGAACCAGCGCTGCTTCTGGCCGACGCAGATCGGGCTCTGCTCGCGGCGGACGTAACGCTGCGGCAGGCGGTAGCGGAGCCAGTCGCGGGTTTGACCGACGAGCTCGACATCGTCCGGACCGAGCCCCACCTCCTCGTGCAGCTCGCGGTACATTGCCGACTCGTGGCTTTCGTCGGGGCGCACGCCCCCCTGCGGAAACTGCCAACCGCCGCGGCCGCGACGGCCTGCGATCAGCACGCGGCCGCCGTCATCCATCAGGATGATGCCGACGTTCGCGCGATAACCCTGTTCGTCGATGAAATCCATGGATCCGGGCCGCCCGCGAGAGCCTCGCCGGCAGACCACCCCCGCATTCCTTAACCGTATGATTATATTAGCCGTCATTTTCGACGACGACCATATTTCCGCCGCCGCGTTGGCCAGAGGGGGGCGCCCGCGCCTAGGCTCGCGTCTCGAAGTAGCGCCGGCCCGCCTCCATCAGTGCGACAAACCCGTCTTCGTCATTCGACTCGACGAGCGCGCTGACCTTGGCGGCCGCCTCCGTCAGCGCCGCCAGCGCGGTCCCGCCGTACTCGTTCAATGTTTGAATGTCGAAGTACAGCCGCGGATTGTCGCGCGCGACGAGCGCGGCCACCCGAAGCTGCGCGTCGAACGTCGTGCTCGAAAGCTTCTGCAGCCGCGGCAGAAGCTCGCCGCTGCTCGCGAGCGCCGTGAAGAACACCAGATTCAGCGCATGCGACAGACCCAGCACGAAAGCGATCAACCGGTCGTGGTCCTCGAGGCTCATCTCGATCTGCTCGGCCATCGTCGCCGCGAACAAACTGCGGGCCTGCGCCGTTGCCGCCGCGTCGCCGACGTCCACGAAGATCACATGCCGGCCGGACAGCAGCCGCGTGTCGGGCCCGAACATCGGATGAATGGACGTCACGCGGCAGCCTGCGGCCGCAAGCCGCGCGAGCGCGTGCCGCAGCGGGGTCTTCAGCGAGCCGATGTCCATGACGAGGCCGCGCGGCCGCCGCTCCGCGAGCTCGTCGAGCACGTCGGCGGCGACTTTGATCGGGGTAGCGACGATGATGATGTCGTGATCGAGCGGGCTGTCGCGCCAATCCGCGATATGGGGATACGGCAGCTCACCGGCTACCGGATCCGCGATCTCGACGGCATAGCCTTGCGACGACAGGAACTGCGCGAACCATATGCCCATCTTGCCCGCGCCGCCGATCAGCAGCACGCGCTTGCCGGCACCGGCGGTCACCGCCGCGACGCGCGTCTGCTCCTGCTGCGTGAGGGACGAGCGGATCAGCAGGTGCATCACCGCCTCGGCGATGTCCGGGTCGAGACCCAAATCGGACGCCTGCAGCCGCGCGCCTTTCAACACTTCCTTCTCGCGCTCATAATCTCTGGTCGGCACGGCATGCTCGATCTTGTGCGCGCCGATGTCGGTGACGATGCGCTGCCTGGCGGCCAGCAGCTCGACGAGCTCGCGGTCCACTTCGGACAGCCGCCGGCGCAGTTGTTCAAGCGTCATCGATGTCCTCCGTATCGGGTCCGGGCGTTGTACCCGCGCTCCGCCGCGCGCGCAAGATCAACCGCCTGGGCTGGTTTAGTCTGACGCAGGTCGCAGAGCCTCGGACACATCACCTAATATGCTGCGCAACTCGACGAGGAGAGAAGGATGTCGCATCACCTGGAGCTGGTCAGCGAAGCGCGCTGTTTCGAAGGGTATCAGCGCACCTACCGCCACCAATCCGAAAGCTGCCGCTGTGCGATGCAGTTTGCGGTGTACATGCCGCCCGCGGCCGAGCGCGGTCCTGTCCCCGCCGTGTACTGGTTATCCGGGCTCACGTGCACCGAGGAAAACTTCAGCACGAAGGCCGGTGCGCAGCGCTATGCGGCCGAGCTCGGCGTCGCGCTGATCATTCCGGATACGAGCCCGCGCGGCGTAAATATTCCGGGCGAGGACGAGCGCGTCGACGTCGGCAGCGCCGCGGGCTTCTACGTTAACGCGACCGTAGAGCCCTGGTCGGCGCATTACCGGATGTACGACTACATCTCGCGCGAGCTCGTCGAGGTCGTCAACGACCATCTACCGGTCGACCCTGCGCGAAAATCCATTAGCGGTCATTCGATGGGCGGACACGGCGCGCTCTTGATCGGTATCAAGAACGCCGACGCCTATCGCTCGATCTCGGCCTTCTCGCCGATCTCGTCCGCGAGCCGCTCGGAGTGGGGCATGCCGGCGCTCGAGGCGTATCTCGGCGCAGATCGAGAAGCGTGGAAGGAGTGGGATGCCAGCCTCGTGATCCGATCGTCGCCGAGCCGTCATACGCTGCTGGTGGATCAGGGCGCCGCGGACCCGTTCCTCGACCGCCTGCGGCCGAATGATCTCCGCGAGGCCTGCGCAGCGGCCGGGCAGAAGCTCGAGCTCCGCGAGCGGGCGGGCTACGACCACGGCTACTATTTCGTAAGCACCTTCATCGGTGAGCATCTCGAGTTCCACGCGAAGGCGCTTGCTTGAGCGAAACGGCTGATTCACCCGCGAACGCGGCTCCCGAGCGCGCGTCGCCGTTCGACCTCGTCCGCCGCTGGCTCGACGAGGCCGACACGGGCGCGCGCCGCAACCCGCATGCGATGGCGCTGGCCACGGTCGGCGAGGACCAACGCCCGAGCGTTCGCATGGTGCTGCTGAAGAGCGTGTCCGAGGCCCAGGGTTATGTGGTCTTCTACACAAACTATCGCTCCCGCAAGGGACGCGACCTCGAGCGGTCTCCTTGTGCCTCCGGCGTGTTGTACTGGGAGGAGCTCGGCCGCCAGATCCGCTTCGAGGGGCGGGTCGTGCGTTCGCCGGAAGACGAAAGTGACGCCTACTTCGCGCGCCGGCCTTTTCGCAGCCAGCTGAACGCGTGGATCAGCGAGCAGAGCGATCTGCTCGCCGACCCGGCTGAGCTCGAGCGCCGTGCGATGGCGAAGGCACGCGAGCTCGGCGGCGACTATGCCGCCGATACGAGCCCCCCGCGCGCGGTGCCGCGCCCGCCCCACTGGGGGGGCTATCGGCTGTGGTGCGATCGCCTCGAGCTGTGGACGGAAGGCAGCGGGCGCTTTCATACGCGCATCCGCTATGCGCGCAGCCTGTCGCGCAGTCATGACGGCTTCACCGTCGGCCCTTGGCGCTCCGAGCGCTTACAACCCTAAGCGCTATTCTCAAGCGATGATTCGCGACCTCCGCCACGCGGCCGCGCTATGCGTCGCCCTCGCCGTAACCCTCGGCGGCGCACACGCCGACGCTGAAACGCGCATCGCGAACATCAGCCAAGGCACGAACTTCTCCCTCGCGCTCTTTCCGGACCGCGAAACGATCGTCGTCGACCTGCTCGGCCGGCTTTGGCGGTTGCCGGCGAGCGGCGGCGGCGCCGAGCAGCTCACAGCCGACGACGAGCTCGCGCGGCATCCGCGCGTCGCGCCTGACGGGCAGCTGATCGTCTATCAGCGCCTCGTCGACGACCAATGGGATCTGTGGCTCCTCGACGTCGCAAGCCGGGAGCGGCGGGCGTTGCTGGCGAGCGAGTACGCCGAAATCGAGCCGGACTTCACGAGCGACGGGCGGGCGGTGGTGTTCGCGTCGAATCGCACCGGCGCGTTCAGCTTGTGGCGAATCGAGCTCGAGACCGGGCTATTGACGCAGCTGACCGCCGAGCCGGGCGACGCGTCGTTCCCCACCGTGTCCGCGCACGGCGAGATCGCTTATGTCCGGCACGACCCGGACGGTTGGTCGCTGCGTGCTCTGCTGCCGACCGGCGTCTCCGTCGAGCTGCTGCGCTCCGCTCACCGGATCACGGCGCCGAGCTGGCGCGATGGCGGCGGCGTCGTGGTATTCAACGAGCAGCGCTCGGGCGCCGACGGCGCATCGCCGAGCAGCGAGCTCAAGATGCTCGTGTTGTCCGCGCAGCCCGTGGTCAAGGCGCTGACACGCAGTGAGGATGTCTTCGAATCACGCGTCGCGTGGTTGACACCGGGCGAGTATCTCTACGCCGCGGACGGCCGCATCTGGCGCCGCGGTATCGCCTACGTGTCACGCGAGGTCGTACATTTATTCGCCGCGGTGGCCGTCGAAGCCGCCGCCCCGCCTTTTATCGACACGCCGCTCGACGCGCCCGGCCCGACCCGCGTGCGCGGCGTAGCAGGTCGCAGCTTCTCGAGCGATGGCAATATCGAAGTGCTCAGCGCGCTCGGCGATGTATGGCTGGTCGAACGCCGCGGCGCCGCAACAAAGCTGACGGACGACGCGTTTCTCGATGTCGAGCCGCAGGTCGCGCCGGACGGCAGCTTCGCCGTCTTCGTCAGCGATCGCGGGGGCGAGATCGACTTATGGCGAATGACGCTGCCGGATGGCGCCCTCACACAATTGACCCGCACGCCGGCCAACGAACGCTCCCCGGCAGTGTCGGCCGACGGCCGCTCGATTGCGTTCCTGGAGACGGACGGCCTCGACTCGCGAGCCGAAGCCACTTTGCGCGTGTTCCCTGCCGCGGGCGGAACGGCGCGCACGGTGGCCGGCGGCCTCGTTGGCGCGACGGCGCTCGACTGGGACGATGCCGAGCGGATCACCGTGTCGTTGCGCGACCCGGAGGGGCGCGACGCCGGCCGGCTCGCGTTCGACGCCGCCTCGGGACGGCCCGCGGCGGCACGTCTCGCCGCCGCGCCGCTCGCCGCGCCGCGGCCGCTGCCGGAGCTCGATTGGTTCCCCGCGAGTGCAGCGGAACCGTACGTCATTCAGGTCGGCCGGCTCTTCGATGCGATCCGCTCGGACTACATTCGCCACGTCGACGTGCACATCGAAGGGCAGCGCATCAAGGCTATCGTCGCCCGCGGCATGCTGCCGCTGCCGGACCGCGTCATCGATTTACGCGATGCCACGGTGATTCCCGGCCTGATCGACGTCAACGCTGAGCAGTCGCCGCAGCTCGGTGCGCGTCTCGGCGCCGCTTGGCTCGCGCACGGCATCACGACCGTCCGGGAGGTTGCCCGCGACGTGCCGGCAGCGCTGGAGCGCGCCGAGTCGTGGGCGAGCGGCCGGCGGCTCGGGCCTCGGTTGATCGTCTCGCCGGCTGCCGGTGTGCCGGCCGAAGGGGCTACGCCTGACGAGGACGCCGGCGGCCGCACCGCGCCGTACCCGGTGCCGATTCACACGTATCCGAATCTCAAGGCGGCGCCGGCCGTGTTCCGCGCTCCGCATGCGAGCGCAGCGCCCGCACGGGCGGCCGCCGCCGCGTATCGCACGTCGCCGCTCGGACTCATCTACGACGATGTGTTCAACACCGTGATCGAGTCACGCACCGTGGTCGCGTCGAGTCTCGCAGCCGTCAAGGGCGTCTCGGCGCCGACGCCGGCACTGCGCAGAATCATTCGCCACCCGATCTTCGCGCGCACGTATACGGAGCACGAGCGCGCGCGCTGGCTGCCGGGACGTGCCGCCACCGCCGCAACGCTCGACGCGAACCTGGTACGGCTCATCCGGGCGGGCGGGCGGGTCGCGGCAGGCAGTGAATCACCGCGAGTCCCTTATGGCCTGGGCTTGCACCTGGACATGGTCTTGCTCGCCGAAGCCGGGATTCCCGCAGACCAGGTTTTACGGATCGCGACGGCGGGCAACGCGCTCGCGCTCGGGCTCGAGCGGCAGCTCGGCACGCTTAAAGCGGGCAAGCTTGCCGACTTCGTCATCGTCGAAGGGAATCCGCTCGGTCAGATCGCGGACGCGCTGAACGTCGTAGCCGTGGTCAGAGGCGGCGTCCTTATCGAGCAGACGAGGCTGTCGGGGCCGTAAGGGTGGCGGGTTCCGCCGTTTCGGCGCGCCGTTATTTACGCGCAGGCCGGGGAAACAGGGACTTAGCACGCGTAGTGACCGCGGGATAAAACAAGGTCTAGTCACTGAGCCGTCGATGAACCTTACAAGACCTGGTCCAACTTGGCTATGCGCAGCGGTCCTTGGCCATTAACCGTTTGAAAAATCAGATATTTCCGGTTAATGGCACGTGTCTTGCTCAATATAGGTCGGCCCGTCTAGGGTCAGTGAGTGCGCAAACGACAGAAAACGATGCCGTAAGGCAAAGGGTTCTGTTAAATTCTGCCCCGAGACCAAAAGAAGAAAAACAAGACAAGAAGAAGAAGAAGAAACGTAGGCTGTATAACAACGACAACTCTGGACATCGACCGCAGGAAGATGACCGACAGCCAGGCCGCATACTGAACCGTAAACTCCGATAATAATAAAGATTGACCCGGCGCTCCCACCGCCGGGTTTTTCTTTTCTGTCCCCCCACTAAGGCAAAGCCCCGCAGCGTTGTTATTATCCCGCTCCCGCACCATCACGGCGCCTCGACCATGGGCTATCGTCTATCCAAGATCTACACGCGCACGGGCGACGACGGGACCACCGGCCTCGCCGGCGGCACGCGCATCGCCAAGCATGACGCGCGGATCACCGCGATCGGCGACGTCGACGAGACGAGCAGCGCAATCGCACTGGTGCTGGCGGAGAATGACATCGCGGACGATGTGCGTGACGCGCTCGTCGCGACCCAGCATGACTTGTTCGAGGTCGGCGGCACGCTGGCAATGCCCGAGTATCACGGGATCTCCGCGCAGGATGTCGAGCGGGTCGAGCAGTCTTTGGACGCGCTGAATGCGCAGCTGCCGCCGCTCGAGGAATTCATCCTGCCTGGCGGGACGCGGGCGGCCGCGGCGTGCTTTTTGGCTCGCGCCATCGCCCGCCGTGCCGAGCGCAGCCTGTGGGCGCTCGCCGAGCAGTCCACGCTCGATGTCGACCTCCTTCGCTACATGAATCGCTTATCGGATCTGCTGTTCGTGGCCGCACGGCGGCTGACGCGCGATCAGGGCGTCACCGAGATGCGCTGGCAAAAAAAGGGCAGCCGTTGACGCGAGTGTGCTCGGCGCGCATCGGGCTTTGACCTCGCGCCGGCTGTGCTCGCGCTGCGGATGACGCTCGCGGTCGAATCAGGCGCTGCATAGACGCCGGCACAGCGCCCAGTCGAAAGCGGCGCCAGGGTCCGTCTTGCGGCCGGGTGCGATGTCTGCGTGCCCCACGATCTCCGCATCGACGAGCGACGGATAGGCGCCGCGCAACGCGCGCACGAGCCCGGCGAGCGATTCATACTGCGCCGGCGCGTACGGCACGTCGTCCGCACCCTCGAGCTCGATGCCGATAGAGAAGTCGTTACAGCGCGTTCGGCCGCGATACGCCGATATCCCGGCATGCCAAGCGCGCAGATCGAAGTCCACGTACTGCGTCAGCGTGCCGCCGCGCTCGATCAGCACATGCGCCGACACCTCGAGCGCGGAGATCGCTGCGAAATAAGGGTGTGCCGCCGCGTCGAGCCGATTAGTGAAGAGGTCGTCGATCCACGGACCGCCGAACGTGCCCGGCGGCAGACTGATGCCGTGCACCACGATAAGCTCCGGTCGCATTTCCGGCGGGCGTGCGTCGCAATTCGGCGAGAGCACTTTTCTGACGCCGCGGATCCAACCGCTTTCGATGACCATCGGCATGCTACATTGAAGAAGCGGACCGCCCGCAAAGCGAACAGCACTATACAATAGTGGCCGCAGCACCCCGGGTGCGAGACGCGCAACGATGCGCCGGCCAGCCGCCGAGAAGACCCGATGTCGAGCCGACGCATCCCACGCCTCTATCTCGATTGCGATCTCACCAGGCATCGCGCACCGCTGACCGAGCGCGACACCAAATACCTCGGCAGCGTGCTACGCATGAAGCGCGGCGATCAGGTGCTCGCGTTCAACGGTCGCGGACACGAGCGCCACGCGACGATCGCAACGCTCGCACGCACGCATGGCGAGCTTACGCTGCTCGACTTCGTCGAGCCGCTACCCGAGTCGGCGCTCGCGCTGACTCTCGTGCAAGCGCTGCCGAAGACCGAAGCGATGGATCTCATCGTGCAAAAGACCACGGAGCTCGGCGTGCATGCGCTCTGGCCTGTCACGTCGGACTTCAGCGTCGTGCGCCTCGATTCGGAGCGTGCCGAGCGGCGCGCACTGCATTGGCAGCGCATCGCCCAGAGCGCATGCGAGCAGTGCGGTCGGCATCGACCGCCGGACATTCGCCCGCTGCAAACGCTCGCCGACGCGCTGGAGCACATGCCGCGCGACAGCACGCGTTTCGTGCTCGACCCGCGCGGCGCGCATCCGCTGACGAGCAGCGAGCCGCCTGCCGGCGAGCTGTTCATGCTGATCGGTCCGGAGGGCGGCTTCAGCGAGACCGATCTGGAGCAGATCGAGCGACAGGGCGCCCGGCCCCTGCGGCTCGGGCCGCGCACCTTGCGCGCGGAGACGGCAGCCATCGTCGTCGCCGGGGTCGCGCAAGCTCTTTGGGGCGACCTACGCTGACGAAGCGGCGTCGAAAGGCGCATCCTGCGCGGCGCGCATCTGCTGCTGCACATCGGCGACCATCGCCTCGAGCCGCTCGACGTCAGGAATCAGCGGGAATTCGTGAATCATGCGCACGCGACACAGTGCCGGCTGCTCCGCCGCAATCGGGCGCTCCGCATCGAGCATCAGGACGTCTGGATTCACCCGCACGAGCTGCGGGAAGCCTTGCGTCAACATGCCGTAATAGCCGTTGAGTCGACCGGTAATGGCATGAAAGACCACGACTCGCGTGCGTGCCCGCTTCTTTACGGGAGGATCGTCCGGCCGGCTGCCGTCGAACGATACGACGGGCAGTGCACGGCCGTTCCAGTCGATCGTGCCGAGATACCAGTCCGGCACGTCGCGGCCGCCCGCATCGCGTGTCTCGACGAAAGCGATGACTTCGGCAACGCACATCCGCGGCACGAGCAGTCGCTCTTCCCGCAAAGGGATCAGCAGACTGTAAAGCTCCCGTGACTCGCCACCCGACACGCTCATAACGATCTCCCCAGCAACGCCTCGACCGACGAGATCAGTTGCGCTTCCTGATACGGCTTGCTCAGGTAGTCGTTAACGCCGAGCTCGATCGCCTTCGCGCGGTGCTTCTCGCCTGAGCGCGACGTGATCATGACGATCGGCACGTGCTTCAGCTTCTCGTCCTTTCTGACGTGAGACGTAAACTGATAGCCGTCCATGCGCGGCATCTCGATGTCGAGCAAGATAATGTCGGGCGAGTGCTCCTGCAGCACCGTAATCGCGTCGAGACCGTCGCGCGCGGTGAAGACGCTTACGCCGCGCCGCTCGAGGAGCCGCTGCGTGATCCGTCGCATGGTGATGGAATCGTCCACGACCAGCGCCGTGGGCGCGCGCAATGGCGGCGCGACCTGCACCGGCGTCTCCGCGCCGGCATACGGCCCGCGCACCAGCGTGCCGGGATCGAGAATCACGATCACACGGCCATCGCCGAGAATCGTCGCTCCGGACACGCCCGCGATGCTGGCTATATGCGGCCCGAGCGTCTTGACGACGATCTCGCGGCTGCCTTCGAGCGCATCCGTCCACAGAGCCGTCGAGTGTTCGCCGGCACGAACCAGAACGAGCGAGATGGCTCCATCCTCGACAGGCAGCACGGCCGACGCGCCGCCGAGCAAGCTGCCGAGGTGCCGAATTCGATAGGTGACACCGCCATGCTCGAGCGTCGGAGCCGCCCGCGTCAGCAGCTCGCACAGGGTCTCGCGAGCGATCCGCGTCACGCCTTCTATGGTCGGCAACGGCAGCGCGAACGTCTCTTCGCCGACATCGACGATCAGCGCGTGGGTGACGGCGAGCGTATACGGCAAGCGTAGAAAAAAGCGCGTTCCGCGCCCGCTGCTCGTCTCGATCCGCATCGAGCCGCCAAGCTTCTTGATCTCGTTGTCCACCACGTCCATGCCGACGCCGCGGCCCGCCGCCTGGGTCAGTTCCCGCGCGGTGCTGAAGCCTGGACGGAGAATCAGCTCGACGGCCTCCTGCTCGGAGATGTGCTGTCCATCTGCGATCAGACCTTGCTCGAGCGCCTTGCGGCGAATCGCCTCGAGATCGAGTCCACGACCGTCGTCTGCGAGCTCGATCAACACCTCGGAACCCTCTCGGCGCAATGACAGCTCGATCCGGCCGGTCTCGGGCTTGTCCGCGGCGCGGCGCTCTGCCGGCGTCTCGACACCGTGCACGACCGCATTGCGCAGCAAGTGCTCGAACGGCGCGAGCATCGACTCGAGGAGCTGTCGGTCGACCTCGCTCGCGCCGCCGAGGATGACCAGCTCGACGAGCTTCTGGGTATCCGATGCGGCCTGTCTGACGATGCGCGCGAGCCGCGAGGAGTGCCGCTCGAACGGCACCATTCGGGTCTGCATCAAACCTTCTTGCAGGTCGGCGGTCACGCGCGCCTGCTGGCCCAGCAGCGTGCTTGCCTCGCTCGTCACGTCGTGCAGCAGCTCGTTGATGCTCGCGACGTCGTTCGCCGTCTCGGCGAGGGCGCGCGACAGCTGCTGGATGGTCGAATAGCGGTCGAGCTCGAGCGGATCGAAGCCCTGACCGCCCGCGGTCGGGTCGTCGTGATAACGATGCAGGATCTGCGCTTCGGTCTCTGCCTCGAGCTTGCGTAACTGCTCTCGCAACCGCGACACGGTCTGACCGAGCTCGCCAAGGTGGAAGTCGATCGAATGCACTTGCTGAACGAGCCGCGACTGGAAAATGTTGATCTCGCCCGCACCGTTCAACAGCGAATCGAGCAGGGCAGCATCGACTCGGGCCGTCTCGGCTCGTTCGCCGTTCCGGCTGTCGTTCGAACGCGAGGAGCCCGCCGTCGCGGGCGCTGGGAGCGCCGGAGCCGCGACTCGCTCGGCCGTCGGACCGGCTTCGCTCGGACGGTCCTGCCGACGCAGGGACTCGCCATCAACCCATGGGGCGGTCTCGGCCGCACGCACCGGCTCGAGCCGGGCGGACGGGGCCGTTTCCGCTGGAGCGCGTGACGACGGCCCGCCAAACGGCGCGAGCGCCTCTGCGGGCCTGGCCGCGCCTCGTTTGAAGCGCACCAAGCGGCGAGCGATCTCTTCGAGTCCCGGCACGGTTCTGCGAAAGCCCTTGTCGGGTGCTGGTGCGGCCGGCAGCGGCGGCGCGGACGGCGGCAGCGCGCCGGACCGCGCCGGCTGCTCGTCGGCGGGCAGCGGCGCATCGGATAGCGTCGGCAGCACGGCACCGGTCGGCGGCGGATCCTGCAGCGCCGGCGGCTCGTGGACGGGCGTCACGACGGCGGCAGCGACCGGCTCGGCCGCACGCTCGTCCGCCGCGGCATCCAGCGGCGCTTCTCCAGCCGCTGCGATCTCGAAGGCATCGGTGACCGCGTTCTCGTCGACGTCGCTCTCGCGGCTCACGCCGCCTGCGGTCTCGACGTGGATTCCGACGTCGAGCTGCGGGCGGCGCTGCCGCGCGGTCGGCTCCTGCTCGTCCGTTGAGCCGGGCGCCGTGTCGGGCTCGACGACCGCGCCGAGCACCGCAGGACGCGCTATCGGCGACGATAGTGCCTCGATTCGGCCGATGAGCTCGGCCGCGTCCGGCACGGAGCGGCCCTCGTCGATGCAGTCGCGCATCCCGTGCAGCGCATCGAGGCATTCCTGCAGGAGCTCTACCGTGCCCCCCGCCAGCTCGACGCGTGCTTCGGCCATGCCGGCGAGCACGGTCTCGAGAGCATGGCTCAGGTCTCCCATCGGCACGACGCCGGCCATTCGCGCACCGCCTTTGAGCGTATGCAGAAGCCGTTGCAGCTCGATGACCGATGCCGAGCCTTCGCTCGTGCCCCGCAGCGCGGCGAGTTCGCGGTCGGCGCCCTCGAGGATCTCGGCCGCCTCCTCCATGAAGATCGCGGCGATTTCGGGATCGAAATGCAGCACGCGCTCGCCGGCAGACAGGTCGGCCGACGCCGCCGGGGAGATCGGCGCGGCACGCCCTGCGAGGCGCTCCAGCTCTGCAATGACGCGCGGATCGGGCGCGAACTCTTCTCGCGCCATGAGCGCACGCGTCATGCGGTCGATTTCGTCGGCGGCGGCCGCGAGCGTAACCAACCCTTCATCGAGCAGGCCGCTGCCCGCCTGCAACAGCCGGCCTAAATGCTCCGCCAGCGGCGCCGCGAGTGCGACAGCCGGCGCGAAGGCCGCCATCTTCGCGCTGCCGAGCAGCGTATGACATGCGCGGTAAAGGGGCTCGTCGAGCGCATGCGGCGCCGCGCCGCCGCGTCGCCGCGCCGCATCGATGAACGCACGCAGCGCCTCGAGATGGCTCAACGTCTCCTTCAGGAAGATGTCCGCGAGCACCGGATCCATCGACGCCGACGTACGCTCGGCCGCTGCAACGGTCTCGACCGGGGCCAGCGGATCGGTTTCGTCCGGCGCCGGCAGATGCAAGGCATCGACCGCGATATTCTCGGCCTCGGGGTCGCCCTCCGCGAACGCCCGGGCGCGCTTCATGAGGCGCTGCACATCGGCCTGCGGCGCGACGTCGGCCTCGAGCTGCTCGATGAGCTGCGGAAACACCGCAGCCGCTTCGGTGATGAACGCGATCAACGCCGGAGTCGGGTCCAACGTTTGATTGATGACGCGATTCAGCAGGTTCTCGACGCTCCACGCGAATTCGCCGATCAGCTGCGCGCCGACCATGCGGCCGCTGCCTTTGAGCGTGTGGAACGAGCGGCGCACGGAGATCAGCGCGTCGGAATCTTCCGGGCGGTCGGCCCAGAGCGGCAGGAACCGCCCGATGCCGGCAATCTCGTCCTTGGCTTCTTCGAGAAAGAGCCGGAGTAGCTCGGGATCTGGCCGTTCGTCGTCGACGGCCGTCGCCGGCTGCGGCGCGCCGTGCACCGTCGCGAGCGGAGCCGGCGCGGGGGCCGGCGCCGGCGCCGCGCCAGGCGGCAATGATTCGAGCAAGTCGAGGCAGCGGCTCGCGTTGTCGAGCATGTACCACGGATCGCTGCGGCCGCGGCTGATCGTTTCCATGTAGTACTCGACGGCCACGACGGCATCGGCCAGCCGCTCGAGATATTCCGGCTTCAACGCCTTTCTGCCCGGCCCGAGCCGCGTCCCGATCACGACACCGACGCGCTCGACCACTCTCATGGCGCGCGTCTTGTTCAGCATCAGCAGCCCGGCTGTAATGCCGCGCAGCTGCGGCTTCACTTGCTCCAGAATTCGACCGTTCTGCGGTGTCTCGACGAGCTGCGCGACCGCCTCTTTGATCTTCGCGAGATTGACGATGCACTCGCCGACGACGGCTTGAGTAACGTGGCGATACTGCGCTTCGGTCTCGCCGCCGGCGTCGGGCGCGTCGTCGACTCCGGGCGCAACTTGGTGAATGAGGTCGTCGTCGAGCGCATCCTCGACGCGGAGCAGGGTCGCGGCAATCCGCTCGAGCGCCCGGGCGCCGCCGAGGGTTCCGTTGCCGAGGATGCCCGCCAGCTCGCGTGCCTCGTGTTCGATCTCGGCACGCGCCTTCTCGAGCCCGAGGACGCCGAGCGTGTCACCGATCTTCTTCATCATATCGAGCTGCGGCTTCAGCTGCTCGAGGTCTTCCATACCGGTGCGCACGAAGATATCGAGCGCATCTTTGACCAATGACAAATCTTCCTTGATCGCCTTCGCGACCGTGCGCATGAGCTTGACGCTCGGCCCGGCCAGGCTCTCGCGCGCTTCAACGAGCTTCGACTCCGGCGGCACGGCCTCGTCGAGCCGATAGAGCGCGCGGATTTTGCCGAGACGCTCGCTATCGCCGCCAGCGCGCGCGATGTGGTACAGCAAGCTGTTCAGCAGCTCGACCGGCGGCGACTCGACCCAGCTCGACTCGCCGCCGTCGATGAGGCGCTTGAGCTGACGGTCTGCTTGGCCGACGAGCCGCTTCAGCTCCACGGTCGACTCGAGTTGGCCGTCGCGCAGCGCCATCAGCACGCCGGTCAGCACGAACCATAGTTGGTGCACAGGCTCGGACGAGGCGGCTTTCTCGAGCGCGTCGCTGATTTCTATCAGCTTCTCGAGCTGCTGAGCAGCGTCCCGGCCTCGAATCCACTGCAGCAGGGCCGTCTGCAGAGCAGGCCGTATCCGGCGCGCCGCCGTCTGAAACCGGCGGCTCGATTCGGCATCTACCGCGACCGGTGGACGCGACGCCAGGTGGCGCTCGAACGGCCCCGCATCCAGCAAGAGCAGCGTGCCTTCGGACAGCAGCGGATCGCCGCGCGCCTCCCGAAGATCGTTCAACATCGGCAGCAGCACGAGCACTATGTCGCGCCCGCCTCGCAGCACCCGCTCGAGATATGCGGGCAACTGCACCATCGCGCGCATCAGCGCCTCGAGACCGGCATCGACGTGCGCCTGCTCGCGACGCGTGCGCACGTGGCGGCACGCGCGCTCCATTTCAGCGGCGAGCATGCTTGCGCCATGCAGCTCGATAACCTTGAGCGCACCTTGCGCCAAATGCAGCAGGTCGGCCGCGCGGTCGAGCGCATCGGCCGCCGCGTGGCCCTCGGCGAAATCCTCGAGCTCGCGGCGTGCGGTCTCGAGCGTATTGCCGATTTCCCGGCTGACCAAATCGAGGGAATGCGACGCGAGATCGCCGTTCGACCCGGCCGCGATCGTGATCGGTGTGCTCATCCGGACCGCCTGCGCTGCTCGCGGCTGCCGGCCCGCCCGGCTCTGACCTGCGTGTTCTCGTCTGCGGCTCGAGTATCACTGATCGGCTGCGCGATCTGCAGCGTGGAAGCGATACGCGCCTGGGTCAGCACGCTTGCGCGCGCGCCATCCGCCGGGAGCCGGAAGCCGCTGACGGTTTCGCGGAGCTGCGATGCAAGCTCCGAGAGCTTGCTGATCGCGGTCGATGCAGCATTGGTCGAGTCGGTCGTCTTCGCACTGATCTCGCGCAGCACCCGCATCGACTCGGTGATCGCCGTGGTCGAATGCGTCTGCTCGCGTGCGGAGCTCGAGATGTTCTGCACGAGGCTCGCAATCTGGTGCGACACTTGCTCTATTTCCTCGAGCGCGGCGCCGGCGTTCTCGGCGAGAAGCGCCCCGCCGACGACATCGGTCGTGCTGCGCTCCATCGACACGACAGCCTCGTTGGTGTCGGACTGAATCGTGTGCACGAGCACTTCGATCTTGCGCGTCGCAATGGTCGAGCGCTCGGCGAGTTTCTGCACTTCGTCGGCAACCACCGCAAAGCCGCGGCTGCCCTCCCCGGCGCGCGACGCCTCGATTGAGGCGTTCAACGCGAGGATGTTCGTCTGCTCCGCGATCTCCTCGATGAGCTCGACGATATTGCCGATCTCCTGTGAGCTTTCGCCGAGCCGTTTGATGCGCTTCGACGTATCCTGAATCGTCTCGCGGATCGTATTCATCCCCTCGATCGTGCGCCGCACGGCATCGCCGCCCTTGTGCGCGACATCGACGGCATGACGGGCGACGTCGGAGCAGCGCTCGGCATTGCCGGATACCTCCTCGATCGACTGCGCCATATGGATCACGGCTTCGGATGCGGCCGCCGTCTGCTTCGCCTGCATCTCGCTCGAGCGAACCAGATGCCGCACGGTTGCATCGCTCTGCTTCGCGGCCGCATCGACGAGAATCGACGTGTGATCGATGGTGGCGACCAGCTCGCGCAGCGCTTCGATCGCATAGTTGATCGAATCCGCGATCGCGCCGGTGATGTCCTCCGTGACCGTGGCCTCGACGGTCAGGTCGCCGTCGGCGAGATTCGACAGCTCGTCGAGCAGCCGCAGGATCGCCTGCTGGTTACGCTCGTTGTTCGCCGCCTGCGACTCGGCAAGCCGGCGAAGATCGCCGGCACGCTGGTATGCGAGCATCATCGTGAGCATCAGCAGCAACGCCGCGCCGACGAGCGCGAGCGGCAGCCCCCCGCCGTCCAGCAGCAGGAGCACGGCCGCAGCCGCGGTCAGCCCCGCCGCTGCGAACGCGAGCGGAGCAAGGAGCTTGATCCAAGGGCTCGATTTGAACATTGCGGAGCTCACTTCCTACCGGTCCTATCGCGGGCGTTGAGAAACCGATCGTCACCGAGCAGCTGGTCGAGATTGAAGCGCGGCCAGACTTCAGATCCGTGCACGAACCCGCCGTCGAGATAGCTTTCGCAACCGAGCGCCGATGCCGGCACGTCGCGCTTGAAATCGTTTTGGGGGAAGCGCCGGATGCCGACGACCTCTTCGACGATCAGCGCGGTCGGCACGTCTCGGCTCGCGGCGACGAGCATGCGGCTGCGCCGGTCGACGGCACTGCTGCCGGCGCCGAGAAAAGCCTTCAGATCGACGACGGTCAGCAGCTGACCGCGCACGTTGGCGATGCCGCGCAGCCACGGCTTGCCGCCGGGCACCCGCGTCACGGGCTCCGGGGTCGGCAGCACTTCGCGAACACCGCCGCGCCCCGTGACGAAATACTCGGCGCCGATGCGAAAACCGATGCCGGTCCACTCGTCGGCCGCCGCGGCGTCGCCGTCCCGCGCGGAGCTTGCCGCACGGGCGAGCCGCTCGAGCTCGAGCAGCAGCTCGAACGGCCGATTCTTCAGCTCTGCGAGCGACACGTGTCCTGCGCCTCGGTCCGTCGTTGCAAAACCTCATTCACTTTCGCGACCAGCACCGCCTCGCCGACGGGCTTTATCAGGTAGTCCGCGGCGCCCTGCCGCATTCCCCAGATGCGATCGGTCTCCTGGCTCTTCGTGGTAATCATCACGATCGGGATCGAGCGGGTCTCCGGATCGCGCGTCAGCATGCGCGTCGCCTGATAGCCGTTGACGCCCGGCATCACGACATCCATCAGGATCAGATCCGGACGCCTCTCGCGCGCGAGGGAAATGCATTCGGAGCCGTCCGCGGCCGAAATGGTGTCGAAGCGATGCTTCTCGAGCAACGTCTTCAGCACGTGCACCTCGGTAGGCGAATCGTCGACAATCAAGATCAGCGCCATGCTATGCCCCTGCAGTGGAACCGTTACAGCGTCCGACATGGCTCGAGATCGCCCCCAGGAGCTCGTCCTTGGTAAAGGGCTTCGTCAAATACTGCTCCGAGCCGACGAGCCGCCCGCGTGCGCGATCGAACAGCCCATCCTTGCTCGACAGCATGATCACCGGGGTGTCCTTGAACAGCTTGTTGTGCTTGATCAGCGAGCACGTCTGATAACCGTCGAGCCGAGGCATCATGATGTCGACGAAGATGATGTCGGGCTGGTGATCGGCGATCTTCGCCAGCGCGTCGAAACCATCGACGGCCGTGAACACGCTGCAGCCCTCCTTCGCCAACAAGGTCTCGGCGGTGCGGCGGATCGTCTTGCTGTCGTCGATCACGAGGACCTTGAGACCTTGCAGGCCAGGCCCCTGGCTTACGGCATTACTGGTCGACACGCGCACTCCCCCGCACTTCGAACGCCGCCGCCCCATTCACCCCAACCACGGCGCCGCGCGAGCACAACTTACCCTGTAATATCTCGATAGGCGCTTCCAGCGACTCCGGCCGGTATGGGAACGGCCGCCGGCCGCAAGCTGCGGCAAAGCCGGGAAGCGCGTCTTCGCGGCGCCACCCGCACCGCGTCCGCCGGCTATGGTAGCGTTGCCGTTTTCAGCGAATCTGCGAACCTGCACTCAAATTGCGAGGACCGATGGACAGCTCGTCACGCTTGCTCGGTGTGGTCATGGACCCGATCGAGGCCATTACGCCAAAGAAGGATTCGACGCTCGCGATGCTGCTCGCGGCCCGGCGTCGCGGCTGGCGCATCGTGTACTTCACTCAGAACGGGCTGTCCGTGCGCGACGGCGCGCCGGTCGGCCGCGGCCGGCTGCTCGATGTCCGGGACGACGAACGCGATTGGTTCAGCTACGGGGACGAGTGGCACGGCCCGCTCGAGCGCATGGATGCGCTGTTGATGCGCAAGGATCCGCCGTTCGATATGGAGTACGTGTACACCACGTATATCCTGCAGCTTGCCGAGGACCGCGGCCTGATGGTCGTCAACCGGCCAGGCAGTCTGCGCGATATCAACGAGAAGGCCTATACCGCCTGGTTTCCGCACTGCACACCGCCGACCTTGATCTCCCGCTCACGGGACGAGCTCATGGGTTTTCTTCATGAGCAGGGCAAGATCGTTTTGAAGCCGCTGGACGGCATGGGCGGCCGCTCCATTTTCGCAATTGCGAAGGGCGACCCGAATACCAACGTCATTATCGAGACGCTGACCGCTGACGGGGCCCGCTTCACGATCGCGCAGCGGTTCTTGCCCGAGATCGCGGACGGCGACAAACGCGTGCTGCTCATCGACGGCGAGCCCATCGACTACGCGCTCGCGCGCATTCCGGCGCCCGGCGAGTGGCGCGGCAACCTCGTCATGGGCGCGCGCGGCGAGGGCCGGCCGCTCACCGCGCGCGATCGCTGGCTCGCGACCGAGATCGGGCCGACGCTTGCGGCCAAAGGCGTGCTGTTCGCGGGCCTCGACGTGATCGGCGACTACGTCACCGAGATCAACGTCACGAGCCCGACCGGAATACGTGAATTGGACCGGCAATTCGAGCTCGACATCGCTGCTAGACTGCTCGACGCCGTCGAAAGGCGGTTCACCGGGTAAACCCGACCACGTGATCGCCGCGTACGTCCAGCGCTTCTCGATCGTCGCCAGCGGTCTCGTACGCTTCGCTCGTCCCGTGCTGCAAGCGCCCGGCCCGTTGCTCGTGCTCGCCGCGCTGCTCGCATCAGGCTGCGCGGAGCCGCCCGAGCGGGTCGAACGGCGTTTGTTCGCGATGGGCACGTGGGTCGACCTGACGGTCATCGCGTCGCCGCGCACGGCCGCCGCCGCGCTCGACGAGGCCGAAGCCTTTCTGCACCGCTTCCAGATCGACTACTACGCGTGGGCGGACGATGGCGAGCTCGCGCGGCTCAACCGTGCGCTCGCAGCCGGCCGCGAGGCCACGGTGAGCCCCGCGATGGCCGCGCTCCTCGCCGAGGCGCAGCGCCTGAGTGCCGCGAGCGGCCGAGCATTCGATCCGGGTGTCGGCGCCCTCGTCGCCCGCTACGGGTTCCACGATGCGGCCGCCGGCGAGCCGCACGCACTGCCTGCGGCAGCCGTCGACGCTTGGCTCGCCGCAGGCGAAAGTATCGCGAACATCGAGATCGACGGGCATATCGTCACCTCCTCCGCTCCGGTCTGGCTCGACCTCGGCGCCATCGCCAAGGGCGAAGCCGTCGACCGGCTGCTAAACCTGCTCGCCGAGCACGGCATCACCGATGCGCTCGTGAACGCCGGCGGCGACTTGCGCGTTCTCGGGCACCGCCGCGGCCGGCCCTGGCGGATCGGCATTCAGGCGCCGCGCGCCGACGAGATCCTCGCAGTCGTCACGCTCGAGCACGGCGAGGCGGCGTTCACCTCCGGCGATTACGAGCGTTACGTCGACGACGCGGGACGGCGGCTGCACCACATCATCGACCCGCGCACCGGCCGGCCCGCCGACGAGACGCGCGCCATCACCGTGGTCGCGCACGGCGGGGTGCTCGCGGACGCGGCGGCCACCGCGCTGTTCGTGGCCGGCGATGATTGGGAGCGCGTTGCCGAGGCGCTCGGTATCGAGGCCGTGCTGCGGGTCGACGCCAACGGCCGCGTCGAGACGACCGACGCAATGCGTCGGCGACTGACGGCAGATTCGCTGCAGGCGGCGGGCGCCGACCGCTGAGCCCGCGCTAGGCGCCCTGGGCCAATTCGGCGCACGAGCCAACGCCGACCGCCTCGGCGCGACGCTGCTCGTAGCCGCTCTTGATGCGCACGACGGCCACCCGCGCGAAGCGGCCGCCGTCGCTAACGAATGCTGACGCGCGGGCAGTCTGCGCGGCAGATCGCCGCCGCGCCCAAGGCGGGCGAGCCGGCGCACCGGCGGCGCTGCGGGTACAGGCCCGTTCAGCGCGCAGCGACGCGCGACCCGAGCTTGCGTTAGAATTCCAAGCACTATGGAACACGATATCCGCCAATCCGCAACCCTTCAGGATCACTTCCTGATTGCGATGCCCGCGATGGGCGATCCGAACTTCAACGAGACGGTCACCTATATCTGCAAGCATGACGAAGAAGGCGCGATGGGCATCGTGATCAATCGGCCGACGGACATGCTGCTCGGAGAAGTGTTCAAGCAGCTGTCATTCGAGCCGATCGATCCGCGCTTCGGCGCGTTGCCGGTGCTCTCCGGGGGGCCCGTGCAGCGGGATCGCGGCTTCGTGCTGCACCGCTCCGAGCAGCGCTTCGACTCCACGCTGCAGACCGGTGCGGGCGTCAAGATCACCGTATCGCAGGATATCCTCGCGGCAATCGCGCGCGGCGAAGGTCCGGAGCCCGTGCTCGTCGCGCTCGGTTACGCCGGTTGGGGCTCGGGGCAGCTCGAGGCTGAAATGGCAGCGAACGCATGGCTCAGCGTGCCAGCGGACGACACGGTGCTGTTCGAAACCCCGTTCGAGCAACGGTGGCGCGCAGCGGCCGGTCTTCTCGGCGTCGAAATACACCAGCTTGCAAACTACGCCGGCCACGCGTAACGCTGGCAGCGATGTGGCGCCGCCGCGCGGAAGCGGTATCGTGCTGGCCTTCGACTTCGGCCGCCGCCGTATCGGCATAGCGACCGGCAATCTGCGCACCCGCACGGCATCACCGTTGACGACACTCGAAAGCGGCCGCGAGCCCCCTTGGGCGAGAATCGACGCGCTGGTCCGGGACTGGCGGCCCGAGCGCCTGGTCGTCGGCGTACCGGAAGGGTCGGAGGGCCCAACCTCGATCACTGCCGCGGCCCGTTCCTTTGCCGATACGCTCGAGAGCCGATATGGTCTCGCCGTCGCGACGGTGGACGAGTCATTCACATCGGCCGCCGCGGCGGCGGACCTTGCGGACGCCCGACGCAGCGGCGTATTGACGCGGCGGGCGGGCAAGGCGCGCATCGACGCGCGCGCCGCAAGTCTGATCGCCGAGCAATGGATGAGCGAAGCGCCCAATGAAGGACAATGACTCGATGGCCGGGAGCCCGACAAAAGCGCACGCCTCGGCAGTGCGCGGAACGATCTACCTCGAGGACGCGGAGATCCTCGCCCACGATGCGTGGCCGGGACGACAGTACGTGCTGCGCGTGGCCGCGCCGGTTGCGGCCCGCAAGGCCGAGCCCGGCAGCTTTGCGCACATCACCTGCCACCCGAGCGTGCCGATGCGACGGCCGCTGTCGATCATGCGGGCGGATCCTGAGCAAGGCTGGCTGGAGTTTCTGTACAAGCCCGTCGGCGCCGGCCTCGAGAAATTGGCGGAGCGGCGCATCGGCGAGCGGCTGAGCGTGCTTGCGCCGATCGGGCGCGGCTTCAAGCCTTCTCCGGCGCGGCCACGCACGCTCGCGATCGGCGGCGGCGTCGGCATTCCGCCGATGATATTCGCCGCGGAGCGGCTCGCTGCCCGTGCCGACTTCCGCATGCCGGTCGTGCTGATGGGCAGCGAGCGGCCGTTTCCGTTTCGGATCGAGCCGTCCGCGCTGCCTGTGCCCGGGGCGCCAGACGATGCGACTCACGGCGTCGCGGCGCTCGAGGCCCTCGGCATCGCATCGCGACTTGCAAGCAACGCGGGGTTGCCCGGGGCCCATGCGGGCTTCGTCCCGGCGCTCGCGCGGCGGCTGCTGCAGGCCATCCCGGCCGACGCGCTCGCCGAGACCCAGCTTCTCGGCTGCGGCCCGCAGCCGATGCTGCGGGCGATTGCCGTGCTCGCCAAGGAATTCGATCTGCCGTGCCAGCTCGCGCTCGAGGAATATATGGCCTGCGGCGTCGGCGGCTGCGCCGGCTGCACGGTGCTGGTCGAAACTCCGTCCGGGCCGGCGATGAAGCGGGTCTGCGTGGACGGCCCCGTGTTCGAGGCCCGCGAGGTCTACCCCGCCGTCTTCGCCTAAAAAATTGGGGTCAGAGCCCTTTTTCTTCGCGAAAAAGGGCTCTGACCCCAATTTTTTTCAGCCGAAGTTGATCTTCGCCTCGAGATTGCTTCTCGAGTCGGCATGCGAGAGCGCCTCTTCCATGCCGATCAGGCCGTTGCGATATAGCTCGAAGAGCGCCTCGTCGAAGGTCTGCATGCCGGGCTCGCGCGTCTCACGGAAGGCTTCCTTCACGTGCGAGATGTCGCCCTTGCGGATCATCTCCGAAATATGCGGCGTGTTCAGCATGACCTCGACCGCCGCGATGCGTCTACCTTCCTTCGAGCGAACCAACCGCTGCGAGATCACTGCGCGCAGGTACTGCGACAGATCCATCAGCACCTGATTGTGCTGATCGTTTGGAAACATATTGATGATCCGGTCGAGCGTCTCCGGTGCGTTGTTCGCGTGCAGAGTGGCGATGGCCAGGTGACCAGTGCCCGCCAAATCGATCGCGGCCTGCATTGTCTCGCGGTCGCGGATCTCACCGATCAGCACGACGTCCGGGGCCTCGCGCATGGCGCTGCGCAGCGCCCGCGCGAACGAGTGCGTATCCACGCCAATCTCCCGCTGATTCACGATCGACTTC
>CAZFJU010000035.1:0-25420 GCA_964518995.1 uncultured Gammaproteobacteria bacterium
CCGCCAGCTGGCCGACAATGCGCCGTTCATGGTTTGGGTCACCGCGCCCGAGGGTGCGTGCATCTTCGTATCACGAAGCTGGTACGAGTTCACCGGCTTCGAGCCTGCACGGGGCCTCGGCGGCGGCTGGCGCGCAGCGGTGCATCCGGACGATCGCGAGCACTTCGACGACGCGTTTCGCGGCGCCCAGGACCGGCTCGAGCCGTTTCGCGTCGAGTTCCGGCTGCGGCGGCACGACGGCGAATATCGCTGGGTGCTGCAAGCGGCGGCGCCGCGCTTCAGCCCCGATACCCGGTTCAAGGGTTACATCGGCTCCATCATCGACATCACGGAGCGTAAGCTCGCCGAGCAGGCGCTCGAGGATTCCGACCGGCGCAAGGACGACTTCCTCGCGATGCTCGCGCATGAGCTGCGCAATCCTTTGGCGCCGTTGACGACCGCGACCGAGCTGCTCGGCCAGCTGACGACGGATCCGGCGTTGGACAATCTGCGGCAGATGATGGAGCGACAGGTCAATCACCTGACCCGCCTCGTCGACGATCTGCTCGACACGTCGCGCATCACGACCGGCCGAATCACGCTGCAGCGTCGCCGGCTCGATGTGCGCGAAATCGTGCGGCATTCGCTCGAGACCAGCCGCGCGCTGATCTTGGCGCGCAAACATGAAGTGATCGTGGCCGAGCCGGATGAGCCGATCGGCGTCGACGCCGATCCGGTCCGGCTTGCGCAGGTCGTCACTAACCTCATCAACAATGCGGCCAAGTTCACGCCGTCCGGCGGGCGCATCGAGGTGACGAGCGCGCGTAGCGGCGACGACGCGGTCGTAAGCGTGCATGACAACGGCATCGGGATCGCGCCGGATTCGCTGCCGCATCTATTCGAACGCGGCGTGCGGATCGACGAGCCGCGCGAAGATGCAGGTCTCGGCCTCGGGCTGTCGCTCGTGAAGCGGCTCGTCGAGCTGCACGGCGGGACCGTCGCGGCGCAAAGCGGCGGCCGCTCGCGCGGCGCGACGTTCGTCGTCCGCCTGCCGCTGGCGGAGCCCGGCCGGGACGCGCAGGTCCAGCAGATCGCGCCGGCCGAGATCCCCGTCGCGAGCCGCGAGACCCCGAGCCGGCCGACGAACCCCAGCCGCCGGATCCTGATCGTCGACGATAACGACGATGCCGCGTCGAGCCTGGCCCTGCTGCTCACGCAGGCCGGGCATGAGGTGTGCGACGTGCGTGATGCGCGCTCGGCGCTCGCGATCGCGCGAACGTTCGTGCCGCATATCGTGCTGCTCGACATCGGCTTGCCGGACATGGACGGGTGGGAGCTCGCACGCCGGCTCCGGGACGGAACGTCCTCGCCGGATATGAAGCTGATCGCGATCAGCGGGTACGGTCAGAGCGCCGACCGGCGCCGCTCCCGCGATGCGGGCATCGACCACCATCTGACCAAGCCGGTCGACTATGCCACGATCGTCGCCTGCTTCTGAGCACGGCAAAAACGCACGGAGGTGCAGGAGTGAATGACGATCCGCGAGCGGCGCGCTCGCAGCGCCTGCGGCACCGACCTGCGATCGCCCCGATCCTCGAGCCGGAGTCGATTGCCCTGATTGGCGCGAGCGAGCGCGACGGCTCGCTCGGCACAGTGGTGCTGCGCAATCTGCACAATGCCGGCTTTACCGGCAAGATCTACCCCGTCAATCCGAAGTACTCGACCGTGCGCGGGGAGCGCTGCTACGCCCGGGTCGGCGACGTCGGCGCAGCGGTCGATCTGGCCGTGATCGTCGCGCCGGCGCGGGTCGTGCCTCGAGTGCTGCGCGAATGCGGCGCGGGCGGTGTTCCCGGCGCCGTGATTCTCTCGGGCGGATTTCGCGAGGCGGGCCCGCGCGGGCGGGCGCTCGAAGAGGAGGCCGTGCGCATCGCGCGCGAGCACGGCATGCGTTTCATCGGGCCGAACTGCCTCGGCGTGCTGCGTCCGGCCGCGAAGCTGAACGCGAGCTTCAGCCAGGCCATGGCGAAGCGCGGCCGCGTCGCGCTCGTCTCGCAATCGGGTGCAGTGTGCACGGCACTGCTCGACTGGGCGAGCGTGCGCGAGATCGGGTTCTCGAATGTCGTCTCGACCGGCATCGGAGCGGACGTCGACTTCGACGAGATTCTCGACTATCTGCTTCTCGACCCCGAGACGCGCGCGATCATGCTCTATATCGAAGGCGTGCACGATGCGCGGCGGTTCCTGAGCGCGCTTCGTGCGGTGTCGCGCGCGAAGCCGATCGTCGTGATGAAGGTCGGACGACATAGCGTCAGCGGCCAGGCCGCGATCTCGCACACCGGCGCGCTCATCGGCGCAGACGACGTGTTCGAGGCCGCGCTCGATCGTGCGGGCGTCGTGCGCGTGCGCGAATACGCGGATTTTTTCGCTGTCGCCGAAACGCTGCACGTTGGGCTGTCGACCGACGGGCCGGCGCTCGCGATCGTGACGAATGGCGGCGGCCCGGCCGTCATGGCCGCAGACGCGGCCGCGGACAAAAACTTGACGATCGCCACGCTCGGCGCTGCGAGCCTGGCGGCGCTCGACCGCGCGTTGCCGTCCGCCTGGTCCGGCGCCAACCCGATCGACGTGCTCGGCGACGCGGATCCCGCCCGCTATGCGGCCGCGGTCCGCATCGCGGCGGCCGATCCGGCCGTGCATACGGTGCTTGCCATTCTGATTCCGACGGCGCTGACCGATCCCGCCGCCGTGGCTGCCGCGGTCATCGAAGAAGCCCGGCGGACCCGCAAGCCGGTGCTCGCGTGCTGGATCGGCGATGCGTCGATGCGCCCGGCGTGGCCGCTATTCCGTGCGGCGCGCGTGCCCGTGTTCCGAACGCCGGAGGATGCGGTCGAGGCGTTCGCGGCGATGGCCGCGCATCGGCGCAATCAGGAGGAGCTGCTGCAGGTGCCGGAGCCGCTGCGCCGGCGCGATCCCGCGGACCCGGATGCCGCGCAGCGCATCATCGAGAGCGCGCTCGCGGCCGGCCGCAGTGTGCTCGATCCGATCGAGTCGAAGGGTATCCTCACGGCGTTCCATATCCCCGTGCTGCCGACGGCGCAGGCGAGCAGCAGCGGCGAAGCCGCGCTCCGCGCATCCGAGCTGGGCTTTCCGCTCGCGATGAAGCTGTTGTCTCCCGACATCACGCACAAGACGGATGTCGGCGGCGTGAAGCTCGGCATAGCGTCCGAAGCCGATGCACGTGCGGCGTTCGACGCGATCATGGCCGCCGCGGCCGCCGCCCGCCCCGATGCGCGGCTCGACGGTGTGTTGCTCGAGCCGATGCATACCCCGCACCGCGGGCGCGAGCTGATGCTCGGTGTCTCGACGGACGCCGTGTTCGGCCCGGTCATCAGCATCGGCCTCGGCGGCATGCTGGTCGAGGTGATCGCGGATCGCGCGGTCGGGTTGCCGCCGCTCAATGCGCTGCTCGTCGAGCGGATGATCGAGCGCACGCGCGCCGCGAGGTCGCTCGGCGAGTTTCGCGGCGCCTCCGCGGTCGATCGGGACGCGCTCGTCGACGCCGTGCTACGCGTGTCGGAAATGGTCTCGCAGCTGCCGTGGATCGAAGAGCTGGACATCAACCCGCTCGTCGTCGATGCGAGCGGTGCCGTGGCCATCGACGCGCGGGTGGTCATACGCGCCAAACCGGCCGACGAACGGCCGTTCGCGCATATGGCGATCCATCCTTATCCGGCCAATCTCGAGCGGCAATACGTGCTGCGCGACGGGACACCGCTGACGATCCGGCCGATCCGACCCGAGGACGCGCGCCTCGAGCAGCGTTTCGTTGCCGGTCTGTCGGAGCGCTCCCGCTACCTGCGCTTCATGTACACCCTGAAGGAGCTGACACCCGAGATGCTGTCGCGCTTCACGCAGATCGACTACGACCGGGAAATGGCGCTGATCGCCGTGGTCGAGGACGACCACGGGGTCGCCGTCGAGGAGGTCGGCGGCGCCCGCTATGTGGTCGACGTCAACCGGCGCGAGTGCGAATTCGCCGTGGTGGTCGCCGACGCGTGGCAAGGCCGCGGCGTGGCGACGCGTCTCCTGCGCGAGCTGATCGCGGCTGCGCGTGCCGGCCGGCTCGAGCGGATGCACGGTGTCGTGCTGCGGGAGAACGCGAACATGCTTGCGCTCGCGCGTGATCTCGGGTTCGAGCAGCGGGTCCACCCCGAGGACGCGAAGCTCGCTCTGATCAGCCTCAAGCTGTAGCCGCGCGCGGCGCTCCTGCCGTGCTCCTTGACCGCGGAGGCCGCGCGGCCGCTACAATCGGCGTCGCGACGAGTGGGTACCGCATCGTCGGGGCGGCCGAGGGGTACGACGCGGGGAGCGTCCGAAGAAGAACGAGGGGATTTTCCGATGTCCGAGAACACGCGCTCGCGAGCTTCGCGAGGAGTACTCCGTTTTGCCATCGGCGCGGCGCTCGCTGCCGCCTCGGCGGCAGGGTCCGCCCAGACGCCGTCGCTGCCGGAAGGCTACATTGCCGGCGTCGTCGAAAGCGCGAATGGGCCGGAGGCGGGGGTCTGGGTCATCGCCGAGACCACGGAGCTCAAGACGCCGTACATCAAGATCGTCGTCACCGACGACGATGGGCGCTACGTGCTGCCGGAGATGCCCGATGCGACCTATCGGGTATGGGTGCGCGGCTATGGGCTCGTCGATTCGACGGCGGTCGAAGGGCGCCCCGGCGATCATGAGCTCGCGCTCGAGGCGGTCGTTGCCGAAACGCCGCAGCAGGCCGCTCAGGTTTACCCTGGCAACTACTGGCTGTCGATGCTCGAGCCGCCGGGCGAGGATCAATTCCCGGGCACCGGGCCGAGCGGCAACGGTGTCTCGCCGCAGATGCAGAGCCAGTACCAATGGCTCAACAATCTGAAAAGCAGCTGTAATTTTTGTCATCAGCTCGGTAACGAGATCACGCGTGAGCTGGGGCATATGGATCACCTCGGCTTCGCGTCGCACGAGGAGGCGTGGGTGTATCGCACGCAGCTCGGCGTGCGCGGCGGCTCGATGGCCGGTGCATTCGCAACGTTCGGCGCCGAGAACGCGGCCCAGGTTTTTGCCGACTGGACGCGCCGAATCGAGGCGGGCGAGGTGCCGCCGGCACCGCCGAGGCCGTCCGGCGTCGAGCGCAATGCGGTGTTCACGCTATGGGATTGGGGCGTCGAGACGTCCTTCATGCACGATGAGATCGCGACCGACAAGCGCGACCCGACGGTGAATGCGCACGGGCCGATCTACGCCGTGTCATCCGGGCACGGCAAGCTTACGGTGCTCGATCCGCTCGAGCATTTAACGTACGAGCTCACGATTCCGACGCGTGAGGATCCGCGCGAAGTGTCGTCGCGCTTCCCGCCGCCGGGTATGCCGTCGAATTTCTGGGGGAATGAGCATCTGTGGGGCCCGGAGAACCCGGCCGACCCGCACAACCCGATGTTCGATCACAAGGGGCGGATCTGGATGACCTCCAAGATCCGCGACGAGCAGCCGGCGTGGTGCGGCCGCGGCTCGGACAACAAGTTCGCGCAGTACTATCCCCTCAACTTCAGCAACCGGCAGGCGTCGTACTATGATCCCGCGACCGGCGAGTTCGTGCTCATCGACACGTGCTTCGCGACACATCATCTGCAGTTCGACAACGACAGCGACCATACGCTCTACTTCAACGAGCTGCTGGGTCCGATCGTCGGCTGGGTGAACACGCGGCTGTTCGACCTGACGCGCGACGAGCAGGGGGCTCAAGGGTGGTGCCCGCAGATCGTCGACACGAACGGCGACGGCCGCATCACGAAACCGTGGAACACGCCGAACGGGGAGTTCGATCCGAGCCTCGACACCGAGGTGCGCTACAATCTCTACTCGGTGATCCCAAGCCCGGTTGACGGCGCCGTCTGGGGCGCGTCGGAGCGGTTCCCCGGCTACATCGTGCGCGTCGACCGCGGCGAAAATCCGCCGGAGACGTGCATTACCGAGGTGTACAAGGTGCCGGAAGAGGGCTTCGACCCGCGCGGCATCGATATCGATACGAACGGTATCGTGTGGACGGCGCTGGCGGGCAGCAGCCATCTTGCTTCGTTCGATCGCTCGAAGTGCAGCGTATTGAGCGGGCCGGAGACGCTCGACGGCACGCATTGTCCCGAGGGCTGGACCCTGCATCAGAGCACGGGGCCGAAGCTCGCAGGCACGGACGTGCCGGCCGATTTCCACTACTACAACTGGGTGGATCAGCACGATATCTCGGGCCTCGGCGCCAACACGCCGTTCGCCACCGGCTCGAACTCCGATGCGCTGCTCGCGCTCGATCCGGATAGCGGCGAATGGCAGACATTCCGCGTGCCGTATCCGCTCGGCTTCTATCAGCGCGGGATGGACGGCCGCATCGACGACCCTACGGCCGGATGGAAGGGGCGCGCGCTCTATGCGAACTACGGCACGCACCTCGTCTGGCACATCGAGGGCGGCAAAGGCACGAAGGGCAAGCTCGTTAAGCTGCAGATTCGACCCGACCCGCTCGCGCGCTGATTGCTGAGGGCCCGACTTGGAGCCGCCGCGCCGGGAGCCGGTCGACTCCGTCTTGATCAAGTAAAATTAACGTACGCCGGCAATTGGTTGCGATATAACCCGTCGCAGATCTCGGCGGCGAGCGGCCGCATGCGGCCCGACGACACGGGGCAGGAGGAAGGATGAGGACAACCGCTTGGAAGACAGCGGCGTTAGCCGGCATGTCCATGCTCGGCGGAGCGGCGGCGGCGCAACAAACCGTACAGCTCGATTTCACCAGTGTCGGGCGCGGCGCGCCGATGGCGGCCGATCTGCGCGAGTACGAAATCGTCGGCGCCAGCAACGAGCGCGGTCCCGATGGCGGGCGCTTCGTGGGCTCGGCACGCGAGGGCGACGCGCCGGAAGGCGTGGAGCCGCTTCCGATCGATCTCTTCACGTCTGAAGATTTCTATATAGACCGGGAGTTGTGGAGCGATCCCCGGTACTTTCGCTGCAATAGCCCGGTGGCGATCGAGGAGCAATGGGGCGCGAACCCCGGCAGCGGCGTGATCGGCTCGAACCCGCCGGCGTCCGCAGCGTGGGGTCATTGCGACCGTGATTATCCGCGCGAAGCCATTGTCAGCCCGTACGAATTCGAGACCGCGCAGGCACACTATGACGCGCTGCTGGCGGAGACGACGGCGCGCGGCGGCCCGACGAAGCATACTTACGCGACCGTGCCGGGTGAGTGGACCGGCATCTATATGCACCCCGGGTTCACGCCGGGTAACGCCTATTGGTATCGCATGCGGCACAACCAGATGCCGACGATCCTGTCGCTGCTGACGCCCGAATACCAGCAGCGCATGGTGCAGGAGGCCTACCACCAGGGTAATACCAACGCCCCGCAATGGCCGTCGCAGTACTGCTGGCCGGAAGGCTTCATGCGCCGCTGGCACGAGTTCGCGGTGTGGGAGCACTACATCATGGTCACGCCGCAAGTCGTGCAGATTCTCGCGGGCGTGGCGCGAAACTTCATCACCAATATCCATATCGGCGCCGAGTTCAAGATGGATGGTGTGGTGCCCTATCTCAGCGAGCAGGTGCCCCGCTGGTATGGCGAGACGATCGGCTTCTGGGACGAGGACGTGCTGATTACCTGGACGTCAAACATCCAGGGGTGGTTCGTGCACGGCGCGTATGAGTTTTCGAACCAATTGCAGACTATCGAGATCTATACGCCCAACCGCGATGAGAACGGTGAGTTTCTCGGCCTCAACCATGAAGCGATCTTTTACGATCCGGAGGCGCTCGTGGAGCCGGTGCGCATCGTGCGTAATTACGTGAAGACCAGCGACTACAATGCCGGGGAACCGTACGTCTTCATCGAGTGCGTCCCAACGATCTACCCCGTCGAAGGCTATGCGACCCCGGTATCGCCCGGCAACGTCATCGAATACGAGATTCCCGATATGTACGGCCGGCCCTGGGCCGAGATATGGGAGAAGTATCACGAGCAGGAGATGCAGCGGCCGGTAGACGAAGATATCTTCAGCTTCGAGTAATAACGCTGTTTCAGCCGCCGTTAAGGCTAAAAGGATAGTATCTTTCCCGGCAACGGGAACGTAGGAGATTAGAACGATGAAGAGTCAGCAGAGGTTTGCGGGGATCGCGGCGAAAGCATGCGTCGCGGCCGGTCTTGTGGCCGGCGCCGTAACGATACCCGCCAACGCGCATCATTCGTTTTCCATTTACGATGCTTCGGTCACGAAGGTGTTCACCGGGGTCGTCACGCGCGTCAACCCGGATGCCAATCACTTGCAGATTTTCTTCGCCCCGATGAACGAGGAGCGCAAGAACGTCGAGCGCGACGCCAACGGCCAGCCGGTGGTGTGGGCGGTCGAGATGGCGGGTTCCGCGCAGTCTGCGCGGCAGGGCATCTCGGTGAGCACATTCCCGCCGGGCACGATCTTCAGCGTTGCGCTGCATCCGCTGCGCAGCGGTGAGCCGGCCGGCAGCCGCGAAAGCACTGCAATGTTCAAATGCCCGGAGCGCACGCCGCCGGCGGCCGGCAAGCATTGCGATACCGTCGAGGGGCATACGCGGTTCGGGGAGGGCGAGCTGCCGCAGCCGGTCGAATGATTCGCGCGCTACTACCGCGTGGTCCGCTGCACGCCGCCGATAACGGCCGGGCGGCCACGCGACCCCTTCACTTCACTGCTTCCGAGTGCGAGTAGGCGATGCTCGAATTTGCACAGTGGCTGGAAGCCACCTCGTTCAGCCTGGCGCTGCAAACGACGGGGTGGGCGATTCCGCTGATCCAGTCGATCCATATTCTGATGATCGGCCTCGTGTTCGTCTCGATCATGATGATCTCGTTGCGGGTGCTCGAATACGTGCGCGCGGAGCAGACGTTCGCAGACGTATGGCAGCGGTTCGCGCCATGGATCTGGATCGGGCTGATCGTCATGGTCGTGACGGGGGCGCTGCTGATCGTTGCAGAGCCCGTCCGCGAGTTCACGAGCTTGTCGTTCTGGCTGAAAATGGTCCTGATCGTGATTGGCGTGCTCGGCATCGTCGTGTTCAGGCGCTCACTTGCGCCGGCGGCTCTGACGCGGCATCACGAGTTCGAGTTTTCGCCGTCAGTCAAAGCCGGTGCCGTCGGCACGCTCGCGCTTTGGCTCGTGATCATCTTCCTCGGCAGAGCGATCGCCTACGACGTCGAAATTTGGGGGTCGCTGTCGCTGGCGGCCAGCGCCGGATGACGCGGCGTTGAGTCGGGGGGATTCATGGATCTGATCAGCATCGTTCAGCAAATTGAAAGCTCGGCTGTCGGCGAGTGGATGCGCAGCTCGGTAAAAGCCATGCCGACTGTGGAAGCGATCCACGTCATGGCCATCGCAATCGTGTTCGGCACGATTCTGATCGTCGACCTGCGCATGCTCGGTCTGCTGGACAAGCGCCGCGCCTTCAGTGTCGTGTGCGACGAGCTGCTGCCGTGGACCTGGGCGGCTTTCGTTGTCGCGGTGATCACCGGCCTATTGATGTTCGCGGCAAACGCGACCACGTACTACGAGAATATTCCGTTCAGGTGGAAGATGCTCGCGCTCGTGGTCGCCGGGCTGAATATGGCCATCTTCCAGTTCTTTTCGTCGAGCCATAAGGCCGAATGGGACCACGCGCCGGCGGCACCGGTCAGCGGGCGCGTCGCGGCGGTATTGTCGATCGGCCTCTGGACGGCCATCATTTTCCTCGGCCGCTGGATCGGCTTCACCAAGGGCTACAACTTCGATATTCCGGAGGATCTCGATTTCGATTTCCTCGAGTTCAGCTTCAATTATCTGCGGGACTGGCCGGGCGACGTCTCGGTCCGCCTCGGCTGAGCTCGCTAGCCGGAACAGCGCCGTAACGCCGGTTGCGCGAGGGCGTCCGTCGAACCGGCCTGACTCTTGCACAGTCGGGCCGGACACGCGGAGAGGAAGTGACCATGCGCTGGAGGGGCCTTAGGCGAAGCCGCAACGTTCGTGATCTGCGCGGGCGGCGTGCGGGCGCCGGCCTGCCGCTGTCGATCGGCGGGCGGGGCGGCGGCATCGGGGTGGTCATCCTGCTCATCATTGCCGTCTTGGTTGGCGGCCCCGAGGTGCTGACGCTGCTCACGGGTGATGGCGCGGTCACGTACGACGAGCGAAGCGTCCCGCGTGGCGCGCCGGACGACGAGACGGGCCAGTTCATGAGCGTCGTGCTGGCCAGCACCGAAGATGTCTGGGAAGCCATTTTCGCCGCACAAGGGTCGCGCTACGTGCCGCCCGAGCTGACGCTGTTCGATGGTTCGGTGCAGTCGGCGTGCGGATTCGCAAGCTCGGCAGTCGGGCCGTTTTATTGTCCCGCAGACTCGCGAGTTTACCTGGATACCGCGTTCTTCGCCGATCTCGAACGGATGGGTGGAGCGGGTGATTTCGCTCAGGCTTACGTGATCGGTCATGAGATCGGCCACCACGTCCAAAACCTGTCCGGCATCGCTGCCGCTGTGCGCGAAGCGCAGGCGCAGGTCGGCGGCGGTACCGCCGCGAATCCGCTGCAGGTCGCAATGGAGTTGCAGGCCGACTGTTATGCCGGCGTCTGGGCCTATCACGCGAATCGACGCGACAACATTCTCGAACCGGGTGACGTGGACGAGGGCTTGGCGGCCGCGGCCGCCATCGGCGACGATCGGCTGCAGCGGAACGCCGGCCGCACGGTCACTCCGGATTCATTCACGCACGGCTCTTCGGCGCAGCGGGTCGAGTGGCTTCGCCGCGGTCTCGAGACAGGCGATCCCGCCGCCTGCGATACGTTCGATTGAGCGCCGTGCGCAACCCGAGGCAAGCGCTGCTCGGCGCGGCACGGTCTGCCATTGCAGTGCTCGTCGTACTCGCGGCAAGCGAGGCTGCCGTCGCGCAGCAGGCGTGGCGGGAGTATCCCGCCATCGAGGGCGGATGGTCGCGAAGCAGTGATCTGCCGGACGATCATCTGCGGCCCAGCGAGTTCGTCGTCGGACGGCTGATGTTCCCGCAATCGCGCTATGGCTACGCGCTCGGCGCCGGCGGCGGCGACTGGCGGCGCGGCGGAACGGCGTGGACGGTCGATTACCCCGAAGGCGACCGGCATTTCGCGCGGCTCCTCGCGCGGCTCACGACGATCGATGTGCGGCCGGTCGAGCAGCCGGTGAACCTCGATGACGACCTCGATGCCTATTACTGGCCGTTTCTGATCTCGGGCCTTGTCGGCGCGTGGGACCTGACGGATCAGCAGGCGGCCAAGCTACGTGACTATCTGTTGCGCGGCGGCTTTCTGCTGTGCGACAGCTTTTACGGGACCGTGGAGTGGGAGGGTTTCGTTGCCGGTATTCGGCGCGTTTTTCCGGATCGGCCGATCATCGAGCTGCCTGACGAGCATCCGATCTTCCATGTCGTCTACGACCTGACGGATCGGCCGCAGGTGCCGACGTGGCAGCACCTCCGCTACGGCGGCTATCGCAACGACGGCGCGGTGCCGCATTGGCGGGCGATCCTCGACGACGAGGGCCGGGTCATGGTCATGATTGCGTTCAATAACGACATCGCGGACGGCTGGCAACGCGCGGACGAGCCGCGCTATCCGCAGGAAGCGGCGAATCTCGCGCTGCGCCTTGGGGTCAACTTTGCGGTGTATGCGCTGACGCACTGAGCTGCCGGCGGGCGCGGTCACGGATGATGAGGCAGGCTGGACGCTCGATTCGAGCGTCCAGCCGTAGCCTCCGATAGCTAGGGATCCCAGGTTACGCCAGCGCGTTGTCGAACAGCGCGAGCAGGCGGCTCCAGGCACGCTCCGCTTCCGCCTCGTCGTACACATCCGAATCGGGCACGCACCAGCCGTGCGCTGCGGGATAAACCTCGATCTCCGCGTCGAGCCCGGCGGCGTCGAACGTCTCGCGGAGCACGTTCTTCGCTTCCGGATCGCGCTCGTCGTCGTTCTCTGCGACCGCGAACAAAAAGCTCGCTTGCATCTGCGGGACGAGCAAATGCGGGCTGTTCGGCTCCTGCGTCACCAGACCGCCGCCATGGAACGACGCGCCGGCGCCGATGCGCTCCGGCCGCGCGGCGGCAGTGCGCATCACGATCGGGCCGCCCATGCAGTACCCGGTGGTGCCGATCCGGCGATTCGTATCGACGGCATCCTGCTGATCGAGCCACGCGACGAAGGCTCGCGCGTCGGTCTCATGCGTCTCGGCATTGAGCGACTGAGCGAGCGGGAACACGACATCGCGCACTTCCTGGTCCGCAAAGCTTGCACCTTCGGCGACGACCGGTGCGGGCAGCTGCCGATAGAATGGGTTGACGACGAGCACCGAGTAACCGGATTGCGCGAGGCGTCTGCCCATCTCACGGAACGTCGGCCGCAGACCTAGAATATCGGGCCAGATGAGCACGGCAGCATGCGAGCCGCTCGATGGATGCACGAAGTACGCATCGCATGTGCCGTCGGGTGTTTCGATCTCGACATCGCGCTCAGTGACGTCCTGCGCGTTGGCGACCGGCGGCAGCAGCACCGTTAACCCCACTCCGGCCGACAGCGCGCCGAACTCCCGCCGGGTTACGTTGCTACGCTTTACGTAGCGCTTCAGGTCGTCCTGATAGTGTTCGTCGCACATAAGACTCGTTCTCCTCGTTATAGTCTGCGGCAAGTGTCGAGCGCACGACTATAACCGAATTCACGGTCGATACCGCCGGTGTTATAGGGCGTTCCGAGCCGTTAAAACGCCGGCCCGAGTGTCGCTCCGTGCGATCGGGAAGAGATCCCGCAGTGCCTCGCTTCTGAGCCATAGCGCCGTCCACATGAATACGCCGACGTAGAGGCCGAACAGCGTATGCGAGAAGAGCGGGCTGTCGGCGCGCAGGTGGCTCGCCATGGCGCCGCCGAGCAGGCCCGTCATGAGCACCGCGCCGAGCAGGCTCGTGCGGGGAATCACGAACAGCACGAGGCAGGTGAGCTCGAGCACGCCGAGTAGAAGCAGCCAGCGCGTCGGCCAGCCGATGGCGACGAGCGCCTCGACGGCGACGCTCGCATTGACCAACTTCGGTGCGACCGAAGCGGGCAGCAGGAACAGCAGCAGCACAGCGGTCATTGTCCAGCCGACTTTGGTCATGATCGTGCTCCTTCGCTTTGCAACGAAATGGTCTGCGAGATGTCGCATACGGACTGGTCGATCGGTGCTGCGCCTTCTCGACATCGTCCGCCGAAATGTTGAAGTCGCGGCGCTGACACGTATGCTCTTGGGACGCACGTGCTGCAAGGAGAACGACATGAGGCTGGGATCGAGCGCTCTGACCGGGCTAGCGATAGCGTTGCTGGGCTTTACGGCCATTCAGCCCGCCACGGCCGACGAGACAGCGGCAATCGAATCGGCGGGGCCATTGCTTTGGCAGCCGTCGATGAACGTATTTCGCCGCTTCGCGGTCGAGCCCGAGGAAATGTTCAAGTTTTACGGCGGCGCGCTCGGGCTCGAGCAGCTGCAAACCTTCGACGTCGGCGGCGGCACCAACGTCGCGCGGTTCAGAGCCGGCCGCTCGGAGGTGAAGCTGACGAACCGCGTGCCGGACCGGACCTATGAGCCGGGCGCCGTCGACGCGGCTACGGGTTTGCGTCTTCTGACCTTCTTCTACCCGGAGCAGGACGCCGTCGTGCAGCGTTTCGTCGAGCAAGGCTATGCCGAGCCGGAATTCGCGCCGGTTCCCGGCACCGATCGGCTTTCGGCTATCGTCAGCGATCCGGACGGTCATGCGGTCGAGCTCGTCATTGCGCCGGATGCGCCCGACGAGCTTTACGACACGATCGAGGTCGGGCTCACCGTCAGCGACCTCGAGCGGAGCCGGACGTTCTACCGCGAGTTCGTCGGCCTCGAAGAGTTGCCGGCCGTCGAGGACCCGCGCTTCGACACCCAGAAGTACTCATATCAGCACGGCACCACCATCATCAGCCTGCGGAGCTTCGATGGCCGTCTGCCGGCGGACACCGGCACGGGCGGGATCCAGTACGTCGTCACCGACGTCGAGCCGATCGATCGACTGGCGAAGGAGCATGGGGTCACGATCGATCAGCCGCTGAGCGGCTTGCCGGGATTCAACCTGCGGACGATTTGGCTCGACGATCCGGACGGCATCACGAACTACTTCGCGCAGACCGGCCCAAGCCGGCAATCCGCGCAAGCACAGCAATAAGCTGCACGGCGGCTCCGCCGAGCGGTCGCGCCCGTTCTAGGGCGCGGCCTGTTATTCAACCTAATCGATCGTAAAAACGGATCGCTCAGATATAAACAATCCATTGGATATATCAATTAGCCTAGCCTAGAATATCCTTCATCAGCAGGACAAAGCTCTCATAAGCCTGCTTCATCAGGAGGTTATAATATAATGCTAACAGTGGGTGACAAGTTTCCGGAATTTTCGTTGAAAGCGACGGTTTCGGAAGATCTGGACAACGCTTTCGAGACCATCACCAGCGAAAGCTACCCGGGCAAATGGAAGGTCGTCTTCTTCTGGCCGAAGGACTTTACGTTCATCTGCCCGACGGAGATCGCCGAGTTCGGCCGGCAGAATGCCGAGTTCGCCGACCGCGACGCGCAGGTGCTCGGAGCATCGGTAGACAGCGAGTTCGTGCATTTAGCGTGGCGACGAGATCATGAGGACTTGAAGGGGCTGCCCTTCCCGATGCTTGCGGATATCCGCAAGGACCTCAGCAACGCGCTCGGGATTCTGGACGAGGAAGGCGTCGCGAAGCGCGCCACCTTCATCGTGGATCCGCAAGGCATCATCCGGTTCGCGTCGGTCACCGACATGAACGTCGGCCGTAACGTGGGCGAGGTGGTACGGGTGCTCGATGCGCTGCAGACCGATGAGCTCTGCCCGTGTAATTGGAAGCCGGGCGAAGACACGCTCAAGGCGGCCTAACGGACTGGGCTCGAGCTGGAGCGGCGGTAGCCGCTCCGGCTTCCTCCGGCGGCCGATACGGCCGCAGGCGTGAAAACACCCGCGTGCGGCGCCTGGCGCGGCGCGCATTGTTAGTAAGGAATTCTCATGGATCTCACGCGAATCAAAAACCTGATCCCCGACTATGCGAAGGACCTGAGGCTGAATCTGTCGAGCGTATTGACGCCGGAAGGGGCGCCGGGGTTGACGCCGACCCAAATCTTCGGAACGGCGCTCGCGTCGACGATTGCCGCGCGTAATCCGGTGCTGTTGGCCGAGATCGAGGCGCTCGCTGCGGCAGAGCTCGATGACGCGCAGGTCAACGCGGCCCGTGCGGCGGCGTCGATTATGGGCATGAACAATATCTATTACCGCTTCACGCATCTCGTCGGCAACGACGAGTACTCGAAGCTGCCGGCAAAGCTGCGAATGAACGTGATCGGTAACCCCGGCGTGGACAAGCTCGACTTCGAGCTGTACTCGCTCGCGGTCTCGGCGATCAACGGTTGCGGTGCTTGTGTGGCCTCGCACGAGAAGGTCGTCCGGAAAGGCGGTCTTGGCGCCGACGCCGTGCAAAGCGCGGTGCGGATCGCGGCAGTGATCAACGGTATCGCCGTGGCGCTCGAATCGAGCACGGCAACGGCAACTGCCGCGGCGGATCGCGAAGCTGCGTAATTCTACGGCCGGCGGCAGACGTCAGACTGCGCGCGGCCGGCGCCGGCGGAGCTCTGCGGGCTGGCCGGCCGCTACACGCTCCGGCCGCACGCCGAGCAGCCCGGCCAGATGCTGCGCGTCGAACGGCGCATGCACTTTTGCATCATTGTCGAAATAGACGAAGACGTCGCGGCGCTTACGGCGCAGCGGCGGCGCGCCGACCGTACGGGCATCATCCACTTGCGACCCCCGCCGCCACGCATCTATCCGCTTGGCCCAAGACGCGAGGGCGCTGTTCGAATAGCCGCTCTCGTACAGCTTCTCGTCGCCATGCAGACGCACGTAGACGAAGTCGGCAGTAACGTCCTCGAGGAGCGGCCACTTGCCCGCGGTGTCGGCGACCACGAGGGCGATCTGCTCGCGACGGAGCAGGTCGATAAAGTCGGGCGCCACATAGGAGCGATGCCGCACTTCGATGGCATGGCGCAGCGAGAGCGTGGCAGGCGCGTCCAAGCTTGCGCGCCCGGCGACGCGCTCATCGTGTCGCCGCGCGAGCTTCGAGGCCTCCGCGCCGTCGCGCGGCAGGAGGTTGAAGAAGTGCTGCAGCGTGTCCGCGTCATACTGCAACGTCGGCGGCAGCTGCCAGAGAATGGGGCCGATCTTGTCCCCCAGCTCGAACAGCCCGGACGCGAAGAAGTTTGCGAGCGCGGTCTCTACGCCGCGGAGCCGCAACATATGAGTGATATAGCGTGAGCCTTTGATGGCGAACACGAAGTCTTCGGGCACGTCCGCCTGCCAACGCGCGTACAGCTCCGGCCGTTGCAGCGAATAGAAGCTGCCGTTGAGCTCAATGGTCGCGAACTGCTCCGCCGCGAACGCAAGCTCGCGCTTCTGAGTGAGCCCTTGCGGATAGAACACGCCGCGCCATCCGGCGTAGCGCCATCCCGAGATACCGATCCGTACCGTCATGCCGGCGCTCCAAGTCGAGCTGCTGCGGTATAGTGTCGCGCGCCGCGGGATGCCGGTGTAGCCTGTCGCGACGGCGTCCGTAGCCGCCCGCGTTGTCGCCGCAGGTTCCGATCCGTGTAGTGGTCTTCCCGCCGGCGCTCGATCGGCTGAGCGACAGGCTCATTCGTTGAACATACTCGTCATCATCGGTCATCCCCGTGCGGACAGCCTTTGTCATGCCCTCGCTGCGGAGTACATGCAAGGGGCTAACGAGGCCGGTGCGCACGTCGAGCGGCTCGATCTGCGCGAGCTCGCGTTCTGTCGCGATGTCGAGCATCAAGTGATGCGCCTGCAACCCACGGAGCCTGACATCGACCGGGCTCGCCGCCTGCTCGGCTGGGCCGAGCATGTCGTGCTCGTCTATCCGACGTGGTGGGGCACTATGCCGTCGCTGCTGAAGGGGTTTCTCGACCGCGTGCTGCTGCCAGGGTTTGCGTTTCGGCACGCCGAGAATGCCTTCGGCTACGAAGGGCTGCTCGGCGGCCGGAGCGCGCATGTGATCACGACGATGGATACGCCGACGCTCGTTTATCGGCTCGTCTATCGTTCCGCCGGCTATCACGCGATCCGTAAGGCGACGCTGAATTTCTGCGGCATCGCGCCGGTGCGAATCACGCCGTTCGGCTCGGTGCTGAACTCGGACGAGCAGGAACGCAGCCGCTGGTTCGAGCGCGTGCGCCGCGAAGGCCGGCTGTTACGCGGGGCCGTGCCGACGCGGCTGGAGCGGCTTGGCCACAAGGCGCTCGCTTGGCTTGCTGCATTGCGGCTGCAGTTCTATCCGTCGACGGCGCTGGTCTACGCGCTCGGCGCGCTCGCCGCCGCAGGCACCGCGGCCTTGTCGACCGCGGCGTTCTGGATCGGCTACGCGGCCCTGTTCACGCTCGAGGCCGCGACGGTGCTGATCAACGAGCTGTACGACTATGGCGCCGATCGCAGCAACCGGCGCTACGGCCCCTTCAACGGCGGCTCGCGCGTGCTCATCGACGGACGCCTCGGCAGGCGCGAGCTGCAGCGGGGCGCCGTCGTCGCGGTGGCGGTCGCGGCGGCCGCATCGATCGCGCTGGTCACCGTCGGCGGCGTCCCGGCGTGGCCGGCGCTGCCGTTTCTCGCCGCGCTCGCCGTCGTCGCCGTCGGCTATACGCTGCCGCCGCTAAAGCTCAGCTATCGCACGCTGGGCGAGCTCGACGTCGCGTACACGCATGGGCCGGCGGTGCTCGTCTGCGGCTGGCTGTTCATGGGCGGGATGCTGACCGATCCGCGGCCCTGGCTCATGTCCTTGCCCATCGCGCTCGCGACGCTACCGTCGATCACGCTATCGAACGTGCCCGATCGAGAGGCGGACGCAAGTGTCGGCAAACGGACGATTGCCGCGCGCTTCGGTCAACAGAGGGCGCTCGACTTCGCACTTGTGATGACGCTCGCTGCAAGCGTGATCGCGATCGTCTGGTCTTTCCTTCCCGCTATCCTCCCTGCGTACGATGCGGTAGCCTGGGGCGCGTCGGTGCATGGTCTCGTCCTCGCTCGGCAGCTGCTGCGCGCCCGGCGAGAGACGGAGGTTCCGCGTCGAATGACGATGCTGATGATCACGTCGCTCACTTTCGTGCTGTGGTTCATCCTGCCCCCTTTGTGGTTACTGATCGGAACTTGAATGATTTTCCTCGTTACGGGCCTCGTGCTGTTCATCGGTGTTCACTCTGTGGCGATCGTCGCGCCGACATGGCGCGAGCGTATGCTAGAGCGGCTCGGCGAAGGCCGCTGGAAGGGCATCTACTCGCTGATTGCCGTCGTCGGCTTGGTGCTGCTCATTTATGGCTACGGCGAGGCGCGACAGCAGCCGACGCTGCTGTACGCGACCCCGGTCTGGATGCGCCACGTCACGGCATTGCTGATGCTGCCGGTATTTCCGTTGCTGCTTGCGGCTTACTTCCCCGGCAGGATCCAGGCCGCGATGAAGCATCCGATGCTTGCCGGCGTCAAGCTTTGGGCTTTCGCGCACTTGCTGTCGAACGGCATGTTGGCGGACGTGATCCTGTTCGGTGCGTTGCTCGTCTGGGCCATCGTCGATCGCATCTCGCTCAAGCGCCGTCCGCCGAAGCGCATTCCGCAGGCGGGCGCGCCTTCGGTTCGCAACGATGTCATTGCCGTCGTGCTCGGCCTCGTGATCTACGTCGCGTTCGTGTTCCGGCTGCATTTCTGGCTGATCGGCATTCCGATCGCCTGATAGACTTCCCTCTTCCCCATTGCGCAGGAACTGGAAATGGTTAAATTGCACACGAACTTCGGCGTCATCTCGATCGAGCTCGACGAGCAGCGGGCGCCCGAAACCGTCGCCAACTTCCTGCAGTACGTGCAAGACGGCCACTACGACAACACGATCTTTCACCGTGTGATCGACGGCTTCATGATCCAAGGCGGCGGGTTCGAGCCAGGCATGCAGCAAAAGCCGACCCGCGAGCCGGTCAAGAACGAGGCTGATAACCAGCTCGGGAACGAGCCCTATACGGTAGCGATGGCGCGCACGTCCGATCCGCATTCGGCGACGGCCCAGTTCTTCATCAACGTCTCGAATAACGAGTTCTTGAACCACAAGGCGCCGAACTCGCAAGGCTGGGGCTACTGCGTATTCGGACGGGTCACCGAAGGCACTGACGTCGTCGACCGTATCAAGGCCGTCAGCACCGGCCGCAAAGGCATGCACCAGGACGTGCCGAACGAGGATGTCATCATCGAGAAGGCAGAGGTCGTTTAGCGGCGTTTATAGCGGCGAGGAGGCATGCTCAGATTAGGCCTCGCCATAGGGTCTCATCGATGCCCCAGTCGCGGAGCGCGGCCGCACCGCCGGTGCCTGCCGGCTGCGGCCCGTGCCGGATGCGCGCCGGCGTGGCGGAGAAACGCGGCAGCGGAGCAGGGTGCAGCACATCGTCGACCCGGACGAAGGCGTCGCGTGCGACGTGGTGCGGATGCGTGGGCGCCTCGACGAGGCTTAGCACCGGTGCGAAGCAGACCTCCGAGCCGGCGAACCGGGCGCACCACTCATCGCGCGAGCGCGTACCGAAAATTGCCTGCAGCCGGCGGGTGAGCTCGGGCCACTTCGCTTGCTCCATCTGCGCGGCGAAGTCTGCATCGTTCTCGAGGCCGAGTTTCTCGAGCAGGGCGGCGTAGAAGGGCGGCTCGATCGACGCGATTGCGATCCACTTGCCGTCCGCGCACTGATAATTGTTATAGAAGTGTGCCGCACCGTCGATAATATTGCTTTCACGTGCATCGGCCCAGCGTCCGGCCGCATGCTCGCCATAGAGCATCGCCATTGTCGAAATCACGCCTTCGCTCATCGCGCAGTCGATGACCTGCCCTTCGCCGCCGGCGGCGACATGGCGAAGCGCGGCGAGCAAGCCGAACGCGAGGTAGAGCGCGCCGCCCCCGAAGTCGCCAAGCAGGTTGAGCGGCACGGCCGGCTTGTCCTTCGGGCCGAGCGCGTGCAGTGCGCCGCTCAGCGCGACGTAGTTCAGGTCGTGGCCCGGTTGCCGCGCCAACGGCCCGGATTGGCCGAAGCCGGTCATGCGCCCGTAGACGAGCTTCGGATTGCGCGCGAGCGCCTGCTCGGGGCCGAGCCCGAGACGCTCCATGACGCCCGGCCGAAACCCCTCGATCAGCGCGTCCGCCTTCTCGGTGAGCGCGAGCACGAGATCGGTCGCCCCGGAAGCTTTGAGATTGAGGACGAGCGAGCGCCGCCCGCGCGTGTCGACGGCATATCGATCGTAGCGGCGGCCGCCGTCGCGATCGATGCGCAGCACGTCCGCGCCGAGATCGGAGAGCAGCATTCCGCAGAATGGCACCGGCCCGAGCCCCGCCAGCTCGATCACCTTGAGACCCTGCAGCGGGCCCGTATGGACGTCGGCCGTCAATGCGTTCACCGTGCCGGGAGCCGCTCGCGCTCGAGGCGGATATCCGCGGCCGCACGGTCCCACGTCTCCGCCGTGACACCGGCAGCGCGCAACAAATGCTTCTCGACCTTATGCGTCGGCGTCCTCGGCAGCGCGTCGAGCATACGTACGAAGCGCGGGATCATGAAGTATGGAAGCTTGTCACGCAGGAACGCGATCAGTGCCTCCGGTGCGAGCGGCTCGCCGGGCACGACCGCAATCGCGGCCAAGACCTCGTCCTCGGAGCCGTCACCCGGCACCGGCACGACCGCGGCTTCACGCACCTGCGGATGCGCAAGCAGCGCTGTCTCGACGTCGAACGACGAAATATTCTCGCCGCGCCGCCGGAGCGCATCCTTCAAGCGGTCGACGAAAAAATAGTTGCCGTCTGCATCGCGGCGCAGGAGATCGCCGGTGTGGAACCAGCCGTTGCGCCACGCTTTCGCGGTGGCCTCGGGATCGTTCAGGTAGCCATGGCTTAACGTCCACGGTCGGTCCGCGCGCACGATGAGCTCGCCGGCCTTGCCGGGCGCGACCTCGATATCGTGCTCGTCGACGAGCCGCAGCTCGAGCCCGGGCTGAGGCCGGCCGCAGGATCCGGGCACCGTCGGGTTCGGGCCCGCCCAAAGCGGCACGCATAGCTCGGTCATGTTGAACTCGGTATAGGTGGGCACATCGAACCGCGCACCGAATGCGATCGCGTTTTCATCGAACGGTGCGATGATGACCGAGCGCAGCGGATGCTGTGTGTCGAGCGGCGACGGCGGCTGCTTCACCAGGAATTGCGCCATGGCGCCGAGCAGGCCAACGGCGGTGACCTCGTAGCGGCGCACGATCGCCCAGAACCGCGACACGCTGAAGGCTTCGACGACGACGGTAGACCCGGCATGGATCAGCGCCCACAGCAGCGAGTACGGGCCGCCGACATGGAACATCGGCAGCTGCATCAGCGTCCTGTCGCCGGGGCCGATATTGCGGAAGCCAAGGGCCGCCGTATAGCTGTGCAGATACGAACACAATACGCCCTTGGAAGGCCCGGTCGTGCCGGACGTGAAGATCACCATGTGCGTATCCCACGGCGCAAGGTCGGGAGCCGAGGGCTCGTCATGCTGTGGACGGAGCGCGTCTTCCGAGATCAGGTTGAGCCCTGGCAGCTCGGGCCGCTCGCTGCCGAGCACGAGGACGTCTTCGACGGCGCCTCGGTCGATCGTAGCCAGGCGCTCGACGAGGCGTCCGTCCGCGATCAGCAGGCGCGCCCCGGTTTTGGCGAGGACCTGCTCGAGCAGCGCGCCGCGGTAGCTCGTATTGATCGGCACATAGACCGCACCGAGATGGTTCAGCGCCAGAAACGTCGTGACCGAAGCGGGGCTGTTACCCTGCCAGGACAGGACATAGTCGCCGGGTCGGACGCCGAGCGCCGCAAGGGCGGCGGCGAAGCGGCGCACTTGCGCGAGCGCTTCGGCGTACGTCCACCGCTCGCCGCTCTCGAACAGCACGAACGGGCGATCGGGATTTTCGGCCGCGCGCCGGATCAGCAGCTCGCGGACGACGCACTCATCGCGGGCTGGGAGAGGTTTTGAGGCGGACATGGCTCATGATAGCGGCAAAGAAGCTCAGCGAGGTTAGCAAGAAAACCTATGAAGAACGCAACACCGTATTCGAATCACGCGCGCGCCGGTGCGGTGCTTCTCGCCGGGGTGTCGATGCTCGTGACGAGCGTGGCAGCAGACGAGACGTTCGAGATCGTCAATCCCTCCGAGCGCTCGGTGGCCCCGTTCGTGCCGACGGTTGAAGAAGATGTCGAGCTCATGCTCGACGTGGCGAACGTCGGCCCCGGCGACTATCTCATTGACCTCGGTGCGGGCGACGGGCGCATCGTGATCGCCGCCGCGCGCCGCGGCGCCTTTGCACACGGCGTCGAGATCGAGCCGGAGGTCGTCGAGCTCGCGCGGCGCAATGCTCGAGAAGCCGGCGTCACGGAGCAGACAATGTTCATCGAGGGGGACGCGTTGGAGGCGGACTTCGCAGAGGCGTCCGTGGTCACGCTGTATCTCTTTCCCGAAGGCAACCTCGCGCTGCGGCCGCGGCTGCTTGCGGAGCTGCGTCCCGGCTCGCGCGTCGTGTCCAACAGCTTCGATATGGACGATTGGCGGCCGGACGTGCACGACATGTCGGCGCGCTCGAGCGGCGGTGTGCTGCTGTGGATCATCCCTGCCGACGTCGCAGGTGACTGGACGATCGAGATCGACGGCGCCTACGCCGCATCGGCCGCGGCGCCGTATACGTTGCAGATCGCGCAGAAATACCAGGAGATCGATTTGGCGTGGATGTCCGCCGCGGAGCCCGATTCGCGCTCGGCCGCTGCGGCGGCGACTTTGCGCGGCGATCGAATCCTCTTTCGCATCGATGCGGGCGGGCGTCACTACGCTTTTGCGGGTCGGGTCGTCGGCGACGCGATCAGCGGCTACGTGCAGATCAGCGGCGACGGCGCGCAGCTGCACCGCTGGCGCGCCGTGCGTTGATTATCGGGAATGAGTCCGGAGCAGCCCCCAGATGAAGATCATCAGCGTGTCGAGGCCCGTAATCGTCAGCGCGAAGTTCAGCAGCGTGCCGATCAGCGGGCCGTCATATCGCCGCCGATAAGGCATAATCGCACGCTTGCGGGCCAGGATTTCGCCGGTCCGTTGCGTTGAGCACAGCCAGTACGACCATGACGACACGGGAGAGGCGCCTGAATCCGGCCGAGCGGCGCCGGCGACGACGCCGGCGTCTGACGCTGGCGCTCGGCTATATCCTCGTCGCCTTCGGCGTGGCCTGGTATTTCGAGTCGCAAGCGACGACGACGATCGTGTTCGTGCGGCACGCCGACGTCGACAACCCGAACGACCTCACGGACGATCCGCCGCTGAACTCGGTGGGGCGTGCTCGCGCCGATCTGCTGTCGCGCTTCCTCGAGTATTTCGACGTCGTCGGCGGGGTGAACGTGATCTATGCAGCGCCGTACCGACGTACGTACGAGACCGCAGTGCCGCTCGCCGAGCGGCTTGGCCTCACGATTTTGCCCGCCGTATTCGACGACACGGAAGCCTTCATGGAAGACACGCTCGAGGAGCACAAAGGCAAGATCGTGCTGTTCGTCGTCGATCGTGAAGCCATCGCGCCGATGATCGTGGAGCTGCATGGCAGCAAGCGCGTGCCGGAAATTCGCCCCGACGAGTACGAGAACCTCTACGTGGTGACGGTCCCGTGGGGCGGAGGCGCGAAGGTTAAAACCCTGCGCATGCTCTATGGCCTCGACTGGAAGCCGCCCGAGGAGACACGGACGAGCCGTGAGCTGGAGGCCGCGTTTCGGACTCCTTGAGATTCTCGCCCACCGGAGCGCGAGCCATGAGCAAGAAACTGTGGATCATCATCGGCATCGTCGCACTGGCGGTCGCGGTGCCTGTGGTTCGTGGCGTGATGGGCAGCGGCAACGTGCAGTTCGTGGAAATCGAACGGCTCGCAAGCAGAACCATTCAGGCCTCGGTGCTCGCCTCCGGGCAGCTCGCCCACGAGGACGAAGTGAACCTGATGTCCGAGGAGATCGGCCGGGTCACGCAGTTGCTCGTCACGGAGGGTGAGCGGGTGAAGGCGGGGCAATTGCTGCTGCAGATCGACGATGAGGCGCATCGCGCAGCGGTCGAGCAGAACCAAGCCCAGGTGCGGCTTCAGGAGATCGCCATCGAGCGGCAGCGTCTGCGGCTGCAGAACTTGAGAACGCAATGGTCGCGGCAGGAGGCGCTCTACGAGCGCAACCTGATCGATCAGGACAGCTTCGATCTGCTGACCAACGAGCTCGGCCTTGCGGAAGTAGATCTGCAAGCAAACATCGAGCAGCTTTCGCAGGCGGGGGCGCAGCTTCAACAAGCCGAGGATCGGCTGCGCAAGACACGCGTGTTCTCGCCGATCGACGGCGTCGTGACGTCGCTCGACATCAAGGTCGGCGAGACGGCGATCTCCAGCACGACCAATCTGCCGGGCTCGACGCTGATGACGATCGCCGATCCGGACAGCATCCATACCGAGGTTAATGTCGACGAGGCGGATATCGCCAACGTCGAAGTCGGCCAGAAAGCGCATGTGTTCGCGATCGCCTATCCGGACGTGCCGATCAGCGGCATCATCGAGTCGATCGCGGTATCGGCAAAGGTGCCCGAGGGGCAGCAGGGGCTCAGCTTCGCGGTAAAGATCCGGCTCGATCCGCCCGAAGGCGTGCGCTTGCGCCCCGGGATGTCATGCCGCGCCGAAATTTTCACGACGATGAAAGAAGCGCTCGCCGTGCCGATCCAGGCGATCCTGGTCGAGGAAAACCGGATCGCGAACGACACCACCTACGCCGTGTTCGTGAACGACGGCGGCCAAGCGCGCCGGGTCGAAGTCGAGGTCGGCATGTCGGATGACACCTATCAGGAGGTGACTCGCGGACTCGCCGCGGGCGACGAGGTGATCATCGGCCCGGACCGGGTGCTGCGTACGCTCAGCGATGGCGACGCGATCGAGCTTGCCGGGGCGTCGTAGAGACACGCTCCGATGGCGGTGATTCGCTTCGAGTCGATCAGCAAGCACTACGTGATGGGCCAGCACGTCATCAAGGCCGTCGACGCCGTCGATCTGACGATCGAACGCAATGAATATGTCGTCATCATCGGTTCGTCCGGGTCCGGGAAATCCACGGTGATGAACATCATCGGCTGTCTCGACACGCCGACATCGGGCCGTTATCTGCTGAATGGGCGCAACGTTGCGGGCCTCGATCAGGGCGAGCTGGCCGACGTGCGCAATCAGGAGATCGGCTTCATCTTCCAGAGCTTCAAC
>CAZFJU010000036.1:0-25135 GCA_964518995.1 uncultured Gammaproteobacteria bacterium
GATCGATGCTGCAATGTTCTGCAGCAACATGGTCTTGCCGGCCTTCGGCGGCGACACGATCAGCCCGCGCTGACCTTTGCCGATCGGCGCAACCATATCGATGATGCGCGCCGTCAGATCCTCGGTGCTGCCATTGCCCTGCTCGAGCTTCAGCCGCTCCCGCGGAAACAGCGGGGTCAGGTTCTCGAAGAGGACCTTGCTCTTGGCGTTCTCGGGCGCATCGTGGTTGATCTGCCCGACCTTGAGCAAAGCGAAATATCTTTCGCCGTCCTTCGGCGGACGTATCAGCCCGGAGACGGTATCGCCGGTACGTAGATTGAAGCGGCGGATCTGGCTCGGCGAGACGTAGATATCGTCGGGCCCTGCGAGATACGAGCTATCGGCCGAGCGCAGGAAGCCGAAGCCATCCTGCAGTATCTCAAGCACACCTTCACCAAAGATGTTCTCGCCGTTCTTCGCGTGTGCCTTCAGGATCGAGAAGATGATGTCCTGCTTGCGCGAGCGAGCGAGGTTCTCTATCCCCATCGATTCGCCGAGCTCGACGAGATCGGCAACATTACGCGTCTTGAGCTCGGAGAGATTCATCGCGTTACGCGACATCTCGAATTCCGCGGCGGGGATCACATCGAGGTCCTCGTCGTCCGGGAACTCCTCCCGAGTGGTCTTCTTGTTACGACGCGAAGCCCGCTTGCCGTTACCGCCGCCCTCGCGCGGCTGCCGGGAGCCGCTCTTCACGCGGGCGCGTGCTGAATTACCCAAATATCCCCTCACGGGTGCGTTTCCAGTTTCTGGTGGATGATTCCCGGTCCCGCTATCGTTTCCGGGCGGTTTAGCGTGCAAGGTTGGTATCTTTAAGTTTGAGGTTGTTGTCGATGAAACCCTGCAGCTGCGCCTTTGAAACGGCGCCGACTTGCTGCGCCGCGACGGAACCGTCGCGAAACAGCAGCAGGGTCGGTATGCCGCGAACGTTGTATTTCTGCGGCGTTTGAGGGTTTTCGTCGATGTTCAGCTTCACGACGCGAAGCCGGCCCTTATACTCCTCTGCAATGGCATCGAGGATGGGCGCAATCATCTTGCAGGGGCCGCACCATTCGGCCCAGAAGTCGAGCAGCACTGGCTGATCGGCACTGAGCACGTCTCGTTCAAATGCGGTATCGCTCGTGTGAATGATCTCGTCGCTCACGTTTAGTAGATCCTCCGCCCGCGGCTTATCGTGGGACATTCCCGTGTCTTGGCCTCGAACCAAAACCTCGAATCGAGGTCAATGGAGGCAGATCCAAGTGACGCAGCCGAGCCGCTGGGGCACAATGTTGCAGCTGGTCGCTTTTTCTCGAGACTCGCGGGATTACAGCGGATTCGGGAAAGCGAGAGCCCTCGCCTGATGGCTTATTTTGACCCCGTAGGAAGCTAATTTGCAAGCGCTAGAATCCAGTCGAAACGCCGCTTCTGCGCGTTCTGAGCATTTGACGGAGCTTAAGTTTTCCGAATTTTCGCTCACGCCGGAACTGCATCACGGTATTGCCGATGCCGGCTTTACGTTCTGCACGCCGATCCAGAGCAAGACGCTGCCGCTCGCGCTGACAGGCCGCGACGTTGCCGGCCAGGCCCAGACCGGAACAGGCAAAACCGCGGCATATCTGATTGCTCTTTATCAATATCTTCTCACCCACGACCCGCTCGACGCGGCGCAGCCTGGGCCGCGCGCGCTGATCGTAGCGCCGACTCGCGAGCTCGCCGTGCAGATCCACAGCGATGCGGCCCTGCTCGCCGCGCACCTGCCCTTCAAGCTCGGGCTCGCGTTCGGCGGTACCGACTACGACAAGCAGCGGCAGCAGCTTTCGGAAGGGGTTGACGTGCTGATCGGCACCCCGGGCCGCTTGATCGACTTTTTCAAGCAGGGCGTGTTCGGCTTGAGCCGAGTGCAGGTCGCCGTGCTCGATGAAGCCGATCGCATGTTCGACCTCGGCTTTCTCCGCGATATTCGCTATATCTTGCGGCGGCTGCCGCCCCCTTCGCAACGCCTGAATCTGCTCTTTTCGGCCACGTTATCGTATCGCGTGCTCGAGCTCGCCTACGAGCATATGAACGATCCGGAGCTGGTTCGAATCGAGCCGGATAAGCTGACGGTCGATCGCGTCCGTCAGTTGATCTATTTCCCATCCAACGAAGACAAGCTGCCGCTTCTCGTCACGCTGCTGCGCGAGATGGATGCGAAGCGCACCATGGTGTTCGTGAACAGGCGCCGAGGCGCCGAGTACTTACGCGAGGCGCTCGAGCGGAACGGCATTCAGGCCGAAGCGTTGTCCGGCGATGTGCCGCAGCGCAAACGCCTGAAGCTGATGCGCGACTTTCTGGCCGGAGACCTGCCGGTGCTGATCGCGACGGACGTCGCCTCGCGCGGGCTGCATATCCCGGATGTGAGCCACGTCTTCAACTACGATTTGCCGCAAGACTCCGAAGACTACGTGCACCGCGTCGGCCGCACGGCGCGCGCCGGAGCTTCCGGCGACGCAATCAGCTTCGGCTGCGAGGATTATGTCGTCTCTCTGCCGGACATCGAGCGCTACATCGGCCGCAAAATCGAGGTCGGCAGCTACGACCACACTCAACTCGTCGATGTGACGCTGCCCGTCGCCTCGCGCCCGAAGCGGGCCGAGCGGTACGACGGCCGTGGCGGCCGAGAAGAACGCAGCTCCCGGCGCGGCCCGCCGCCGCGACGCCGGGATCGCGATGCGGACCGCGGCGCGCGGCACGAGTCGGTCTCGGCCGACTCCGGCACCTCGGAGGGCAGCGCGCCAGTGCAATCCGAAGGCACCGTCGACCGCACGCAACCCGACGGCGAGCAACGCGAGCGGAACGACGGGCCGCGCCGCGAGCGCGGCGACGGCGAACGGCGCCGTCGTCGTCGGGGCAAGCGCCCCGGCCGCAGCGGCGCCTCGGCAGGCGCCGAACGTGCGGCCGACGGCGCGAAGCCGAGCGTCGAGCCGGACTCCGGGCGCCAAGATACGCATGCGGCTGCAGAGCGCGAGTCGGCGGCGGATTCGGCCCACACTCCGTCAGATTCGACCGTGTCGACCGCCGAGGCCGCGGCCGATGCGTCGCAGCACGCGACCGATGCGCCCCAGCAGAAGAAACGTCGAAGACGCCGCGGCAAGCGCCGGAGCAAGGGGCGCTCGGACCTACACGGTGGCGCGCACGGCGGCGGAAATGGAGGCGCACCGGCGGATGACCGCGACGCACCCGCTGATGTCGGCGCCGGCTCCGGCGCGGATGTCGGCGCCCGCTCCGGCACGTCGCAGGCACCGGCGAGCCGCGAGCACGCAGAGCGGGAGCACGACGGCGAAGCGAGCCGCGAGCGGAACCGGCGACCGCGGCGTAGCCGGCCTCGCGCCGGCACGGCGCCCCGCACCGCGCCCGCAGCAGAGGAGCCCCGCAGCGGTCCAGACGAGCGGCGTCACGCACCGGCAGAGCCGCGCAGCACACCGCCAGAGCCGCGCCGCGCGCCGGCGGAGGCGCACGGTGAGCGAGGCTCGGAGCGAGATGGCTCGGCGGGACAGCAGCAAGGGTTGCTCGCGCGACTCTGGGCTGCCATTCGCCGCTGACCGCGTGCAAACCGCCGGCTCTTAGCTCTCCGACCGAAGCAACCCGCGATGCCATCGACGGCGATGGCATCGCTCCAGGCAGATTCGATGAACGAATTCCACGAACTTCTCGACCAGCTGTGCGCGATAGCGCAATCCGCAGGCGATGCGATCCTCGAGGTCTATCGGCGCGACTTCGACGTCGAGATGAAGGACGATCGCTCGCCGCTCACCGAAGCGGATCGGGTGGCCCACAACATCATCAGCGAGCAGCTCGCACGGCTCAGCCCGGCGCTGCCCGTGCTGTCCGAGGAGGCCGCTGCGGATGAGCACCGCCTTGCGTGGCGGCGCTACTGGCTCGTCGACCCGCTCGACGGCACCAAGGAATTCATCAAGCGCAACGACGAATTCACCGTCAATATCGCGCTCGTCGACGATCATGCCCCGGTGCTCGGCGTCGTGCTCGCTCCTGCGCTCGGACGGGAATATTTCGGCGGAACAGCCGCCGGCGGCGCTTGGCGGCGCGACTCCCGCGGCGCCAAACGAGCGATTCGCGTCGCGGCGCCGGGCGCAGAGCCGCTGCGCGTGGTCGGTAGCCGTAGCCACGCGAGCGCAGGCTTGCTCGAGCACTATCTCGAGGCGCTTGGCCCGCACGTGCTGAAGCCGATGGGTAGCTCGTTGAAGATCTGCCTGGTCGCCGAAGGCGAAGCGGACATCTACCCGCGGTTCGGGCCGACGTCCGAGTGGGATACGGCCGCTGCACACGCTGTTCTCGACGGCGCCGGCGGAGTTATGATGGACGTGGATGGCCAGCCGCTCCGCTACAACCGCGAGGAGAGTCTGCTGAACCCACATTTCCTGGCGGTTGGCAGCAAAACACGCGACTGGCTGGCGCCTCTACGAAGCTAATCGTCGAAGCTAATCGTGGTGAGCAACGTCATCGTCGAAACGCGTCGAACCAACGAGCGGCTCAGTCAGCTACGCACAGAGCATCATGACCTGGATGAGGTCATCGCCCGTCTAGCGCTCGATCCCTATGTCGATCAGATCACGCTTCGCCGCCTAAAGAAGCGAAAGCTACTGCTGAAAGACATGATCGCGCAGCTGGAAAGCGACCGAATCCCGGATCTGAACGCGTAGCGGCACTGCACGCCCCGCTCGGCCAGGCCACCGGGACCGGGACCCGGGCACGATGCTGCACGTTTTCAATGGCCACCGCCCCGCAACGCAGCCCCGGGCGAACACGGGCGCGCCCCGTCCGGGCCCGGAATGCGGCTATCATCAGCATCTGCTCGTCACAGGGATCCTCCGCCTTGGACTTGATCGCGGACATCGGTGCGACCAACACGCGCTGCGGGCTGGTCGACGACAAAGGCCACGTGCACGCTCTGGAATTTTTCGCTAACGAAAGTTTCGAAAGCGTCGCGCACGTGCTCACGACCTATCTCGGCCAGCGCCGGGCGAGCGATCAGCCGCGGCGTGCAGCCATCGCGATCGCGGCGCCGATCGTCGGCGACCAGATCGACATGGTGAACCGCGGCTGGCATTTCAGCCGGGCCGCGTTGGCGGAGACGCTCCAAGTCAAGCACCTCACGCTGATCAACGATTTCGCCGCTATCGGGTGGGCGCTGCCGGCGCTCGGACCAGAGCATGTCGTGAAAATCGGCGGCGGCGCGCCGATCGCGCACACGCCAATGGCCGCGCTCGGCCCCGGCACCGGACTCGGCATATCGAGCGTCGTGCCGGTTGCAGATTCGTGGGCGGTCATCCAAGGGGAAGGCGGACATCAGACGCTTGCGGCCGCCGATCAGGCCGAAGCGGGCATCATCGAGCTGATCCGCGACGAATTCGGCCACTGCTCGATCGAACGCGCGTTGTCCGGGCCCGGCCTCGTGAACCTTTACCAGGCCATCGGCCGGCGTACCGGGCACCGCGCGCACGTGTCGACGCCGCAAGAGGTCACTGCACTTGCCGAGCGCGGCGAGCCGGTCGCGTCCCAGACGCGCGCGATGTTCTTCGCGATGCTCGGCACAGTTGCCGGCAATATGGCGCTGGCGGTCGGCGCGCTCGGCGGCATTTATATTGCCGGCGGTATTGTGCCGCGCTTCCTCGACGCGTTTGGCGAGTCGGAGTTTCGCGCCCGCTTCGAAGCGAAGGGCCGCTACCGATGGTACATGGAGCGCATCCCGACCTTCGTCATTACCGACCCGCTGCCTGCGTTCATCGGGCTGAAGCGCCTGCTCGGCTACCGCTGAGCGCGACGGCCGGCCGACGCGTCATGCGGCGGCCTCGGCTCCGCGGACCGGGCCCGGCACCTCGGCTGTCGCGCCATCGCGGCGATTGAAGACTCTACCGAGATAGACGCCCGCCGCGGCCCAGACGGCTGCAATCCCGGCCCCGATCGCGGCCATCGCTGCCATGCCGAAGCCCAGAACATCCGTGAACATCGCGAACGTGCTGCCCCAGATCGCATCGCCGCCGCGATAGACCGCGACGTCGATGACCGGCTTGGCCTTGAAGCGTGTCTCGCGGTCGACGCTCGTGAACAGCATCTCGCGAGCCGGCCTCGTGACACCGTAGTTGCCGGCTTGCCGCGTCACCTGCAGCACGAGCAGGACCGTCAGAATTGGCGCGAACGCGAGGATCAGTAGACCGGCGCAGATGATGATCGGCATCAGCGCAAGAGTGGCCGGCATGCCGAGCCGGGTGACGAGCCGGCCCGTCACGAACAGGCCCAAACCGAACGTCAGAATATTCACGACCGCCGCGAGCGACGCGAGGATCGCGGTACGTTCTTCGGCCGCATACGCCCGCAGCAGATTCGTCTGCTCGAAATACACGAACGAGCTGATGGCCGTATAGAGCAGGATGAACGCCCCAATTGCGAGCAGAAACGGGTTGGTCACAAAGTCTTTGAAACCCATCCACCACTTGCCGCCGAGGCGGGCTGCGCTGAGATCGGCGTGCACGGCCTCGTTGCCGAGCTCGGTGATCTTCAAGCGCTGCAGGTAAAAGATCAGCGGCGTCCCGAGGGCCAGCATGCCGGCGGCAAGGAGCATCAGGTTGTCGTTGCCGACGCCCATCACGAGGACGGCCGCCATCAACGGCCCCGCCGCAGCGCCGGCGCTCGCACCGGCGGCGATGAAGGCGAACAGCCGCTTGGACTGCTCCTTCGTGAACAGATCGGCCATGAAGCTCCAGAACACGGACACATGGAACAGGCTGAACAGGCTGACCCAGATGTAGAACGTCTTATTGAGCAGCACACGGCCCGTGACGAACTGCGAGCCGAAGTAGAACGCGACGAATGTCACGGCGAAGAAGATATAAACGGCCGGCACGAGCCAGCGAAAGCTGATCTTGGAGCAGGCGAGGCCGTACAGTGCGACGACCGCCGTGCTCAAAAAGAACTGGATATTCCATAGCACGGCGATCTCGGAGTCCGTCCAGTCGCTCGCCATCGAGTCCCGCACGGGGCGCAGAATGTAATAGGCCGCCATGAGGATGAACACGAACAAGAAGGACAGCGCGACGGCGCGCGTCTCGTTGCCCTCGATCATCGTGGCCGACTGGCGAATCCGCGGCGAGCGCAGGATGAGCCCCAGCACACAAGCGCCCGCGGCGAGGCCTGCGAGCGAGGGGTTCGCGAAATCAAAGACCTCGCGCAGGGTGGCGCCTTGCAAAAGGGCCCAGACCTTCAGACCGAGATACAGCGCCAGGCCGAGCCAGCACAGAACCTTGATCGGATCGAGTTTGGCGCCTTCGCGAGGCCGACTTGTCGTCATCGAGCTTCCTCAATTACACGGAGCGGCCTAACTTGCGCCCGCCCATTGCTGCCCCGCGCGCTCGCGCACCACGCAGCTCCGAATGTCGCTTGTGACGCCGTAGGTTGTCACAGTCCGAACCCGACGAACAGCCTCGGCGTGCGGCCGGACCGGCCGAATGCCCCGCCCTGCCTGCTGCCTGTCGTGCACGGCCCTACCGATATCGGTAGGATAGATCCGGCAGCGACTCCTCGTAATCGACCCGGGGGTAGTTCATGGCGCAGACGCACAAAGCCTTCGAAGCCGCCGACATTCGCGACATTGCGATCGTAGGCCACGCAGGCTCCGGGAAGACGACGCTCGTCGAAGCGCTGCTGGCGAAGGCCGGGGCGATACGGGAACCGGGCAGCATCGCTAAAGGCACCACTGTCTGCGACTTCGCCGAGCAGGAGAAACGGCTCAAGCACTCGCTCGATGTCGCCACCTGCCATCTCGAGCACGGCGGCGTGCTCGTCAACCTGCTCGATACTCCAGGCTATCCGGATTTCGTCGGCCGTACGCTTGCGGTGCTGCCTGCCGTCGACACGGCCGCCGCGGTGATCAACGCGCAGACGGGCGTCGAGCTCGTCACGCGCCGAGTGCTGCGCTACGCCGGCACGCACCGGCTGTGCCGGCTGATCATCGTCAATAAGATTGACGTCGAGGGCGCCGATCTCGCCGGTGTGCTCGCGCAGGTCCGCGAGACATTCGGCACGCAGTGTTTGCCCCTCAACCTGCCGGCGCGGGGCGGCCAAGCGGTCGCAGACTGTTTCTTCGAGCCGGCGGACGAGACGCCGGATTTCTCGAGCGTCGAGGCCGCGCATACCGAGATCATGGATCGAGTCATCGAGCTCGACGACGATCTGATGGAGCTTTATCTCGAGCAGGGCTCGGCGATTTCACTGGAGCAACTGCACGATCCGTTCGAGCGCGCGCTGCGCCGCGGCCACTTGATCCCGGTCTGCTTCGTTTCCGCCGAAACCGGCGCCGGGCTGCGCCAGCTGCTGCGAGTCTTCACGCAGCTGATGCCGAGCCCGCTCGAAGGTAACCCGCCGGAGTTCTTCTCGACCGCCACCGGCACGCCCGTGAAGATCGACCCCACGAACAGCGACGCGCATTTCCTCGGCCATGTGTTCAAGGTCAACGTCGATCCGTACGTCGGTCGGCTGGCTACCTTTCGCGTCCACCAGGGGCGGATTCGCGCGGGCGATCAAGTATTCATCGGCGACCGCCGCAAGGCCGTGAAGATCGCGCACCTCTACCGCGTGCAAGGCAAGGACCTCGAGGAGATTGCGCGCGCCACGGCGGGCGAGCTTTGCGCGGTGGCAAAGATCGAGCAGGTACAGTTCGACGATGTGCTCCACTCGAGCCATGACGAAGACGAGGTCCGCCTCAAGTCCGTCGCGCTGCCGCCGCCGATGTACGGGCTCGCTCTCGAGCTCGAGCAGCACGGTCAGGAGAAGAAGCTGTCCGACGCGCTGCACAAGCTCGCGGCCGAAGATCCGAGCCTCGTGCTCGAGCACGATGCACAGACCAACGAAACGGTGCTGCGCGGCATGGGCGAGCTGCATCTGCGGCTCGTGCTCGAACGTATCAAGGACGAATTCGGTCTCGACCTGAAGACGCGGCCGCCGAAAATCGCGTATCGCGAGACGATCACGAGAAATGCAGAGGGCCACCACCGTCACAAGAAACAGACTGGCGGCGCCGGCCAGTTCGGCGAGGTCTATCTTCGCGTCGAGCCGTTGCCGCGCGGCACGGGCTTCGAGTTCGTGAATGAGGTCGTCGGCGGCACGATTCCGAGCCAGTTCATCCCGGCCGTAGAGAAGGGCATCCTGCAGGTGCTGTCCGCGGGCGCCATCGCAGGTTATCCGCTCGAGGACGTTCGCGTCAGCGTATACGATGGCAAGCACCATCCGGTCGATTCGAAGGAAGTTGCATTTATCACGGCCGGCAAGCGCGCGTTCATCGATGCCATTCAAAAAGCCGGCGCCATCGTCCTCGAGCCGATCGCCAAGCTCGAAATCACCGCGCCATCGCGCTGCGTCGGTGAGATTACCGGTCATTTGTCCGGCATCCGCGGGCGGATCAATGGCAACGACGTCCTGTCACGAGGCCGAACGCGCATCCAGGCGGAGGTCCCGTTGGCCGAAATGGGCGAGTATCAGACGACGCTCAAATCGCTGACCGGCGGCGAAGGTTCCTTCACGATGGAATTCGACCATTATTCCGTCGCGCCGCCGAACGTGCAGAAGCAGCTCGAAGCGCAGTTCCGGCCGGCGACGGAGGAGTAGCGCGGCGGGCGAAGCGAAACCTCGAGCGGGCATGCAGCGGCAACGGATATCGACCGTGTGTTGACGGTCGTTGGGTCAACCGCTGCGTGTCACCGCTCGATCGCAGCCGCCGTTTCGGCGCCTGAGGTTTGCGCCGGGCTCTCGACCGTGTTCTCGATGACTCTTGCCGCGGCAAGGTATTCGGCAGGCGAGCGGGACTGCACGCCGATCGGCAACGGAATACCGCGCTGCTCGGCGATGATCACGGCCACCGCGTCGGCATCGATCGCGTAGTCATCGCGCCCGGCGCGCTCGAGCGCCGCAGCGATGACAGCGGCCGCTTCCGCCGCGAGCTCGCGCTCGTCTTCCTCGAGCGGCGCGTGCACCTCGAGATACAGCTCGCCATCGTGCCAACCCGCCAGTGCCGGCTGATCGACGATGCGGACGGGCGTGCCGCGCGGCACGCGGTCGAACAGCGCTTCGATATGCTCGGGATAGAGCCGGATGCACCCGGCGCTCGCGCGCAAACCGACGCCGGCCGGCCGGTTCGTGCCGTGAATCAGATAGCCCGGCAGCGACAAGATCATGGCATGCCGCCCAAGCGGATTATCCGGCCCCGGTGGCACGATGGACGGAAGAGGATCGCCGCGCGCGGCGTGGTCCTGACGAACGGAGATCGGCGGATACCAGGTCGGATCGATGATTTTCTCGGTCACCGTGGCTTCCGCCGCTGGCGTCGCCCAGCCCTCGCGGCCGATGCCAATCGGATACGTGGTGATCGCCGCTGCGTCGCCGTCCGCGCGCTCGAACAGATAGAGCCGCATGCTCGGCAGGTTGACCACAATGCCTTCGCGCGGCGCGCTCGGCAGTATGGCGCTGGTCGGCAGATAAACCGGCGTGCTTTCGCCCGGCAACCAATGGTCCACCGAAGGATTCGCGCTGCGCAGCGCGTTGTTCCCGAGGCCATACTCGCGTGCGATCTGCACGAAGGTATTCTCGTAGCGCGTGAACAGCACCTGCACGTCGCCGACCCTTTCCGTGGAGGCATCGACGGCGGCGAAGTGCAGCGAATCGAGCGGCGCCAGCCGCGGCGCGGCCGGATCGGGCACGGCCATATTGACGGCGCGTTCCGCAGCGTCCTCGGGCGGCGAGACGAGAGCGCAGCCGGCGGCGACGAAAGCAGATAGTCCCAGCAGGCTGCCGAGAGCGATTCTTGGAATGCGCGCCATGAGCGCGAAGTATACCGGTCTTGCCGGAGCGCGGAATAGCGTGCGCCGCGGCCGTTCACGCTCGAGGAAAGGCGTCAACCGCCGCAACGGTGTGCGGATGCCCGTCAACGCGAGAGGACGCTTTCGACGCCGCCCAGCATGCGCTCGGAGAAGTTGCGGCGACGCTTGTACGTGACCTGATAAACCTCTCGCTCGCGTGCCGCGGCGAGCAGCCAGTCGTCGCTCGAGGCGATCTCGTCGACGAGCTTCATCTCGAGCGCCTTCGCGCCGTACCAGTGCTCGCCCGTCGCGACGGTGTCGACGTCGACCTGCGGCCGATGATCGACGATCTGCCGCTTGAACAGATCATGCACTTCGACGAGCTCTTCCTTGAGTTTCTCGCGGTCCTCGTCGGTATTCTTGCCGAACATCGTCACGGTCCGCTTGTACCGGCCGGCGGAGATCTGCTCGAAGTCGACACCTTTGCTTTCGAGCAGCCGATGGAAGTTCGGTAACTGCGCAAGCACGCCGATCGAGCCAACGATCGCAAACGGCGCGGCAATGATCTTGTCTGCGACGCAGGCCATCAGATAGCCGCCGCTGGCGGCAACCTTGTCAACGGCCACGTATAACGGGATACGCTGCTTGCGGATCCGCATCAGCTGCGACGCGGCGAAGCCGTGGTCATGCACCGTGCCGCCGGAATTCTCGATGCGCACGAGCACGGTATCGCGCTCCTCCGCCACGGCGAGCACGGCCGACACCTCGTGCCGCAGCGATTGCCCCGCGCTGGCACGCAGGTCGCCCTTGAAGTCGATGACGAAAATTCGGCCGCGGGCGTCGTCCTCCCGCCGCTCCTTCTTGCGGGCCTTGGCCCGGGTCTTCAGCAGCTTCTTGAAGCGGTCCTTACCCTGCACGGCGCGGCGCAGCACGTCCGCCTGCTGCTCGAGCTGACGGTTGAGATGCCGCACCTCGAGCCCTTCGGAATGCGCGCCCCGCCTGCTGAGGCCGATCAGCAGCACGGCGGCGACGAGCAGCAGGCCCAGCACGGTGACGAGCTGCGCGACGAACAGCGCGTAATCGGCGGCGAGCTCGCTCACAACCCGACGTTATCGTGCTCGAACACGCGATCCGCCCGATAGCTCGAGCGGACGAGCGGACCGGACACCACTTCCAAGAAGCCGCGCGCGAGGCCCCATTCCCGGTACTGCGTGAACTCCTCGGGCGTGACGTAGCGCTCGACGGGCAAGTGATTCGGAGTCGGGCGGAGATATTGGCCGAAGGTGACGATATCCACGCCGACGCCGGCGAGATCGTCGAGCGTGCGAAGAATCTCGTCGCCGCGCTCGCCGAGACCGAGCATCAGGCTGGTCTTGGTCAGCACGTCCGGACGATAACGCTTCGCGTGCTCGAGCACGGCCAGCGTCTGCCCGTACCCGGCGCGCGGATCGCGGACGACGTGCGTGAGCCGTTCGACGGTCTCGACGTTCTGCGCGAACACCTGGAGGCCCGAGTCGACCACGGTTTCAACGTCTCGCTGCCGGCCGCAGAAGTCGGGCGTCAGCGCCTCGACGGCCGTGGCCGGGGTGGCCGTTTTGATCGCGCGTACACAGGCGGCATAGTGCGCCGCTCCGCCGTCCGGCAGATCGTCGCGATCGACGGAGGTCAGCACCACATACTTGAGCCCCATCAGCTCGACGGAGCGGGCCACGTTCGCCGGCTCCTCCGGGTCGAGCCAGCCACGCGGATTGCCGGTATCGACCGCGCAGAACTGGCAGGCGCGCGTGCACACGGCGCCCATGACCATGATCGTGGCCGTGCCATTGGACCAGCATTCGCCGATGTTCGGGCACATCGACTCCTCGCATACGGTCGCGAGCCGATGGTGGCGGACCGTGCCTCTCACGGCCTCGTAGCGCGCGCCCGACGGCAGCTTCGCGCGAAGCCACGGCGGTTTTGGCAGGGACCCACGCTCACGGCGATCGTCGCGCGACTTGACGCCGTTCTTGATGGCCGAGAAACCTTGCGCCGTGCGGTATTTGGCGCCCGTTACGACGACAGGAATGGCGCGGAGCTCGTCGCGGACGCTACTGAACTTTTGGCTCACGGCGGCCAGTATCTCACGGTTTCCGAACCGCGGGTAATGCGCCGCGAAACCGCGCGCCCACACGGTCGGAATGCCGTAGGCTGCCAGCCTAGTCGCGCGCGCAGATATTCCTCGACGTCCACTGCCGGTCTGGCCGCGCAACAGTCCGCGGACCTCGTACTGCTCGTCGAACACAGGCTGTCCGCTACCGCGCCCCACGACGTCGTATCCCAGGACTTCAATGCCAAGCTCGCGCAGCGCGGCGAGGGGCGCGGCCTCCCGTGCAGTGGGGTGGTCCACGGCTTGCGGCGCAACCAGCACCGTCAGCCGCTCGTTCGCCGCCCGCAGACGCGGAGCGAGCGCCTCGAATAATTCGGCTGCTAATCAGCGGTTTCAATGAATCAACCGAGGGAATTTTGCTCCGGCATGCATATACTGTTCGCGAGTTTGCGAACAGTCTTGCGTGGCATTGGGTGATACTGATAGGCCCTGTCCATCCTGTCTTAGCGGGCGGCTCCTGGCGAGCCTGATCGAGCGCCGGTAGATGCCGACGCGTCGCAGGGCTTCCAGCGAAACAAAAAAAACCCGGCGCTGAGGCCGGGCAAAATGCACAGGGGGAAACACGTGCCGCGCTCGATCGCGACGAGCAGCGGCTATGACGGGCTAGCGCTCAGGCTTGGCGCAAAGGCGGTTGCATCGGTCGCTCCCGACACCTGCGCGACGCCGGCCTACTGCAGACGAGCCCAGTTGATCACGCGGACGTCGTTGGACTGAAGGTCGAAGTTGCGGGCCAGCAAGGCCTCGATCTCCTTCACCCCGTAACGACGTTCCGTGGCTTGGTTGACCTCTACCACTCCGCTGAACTCCTGATCGCCGTCGCCGGACGAGCCGGTCAGAACGAAGTGGGTGTAATACTTGACGCCCATGGCTGAACTGTAGAAAAGCGCGCCTGAACCTTCTGTGAACATGTCCACAGTCTGAACAGGTACGTCTCCCGGGCACTGCGCGGCGCGCTGTCCGGCACCTGCGCCTTGGCGATCTCTCGCGCAACTACGGTAAGGTATCGGCGTCGAGGCGAAGGATCGCCGCGTGGAGTGTTCTAGGGTTGATCGCGAGATATCCATGAGAATATTTTTCCTCTCGCTCGTCGCACTGCTGCTTGCGATCCCGCTCGCCGCGCAGGAGGATTCGCGCTCGTCGCTGTTCGCCGAGGCCGAAGCCGCGCGTGCGGCCGCTGTCGCAGCCTCTGCGGAGCTGCTGGCGCCCAACGCCTTCGAGCGCGGCGTCGCAGCCTTCGGCTCGGCCGAAACGGACCTCGCACGCGGCCGCAATATCGATCGGATCCGCAATCGGCTGGCCGATGCCGCGCAGGCCTTCAATGCCGCGACGGAGGCCGCGGCGATCGCCAAGATCACGCTCGCTTCGCTGCTGAAAACGCGGGACGACGCACGGAACGCCAGCGCAGAGACATTCGCTGTATCGCCGTGGACGCGCGCCGAGGAGGTATTCAGAAACTCAATGCGCCGGCTCGAAGCCGGAGATCTCCGCGGCGCGCGTAATCGCGGCGAGGAAGCGGAGACGCTTTATCGCGATGCCGAGCTGACGGCGATCAAGGCACAGTATCTGAGTCAGACCCGCGCGCTGCTCGCACAGGCGGAGCAGGCGCGCGTGCAGCGCTATGCGCCGAAAACACTCGCGCGCGCACGCGAGCTGCTCGAGCGCGCCGAGCTCGAGCTCAACGAGAACCGCTACGACACAGACCTGCCGCGCAGTCTCGCGCAGCAGGCCAATTACGAAGCCCGCCACGCCATCCATCTCGCCGAGCGCATCCGCACGATGCGCGACTCCGGCTGGGAGCTCGAGGACGTGATTCTCGCGTACGAGGAGCCTTTGATCCAGGTCGCCGCGGCGGCCGACATGGCGGCAAGCCTCGACCGCGGCGTGGAGCCGATCGCGAGCGACCTCGTCGCGTACATCGAAGACTTGCGCGAGCAGCAGCTCGAGTACGAGCTCGACTTGCGGACCAGCCGCGCGCGGGTCAACGATCTGGAGGAGGAGATCCGCGAGCTGGACGAACGTCTCGGCGGCGTTTCACAAGAGCGGGTCGCATTGATTCAAAGACTCGAGGCCGAAGAGCGCGTACGCCAGCAATTCGCCACCGTCGAGCAGCTGTTCAGCCGCGATCAGGCGCGCGTCTCCCGAGAAAACAATGAAATCGTATTGCGCATGGTTGGCTTGACATTCGCCAGCGGGCAGGCAGACGTCGACGAAGCGCATCGCGGCCTGCTCGAGATCGTGCGGCAGGCAATCGATGTCTTCCCAAGCTCACAGGCCGTGATCGAGGGACATACGGATTCCTACGGCAGCGATGAGCTCAACTTGGCGCTGTCACGCCGTCGGGCCGAGTCCGTCAGCAGCTATCTGACCGAGGAGCTCGGCGTGCCGGCGTTTCGTCTGAGCGCCATCGGCTACGGCGAAACCCGCCCGATCGCAAACAACGAGACGGCTCAAGGGCGGGAGCGCAATCGGCGCATCGACATCAGGATTCAGCCGCAGCTGCAATAACGGCATCCGCCCCGCCGGCCGCTTCGCCTGCGGCAAGCGGCACGGGCACGCGGCAGCGCATCAGGAGCTGGGCAGCTCCACGGCCGCTCGCACCGCAGACGCATCCTCTTGCGCTGGCGTCAATAGCCATTCGCCGATGCGGCTCGCGACGGCCGGATTGATCAGATAGCCGTACGACATATGCACATTGAGACCGCGCGGCCCGCGAAAGTGGTTGTAGATTTCGAGCTCGTCCTCGATCGATTCGAGGCCGCCGCTGGTGGCGAGCATGCGCGAATAGTACGGCTGCATCGGGCGCAGCGCGGTCAATTCGCCTTTTGCCGCGTAGTTGACCCAGCGGTCGATGTTGGTCGGGAAGCGCTCCGCGCCGTCACGGTCCGCGCCGCGCAACGATCGCCGTATGAAGCGCGTCGAGAGCGGGCTGCCGAGCGTCATGAACAGCTCGACGCGTCGACTGTCGCGATCCTCGTGCGACAGCTCCCATAGGGCGTCATACGCAATAACCGAGCCCAGGCTATGGCCGATCAGCAACACCCGCTCATCCGCCTGCCACGCCTGCTGGAGCACGGCCTTCAGCAATTCGCGAATCTCGCTGGCGACGCCGTCATCGTCATTAAAATAGCGCAGCACCTCCGTCATCGTCAGCCGCAGCTCGGGACGCGCGACCAGCCGGCCCAGGAAGGGCAGCGCATCGCCGACGAGATGCCAAAGCCGGCGAACTCTGCGCGCCGCGGAGTCGATCTCGCGGCGGTCCTCGGCGGTCGGCTCGGGCTCGTGCAGCAGCCGCTCGACACCCGCGATATCGAGCGCGACGTCGCGATAGCAGCCATAGAAGCGATGGGTCCACGACACGAGCGTGAACAGGTCCTCGTTGTCGCGCAGCAGGCGCGCCGCCTCGGGGCACGTCCACGCGAGGCCGGCGACGACCGTGCGCAGCAACTCCCGCTTATGCGGCCGCTGCGGGGGCTTCGGCTTCATGCCGGGGACGAAGACGATTCGTGGCGTGGTCAAGGCGACGGCGTTCGGGCGCGCAAACCGTAGAATGTATAGTCCTGTGAGGTGTGGCCACAATAACAGCCGAGCCGCAGGTGGCCGGCATGGAGGGTTTGGCTTTGCGTTATCTGCATACGATGGTGCGCGTCAGCGACCTCGACGAGTCACTGGATTTCTACTGCCGCAAGCTCGGCCTCAAAGAGATCAGACGCACCGATCACGAGGCCGGCCGATTCACGCTGGTGTTCGTTGCGCCCGAAGGGCAGGAGGAATGCGCGATCGAGCTGACATACAACTGGGATCCCGAGGTATATACCGAGGGCCGCAACTTCGGGCACATCGCGTTCGAGGTCGACGATATCTACGCCACCTGCCAGCGCCTGAAAGACGCGGGCGTAACGATCAATCGGCCGCCGCGCGACGGCCGCATGGCGTTCGTACGCTCGCCGGACAACATTTCGATAGAGCTGCTGCAGAAAGGCGCCGCGCTGCCGACGCAGGAGCCGTGGGCATCGATGCCGAACGTCGGCAAGTGGTAGCGCGGCAATAACAGTCGCGCGACCCTTTCAACCGACGCTCCGAGCCGGCGCCCGGAAGTTGCCGGTCTCCGCCTGGGCATCGAAAGCCGTCTTGAAGACGACGCGGTTGCGGCCCGCCTGCTTCGCTTCGTACAGCGCCTCGTCCGCGATCTGAATCGCGCCGGCGAGGCTTCGGCCCGCCGCCGGATCGACGATCGCGACGCCGATGCTCACCGTGACGACACCGGCGCCGGCTGATCCGGCGTGCGGAATACCGAGCGCAAGCACGGCGCGGCGGATCTGCTCGGGGAGGCCGTGCGCATAGTCGCTGTCGCTCGGCGAGCCGTAGAGCAACAGCACGAATTCTTCGCCGCCGTAGCGCGCGCTGAAGTCGAACGGCCGCTTGGCGCAGCTCGCGATCGTCTCGGCCACCTTCTTCAGCGTATCGTCGCCGGCCTGGTGGCCGTAGAGATCGTTGTAGACCTTGAAATCATCGATATCGACCATGACGATCGTGAACGGCTGGCTCTCGCGCTGCGACTGCCGCCACACGCGCTTGGCGTAGTCGTCGAACATTCGCCGATTGTAGAGACCAGTCATGCCATCGCGCTCGGCGAGCTCATGCAGCAGGCGTGTTTCGAGAAAACTGGTCCGGATCACATGCTCGAGCTTGTAGGTGGTCGCCAGCGCCGCGCACGTGGCGCTGCCGAGCAGCGCCGCGCTGTACGCCATCTCGCTGAACGACACGCCGACCACCACGCTCGCGAGCAGATGCGCGGCAAACAGGATCGTGCCGACCACCGCCGCCACGTTGAACAGCAACCCGAGAAACAGACACGCAAACAGCATCACAAGCATCTGCGCGCCGAGGAGGTTCGGTCCGCTCGTCGTGGACCCTGTATGCGCGAAGTATGTGACGAGCAACCCGGCAAGGAGCACGCTCGCCGCCGCGATGGCCGAGTGATAGCGCTTCGCGGCCGGGATGTGTAACGCCCCGGCCGTCGTGACCAGCAGCGGGAAAAGCACGGCGACGCGCGGCAAGCTCAACCCGCGCGTCGGATTATCGACGAACAGCTGAATCAGCACGACGGCGCACAGCGGCACGAACGCAATCAGCACCGCGAGCCGCACGCGCGGCCAGCTCTGGGCACTGAAAGCGTCGCGAAATTCCTTCTCGAGCAGCCGGTCGAACCGGAGCCGTTCAAAGCCGCGATTCAGCTGAACGGCATACGGTGATCTGACATTGGCGCGATCGAAAGCGGGCAGCTGCATTCTGTTCAATCGGATGAGCTCGTTTCGCGGCAGAATGCACGAAGCGTCCGAGACTTGCGGCCACTCAGGTCACATTCCGCGCTCAGCGATACAGCGGCGGCAACGGATCTTCCGCCCGACGCGGCGGGCGCCGCGCGCTGACGTCGTAGGCGCCGACGGCCGCCGCGAGCTTCGCACCGCCCCAGCCCCGCTCGCCTTGCGCGTACAGGGCGGCTTCGAGCTCGAAGATCGCCGCGGCCGCCTCCGACGACATTCGCGCGGCCAGCGCGCCAAGCGTTCGCGGCGGATCGTCAGTAAAGCGCGCACTGGCCCAGTCGAGCAACGCCGCTCGGGCCGCTTCGGCATCGTTGCGCTCGCATGCCGCGTGCAGCTGCTTCATCGATGCGCGCGCGCTTCGCCCCTTGGGCGCAGTGCGCTCGGCAGGGGCCGGAACGCGCTCGGCACGTTTTGATCGCGCCCAAAGAAACAGCGTGATGAGCCACCCGGTCGCGAGCACCGCGCTGACGAGCGGCCATGGATTGCTGGCCGGTGCCATCTCCGGCGTCGCCGCCGGGCTTTCGGCGGCCGGCGGTTCCGGAACTGGCGGCGGCGCGGGCGGCGTCTCCCCGGGCTTGACCTCGATCGCGCGCGCCGGCACCGAGGCAATTTCCCAGCGTCCGTCCTCGACGTTGAACCACGGCAGCTCGACGCCCGGCACCTCGGCCTCGCCCGGCGCCTGCGGCAGCACCGCGTAACGCTCGACGCGCCGTGCCGTGAGCCCATCGCCGGTCACGGTGCGGTCGAGCTCCGGACGGTCCGCGTACATGCGCACGCCGGAGGCCGACTCGAGGACGAGCTCCGGCAGCTGGGTCTCGAGCAGCCCTTCCGCCTCGATCGTGAGGGTGCGCGTCGTCGGCACGCCAACGACGAGCTCGGGCGGATCGCTGCTCCAGCGCTCGCGAAGCTCGAGGCGGCGCGCGGGCAGCCAGGCGGCGCGCGGATGCGACGCCGGCGGCTGTACGGCCGCGCGGACGTCGAGCGCGACCGGATCCGACTCGAAGCGCTGCACGCGCGAGAAGCCGCGCGCAGGAATCACCATCGCTTCAAAAATCGCCGGTTCGATCGTGATCGGGCCGGCCTGCTGCGGAAAGATGGCGAAACGCCGCTCGCGCACTGTGAAGTCGCGGTCGCCGCGGGTCGCGCGATATTCGCGATCGTCGCCCAGGCGCTCGATGATCGCCTCACCGCCTGTGATGCGCGGCGGCGTGATCGTCGCCCGGCCGGTCACCGTGCCGACGAAAAGCCGCAACGTGTACACCACCTGGGACTGCACGTACGCTCGTTCCGGCGACACCTCGACCTCGAGAAAAATCTCGCCCGGCGCATCGGTCTGCGCGCTCGCCGCCCGTACCTCAATTTCGACCGGGTTCGAGAATTCGCCGCCTACCTCGATCGGCGGGATCAGCGCGCTGCCGGCCTGCTTCGGCATCAGCTGATAGATCCACTCTACAATCTGCTCTGCACGGCCGTTCACGATCTGGATGCGCGTCGATTCCGACGACGACAATAGGTCGAACAGCTCGAGCAGCGGCGCAATCTCGGGCTGGCCACGAACCCGGCCTTCCGCACGCAGCACATAGGTAAACGATTCGTTCACATGCGGCTCGGACCGATCGACGCTCGCGACGATCTCGACGTCCTGCGCGAGCGCGCCGGCCGCGATCGCGATCCACATCAACAAGGACAGCGACGCGCGCCGCACGACGGTCATCACCACGGCTCGGCCTCGTCGCGCGACCGGGTGTAGTTGCCGTCCTGATCGATGCCGAGCCGCTGGTACTGGTACAGGAACTTGCGCCGCAAGAGACCGCCCGGGTCCTGCTGGATCCGACGCAGCCATTGCTCGGCAGCCTGATCGGACGCCCAGCGCTCGAGATCCTCCGCTGCGGACGCGTTGTCCTCCGCCTCGTCGGCCTCGGCCTGCGCCGCGTCGGGCTCGGCGTCCGCCTCCCCTTCGCCGCGATCCGCGGGCGTGTCCGGATCGGCATTGGCGAGCTGCTCGCCGGCATCGCCCTGCTCGCCGTCATCGCCGGGCTCCCCGTCGGACGGCTGCGTCTCCGAGCCATCCTGCGCCTGCTGAGGCTCACCGCCGGCGTCGCCCGCATCGTCCTGTTGCGGCGCTTCTCCCGAATCGCTTTGCTGCGGGGTCTGTTCGCCTTGCTGCTGATCGTCGGACGACGACGGCTCCGGCGGCGGATTCTGCTCCCGGTACTGTTCCAGCAGGTCGCGGTTGTAGCGTGCGTCCTCGTGCTCAGGCTCGAGCTCGAGGGCGCGGTCGTAAGCCGCAATCGCTCCGTCAATGTCGCCCGCGCGCGCGAGCGCAGTGCCGCGGTTGTAATGCGCCTGCGCCGTGTCGAAGCCCGCGAGTGATCCCGCGCTAGATGAATAATCCCCGGCGCGGTACTGCGCCGCAGCGCGCCATTCAGGATCCTCGAACAGGCGCGCGGCCTGCTCGGGTTGTTCCGCCGACAACGCCGCGAGGCCTTGTTGATCCCGCCGGCTCCACAGCGACGACCACCAATCGCCCACCCCGCCGCGCGCCTCTGCCTCGACCGCCCCGCTTTCTTGCAGCACCTGTGCGCGCGCCTCCGGCATCGGCAGCAGCACGCACGCCGCCACCGCTGCGATCCAGCCCCGCCTGAAGCCTAGCGCGAGGAACGGCAGCAGCAGCACGGACGCGAGCGGCCCCGCATCCCGCCATACATCGGCCATCTGCCCGGTGTCCTCCGACTCGAGCAGCCCGCCCGACGACGCAGGCGGCTCGAGCCGCTCGAGATCCGCGTCGTCGGCGGTCAGCATCGAGAACCGCCCGCCGCCCGCAGCGGCGAGCGCCGCCAGCCCGCGGACCTCCAGGCGCGGTATCACGACGTTGCCGCGGGCGTCCGTCAAAAAGCCGCCGTCTCGCTCGGGGATCGGTGCGCCGTCCTCGGTGCCGATCGCAAGCACATTGATCTCGATGCCTTCCCGGGCGAGCGCGGCCGCAAGATCGAGATCCTCACGTGTCGGAGTCGCATCCGTCATCAGCACGATCCGACCATCGCTCACATTCCCTTGGCGCAGCAGCGATGCCGCTTTCTCGAGCCCGACGGCGAGCCGGCTGCCGGAGCTCGGCATGATGTCGGTGGTCAGCGCTGCGACGAGCGATGAGATCGTGCGCGTATCGGTGGTCAGCGGCGTGACCGTGAACGCGTGCGAGGAGAAAACGACGAGGCCGGTCTGCCCACCGTCGCGGCGATCGAGCAGCGACAGCAGCTTGAGCTTCGCGCGGGTAATGCGACTCGGTGCGAGATCCGCCGCATCCATTGAGCGGGACAGGTCGAGCGCGACCGCCACGGCCTCGTTGGAGCGGAAGGCAGGCACCGGCAGCCGCTCCCAGGTCGGGCCCGCGAGCGCGATGGTGCCGAGCACCCACGCCGCGAGCACCGCGAGCAGCCTCCCGCGGTGCCCGGAATGACGGTCGGCCCCGCTCAGCACGAGCGGCTGCAGCGCCCGATCGACGACCCGGCGCCACGCGCCGCCGCTCGTCTCGGCTTTGAAAGCGTAGTAGATCAGCAGCGCGCCGATCGGCAGTGCTATCAGCCACGCCGGGCGCAGAAAGTGGAAATCATCAAGCATGCGCGCGCCCCGGTAAAAATCGGCGCCGCGCGCCGGCGACAAGCGACCCGAGCGCCGCCGCGAACACCAGACCCGCCGCCGCTCCAAGCGGCCAGTAGAACAGCTCTTTCACCGGCCTATAGCCCTGCGCTTCCGACTCGGCGGGCTCGAGCTCGTCGAGGATCCGATAAATCTCTGCGAATTCCTGCGTATCGCGCGCGCGGAAGTAGCGCCCGCCGGTCAGCTCGGCGATTGTCGTCAAGGTCTTTTCATCCAGGTCGGCGGACGGATTGATCTGGCGCAGCCCGAACAGCGACCGCACCATCAGCGCATCGGCGCCGATGCCGACCGTGTAAATGACGACGTCCCGCCGCGCCGCGAGCTCCGCGGCCTTCATCGGATCCACGGCGCCTGCCGTGTTGGCGCCGTCCGTAAGCAGGATCAGCACGCGCCGCCCCTCCTCGACGCCGGCATCCTCGAGGGTCCGGATCGCGAGCCCGATCGCATCGCCGATGGCCGTTTCCTTGCCCGCGAGCCCGATCACCGCCTCGTCGAGCAGGGTGCGCACCGTCTCGCGGTCGAATGTCAGCGGCGTCTGTAGATACGCCTCCCGGCCGAACAGGATCAGCCCGACGCGATCGCCGATGCGGCGCGCGATGAAGTCGTCAGCCACCACTTTCGTCGCCGTCAGGCGATTGACCCACTGGTCATCGAGCTGGAAATCCTGCTCCTCCATGCTGCCCGACAGGTCGACGGCGAGCAGCAGGTCGCGACCCGTCATCGGCACGGCTGTCGGCTCGCCGACGAATTGCGGCCGGGCGACCGCCAGCACGGCGAGCGCCCAAATCGCCCAAAGGGCCAGCAGGCGATGGTTGGAAACGGCGCGCGCGGACCCGGGCGCGGCGAGAGTCGCGAAGGCGCTCGCGGCTGGCGCGATCAGCGCCACATCCCGTTCCGCGGACGCGGGCGGCAGCATGCGCCGGACCAGCCACGGCACCGGCAACAGCACCAGCATCCACCACCATGCAAGCGTCCACATGCCGTTAGCCTCCGACTCGCTGCGTCTTGATCCAACCGGCGAGAAGACGCCCGAGCTCGGCCGCCTCCTCCCGCTGCATTGTTGCAGGCGGCACGTACGGGCCGTCGAGCAGCATGCGTCCTGGGCCCTCCCGAAAGTTCGTGCCGCCGCCATGCGCATCGAGATATTCGAGCCAGCGCCGCCCCACGAGACCCGGCACGGTGCGCGCGTCCGCAGCCGGCGCGGCCGCCATCACGAAGCGCCGCAGCACCACCGAGAGCTGCTGCAGGCACTCCACCGGCTCGGCGCCGGCGTCGAGCTCCGCGTGGATGCGGCGGATCGCGGCGAGCGCGGCGCGCACGCGGCGCGAGCGATAGCGTTGCCACAGCACCCACGCGAGCGCGGCGAGCAGGGCGCCGGCGAGCAGCCACCAGCCGGGCGCCGGCGGCCACCACGACACCGCGCCCGGGAGATGGATGTCCCGGAGCGGCAAGCTGCCGACATCGGTGCCCGGATTCATCGCCGTTTCGTCATGTCCATAATCGTTCAAGCCGAAGTTCAAGCCGAAGTTCAAGCCCGGGCTCAAGCCTGCGTTCAAGCCTTCGTCCAGGCCGCCTCATACCGACCGGCCGCCAAAGCGCTTCGCGAGCACCGCCCGCGGGTCCTCGTCCGTCGCACAATCGATGACTCGGATGCCCGGCAAACGCGCAAGCGCGCTCAGCTTGGCCCGATGTGCCTCGAACCCGGCCCGGTAATTGGAGCGCACGGCCGGATCCGACGTGTCGATCGTGATCGACTTGCCGGCGACGATGATTCGATAGCGGCCCGGCGGCGGAAGTTCAGCCTCCACCGGATCGAACACATGGAGCAGGTTGACGTCACCGCTGCGCGAGAGCTCGCGGAGATAGCGCTCCGCATCGTCGCCGAGGTTGCGAAAATCGCTGATCAGGAACAGCAGGCTGCCCGGACGAGCCACTCGCGTGAGCCGCTGGAGCGCGTGCTCGGCGTCGCCGGGCGATTTCGGCGCCTGCGCCGACCAGAACGCCTCGTCCACGATCAGCTGCAGCAACGTGAGCGCCGAGCGGCGGCCCAGCCGCGGCCGGCGCTCCTCATGCGCCGAGTCCGAGAACACCAGCCCGCCGAGCCGATCAGCGTTCGCGATCGCGCTCCACGCGACCAGTGCTGCCGCCTCCGCGGCACGAACCGCTTTGAACGCGCCTTGCGTGCCGAACATCATCGACGCGCGCAGGTCGAGCCAGACGATTACCGGGCGGTTGCGCTCCTCGCGGAACACCTTCGTATGCGGCTTGCCGGTGCGCGCCATGACGCGCCAATCCATCGTACGCAGATCGTCGCCCGGCTGATACGGGCGCGATTCGTCGAATTCGACGCCGCGGCCCTTGAGCGGCGACAGATGCCCCCCTGCGCCGAGTGCGCGCACCCGCGGAATCGCGAGCCGCAACGATTCGCCGCCCGCCTTCAGCGCAATCAGCCGCTCGAGTGTCACGCGATCCGGAGCCGCGGACGCAGTCGGCGGCGGCTCGCGCCGAGCGGCGCGACGGATGGCGTCGACGGCGGTCACGGCACACCAATCCGGCCGAGGAGCGCGTCGATCACCTCATCCGGCGTCCGGCCGGCCGCCTCGGCCTCGAAGCTGAGCAAAACGCGATGGCGCAAGACGTCCGGCGCGATCTCCTGGATATCCTCGGGCGTCACGTAGTCGCGGCCCGCGAGCCAAGCGTGCGCCCGCGCCCCGCGATCGATCGCGATGGTCGCGCGCGGGCTCGCGCCGTACTGCAGGACGCCCGCCAGATCGTCGCCGTAGCGGGCGGAATCGCGGGTCGCGAGGACGATCTGCACGATGTACTCCTCGAGCGGCTCGGCGAGGTGGAGATCGAGCACGGCATGCCGCGCGTCGAGCACCTCCTCCTCCGCGAGCGGCTGCGGAGCCGCGAACAGCTCGCGATCGCCGCTCGGGCGGCGCGCCTCGGCACGGTTCAACGCCAAAATCGCCCGCTCCCCTTCAGCATCCGGGTAACCGACCAGCACGTGCAGAAGGAAGCGATCGAGCTGCGCCTCGGGCAGCGGATACGTGCCTTCCTGCTCGATCGGGTTCTGCGTCGCCATGACCATGAACAGGCGGGGCAGCGCATAGGTGACGGAGCCGACGGTGATCTGCCGCTCG